>NZ_JAWRXV010000039.1:0-99770 GCF_046534875.1 Paraburkholderia sp. SIMBA_054 | reverse complement strand
GCGAAAGCCAAGCTTGCCCGGCTGCACTTGCGTATCGCAAACGTCCGCAAGGATGCTTTGCACAAGCTGACGACGACACTCGCGACGAACTACTCAACGATCGGCATTGAGGATTTGAACGTGTCGGGAATGCTGCGCAATGGCTCTCTGGCGCGCTCGATCGCCGATGCCGGGTTCTCCGAATTCCGTCGTCAACTGGAATACAAGGCCGCAATGACCGGCGCACAGGTGATCGTGATCGACCGCTTTTATCCGAGCAGCAAGACGTGTTCGGGATGCGGGACGATTCACGAAATCACGCTGCGCGACCGCGTGCTGTCGTGCAGCTGCGGTTTAAAGATGAACCACGACCTGAACGCGGCCATCAACATTCGGCGCCAAGCTCTGGCGTTGCAGTCTGTGGAGAGGAAGGCTCTGGCTGGCGCCTCGGCATCAGTGAAACCGGTCTCGGTGAAGCAGAAAAAGCGAGATGTGCACAGAAATGTGCAGACAGCTTAGAGCGGGCATGTGCAAGGTAGCGGGCAAATTCGAGGTTTCTTGAAGGCAGGCGACCGATGAAGCTCTGCGCTGAAGCGTGGTTTGCCGAACCGGTCGCACGAACGATGTCGTCGAGACGGTCACGAACAAACTGCTCGAGCTCCGGATAGCGTATCGTCAGCTCTCGGCAAAGCGCGTCGGAATCTGCCTCGTGCTGTGGCCCCAGTTTGCACCTCGAGCGGCCACGTGTGAGCTCCCCAGATATCCATCAGGACCCGTACTGTGCGTGTCTCGATGCCGCGATCAAGGCGCTCGATGATCCGATACGCAGTGGGGCGCGTGCGATCGGGGCCGTAGCCAAGGTCCCGACGCGGGTAGTGCGAAACGTTGCGTGGGCAAGAAAATGTCGACAACGGGCCAATGCTCGCGCCGGACGTGGGTGCTATTTGCGTAGCCAGTCCGTTTGCCAGGGATTCCCCTAATGCAACGATTGTCTGAGTTGCCCGACGCACTTGGGCGGTGAGAGGCGGGATTGCGAGCGGGCGAAGGTCAACTCGAAGTCGGCCCGTGATGTAGGTAGGTTGATGTTTTAAAAGGAGATTATTCCGATTCGTCGGAGTTCTGCTGCGGTGCAAGGTTCAAACTTAAGTGAACAAAGTTCAAAGTTAAGCGGATCTCGACTCTTCCAACGTCTCTTCTTGAATTTGTAATCCCTCGTCCATATAATTAGCACTCACCGCACGAGAGTGCTAACAACTCCGCTGGTTGGCGGCGCCAGCCGGCATACCTCAGCGTTCTTCAGTCCCAATCAAGAGAGGATCTATCCATGAACCTTCGTCCTTTGCATGATCGCGTGATCGTCAAGCGTCTGGATCAGGAAACCAAGACCGCGTCGGGCATCGTGATCCCCGAAGCCGCAGCAGAAAAGCCGGATCAAGGCGAAATCCTGGCTGTCGGCCCGGGCAAGCGTGACGACAAGGGCGCCCTGATCGCGCTCGACGTCAAGGTCGGCGATCGCGTCCTGTTCGGCAAGTACGCAGGCCAGACCGTCAAGGTCGACGGCAACGAACTGCTGGTGATGCGCGAAGAAGACATCATGGCCGTTGTCAACAAGTAATCACTTGTCCCGGTTCATTCTCAAGAATTCAAGGAGTTAGAAGATGGCAGCTAAAGACGTCGTGTTCGGCGATTCCGCCCGTGCCAAGATGGTTGAAGGCGTGAACATTCTCGCCAACGCAGTGAAGGTCACGCTGGGTCCCAAGGGCCGTAACGTTGTTCTCGAACGCAGCTTCGGCGGCCCGACGGTCACGAAGGACGGTGTTTCCGTCGCGAAGGAAATCGAGCTGAAGGACAAGCTCCAGAACATGGGCGCGCAAATGGTCAAGGAAGTTGCTTCCAAGACCAGCGACAACGCCGGTGACGGCACGACGACGGCAACGGTTCTGGCCCAGTCGATCGTTCGTGAAGGCATGAAGTACGTCGCATCGGGCATGAACCCGATGGACCTGAAGCGCGGCATCGACAAGGCCGTCGCAGCAGCAATCGAAGAGCTGCGCAAGATCAGCAAGCCCTGCACGACCAACAAGGAAATCGCACAGGTCGGCGCGATCTCGGCGAACAGCGACACGTCGATCGGCGATCGCATCGCTGAAGCGATGGACAAGGTCGGCAAGGAAGGCGTCATCACCGTCGAAGACGGCAAGTCGCTGCAAGACGAGCTGGACGTTGTCGAAGGTATGCAATTCGACCGCGGCTACCTGTCGCCGTACTTCATCAACAACCCGGACAAGCAGGTCGCCGTTCTCGAAAACCCGTTCGTGCTGCTGCATGACAAGAAGGTGTCGAACATCCGTGATCTGCTGCCGATTCTGGAACAGGTCGCGAAGGCTGGCCGTCCGCTGCTGATCATCGCTGAAGACGTCGAAGGCGAAGCACTGGCTACGCTGGTCGTCAATAACATCCGCGGCATCCTGAAGACGGTGGCTGTCAAGGCTCCGGGCTTCGGCGACCGTCGCAAGGCGATGCTGGAAGACATCGCGATCCTGACGGGTGGTCAGGTCATCGCTGAAGAAACCGGCCTGACGCTCGAAAAGGCTACGCTGAACGAACTCGGTCAAGCGAAGCGTATCGAAGTGGGCAAGGAAAACACGACGATCATCGACGGCGCTGGCGAAGCAGCAAGCATCGAAGCGCGCGTGAAGCAGGTTCGCACGCAAATCGAAGAAGCGACGTCGGACTACGACCGTGAAAAGCTGCAAGAGCGCGTGGCCAAGCTGGCTGGCGGTGTTGCAGTGATCAAGGTTGGCGCAGCGACCGAAGTTGAAATGAAGGAAAAGAAGGCACGTGTCGAAGACGCACTGCACGCAACGCGCGCAGCTGTGGAAGAAGGCATCGTGGCTGGCGGCGGCGTCGCGCTGATCCGCGCACGCAGCGCAATCGGTAGCGTGAAGGGTGACAACCCTGATCAGGACGCAGGTATCAAGATCGTTCTGCGCGCAATGGAAGAGCCGCTGCGCCAGATCGTCACGAACGGCGGCGAAGAAGCCAGCGTCGTGGTGGCAGCAGTTGCAGCAGGCACGGGCAACTACGGCTACAACGCAGCAACGGGCGAGTACGGTGACCTGGTGGAAGCCGGTGTTGTCGACCCGACCAAGGTGACGCGTACGGCACTGCAGAACGCAGCTTCCGTTGCTGGCCTGCTGCTGACGACGGACGCAGCTGTCTGCGAACTGCCGAAGGAAGACGCACCGATGGGTGGTGGCATGCCCGGTGGCATGGGCGGCATGGGCATGGACATGTAATTTCCGGGTAACTGGAATGCATGTGAGAGGCGCGCCGTGAGGTGCGCTTCTCATGCCAAAAGAAAAACCCGCAGAAATGCGGGTTTTTCTTTTGGTCCTTCAGTTTTAGCTAGCAGGCATGCATGCGAAGCGTTCAGCGTTGCAGCAGAAAGTGTTGGCGCAAATGATCGAGCACGCGTGACACGCTATCCGCTTCTGTCAGCGTGGTCGTGTCGATGAGCAGTTCGGGATTCGGCGGTGGTTCATAGGGCGCGGACACGCCCGTGAATGAAGTGATGGTTCCCGCCTGGGCCTTCGCATACAGCCCTTTGGGATCACGCTTCGCGCAATCGTTTGCTGAAGCGGACACATAAGTCTCGACAAAACTGTCGGTTCCGATGATGCCGCGGGCCATTGCTCTGTCATCACCCATCGGCGAAATCAGCGCGGCGATTACGATCAGCCCCGCGTCGTTCATCAATTGCGCGACGTGCGCGACCCGGCGGATGTTCTCTCGCCGGTCTTCTTTCGAAAAGCTGAGATCGCTTGTCAGGCCGTGGCGGACGTTGTCGCCGTCGAGCACGTAGCACGCGTGTCCCATCGACATCAGTTCGCGCTCCAGTCGGAACGCGATCGTCGATTTGCCGGCGCCCGACAAGCCCGTGAGCCATACGGTAACGGGCCTGTGCCCGAGCATCAATGCGCGGTCGCGGCCGGTGATGGTGCCGTTCAAGCGTTGTACAAACGGCTGAATGCGCTCGACGGACGGGCGGCCGTCCTGCTCATCACGAGCGGCGCGACCATTTGGCGCGCTGGTTTGGGCGCAGTGGGCACGCGGCTCGGAAGCGACGGCCGCGGCGCTGGGATGAAGTTCGTCCAATTCGGATTGTCCGTATGTTTCCGTCAGGGGCTCGACGGTCTGCCGTTGGGCCGCCTTGGCGACTGGCGTCGAACGAGGCTTCAACAGACAGCGGAAATAATTACAATCCGTAATTGTAGTATCTAAGAAATAGGACTGCTGTAACAGATAATTACTGCTGTAATACGTGATTTGCGAATTAACGCTTGACTGGAACGATTCTCACGGCGCTGCGTAACGTCGCGTGCGCCGCAGGATTTAGTGCCGCGCTTCACCCGGCGACGCGTCCGACCCGCCGCCCAGCGGCACCTCATCATCGCTGCTTCTCGCCCAGAAAAAACGATCCGGAAGATAAGCCCCCATCCCCGGTCGAAACGCAGCCTGCATCGCCTGGAACAGATACTCCTGTGCTTCACGGACCGCCTCGGCCGGTTCCTGGCCGTTAGCCAGCAGCGCGGCAATCGCGGCGCCGAGCGTATCGGTGATGCCCATGATCCGCTGCTGCCCACGGTCCCACATGTCCTGCCGCAACTGGCCGTCTTCGCTGAACAGCGTGTTGACGAGCCGATGCGTGCCCGTTTCCGTCGACAGGATGTATTCGCAACCTTGCGACAGCAGATGTGAGATCGCGGCGTCGAGGCTCGGCGCTTCGGCGTCGCCGTCCGGCTGCGCGAGCGCGAGCAGGGCGGTCGTGTCCGCGACGAGCAGCGTGGTTTGCGGCGCGAGCAGATCGGCGATGGCTTCACGCAGCTCGTCGGCGGCGAGCACATGCTCGTCGTCGAGCGTGAAGTCAGGCGCGAGGATAAGCGGGATGTCGTCGTAATCGGCGACCACTTCGGCGATCGCGCTGACCACTTCCGCGCGCGTGGCGGCGCCGACCTTGAAGGCGGCGATGGGCATATCCTCGAGCAGCATCCTCGCCTGGGTCGCCACGACTTCGGGGTCAAGCCCGGTGACCTCGTCGCAGCTCGCCGAGTCGCGCACCGTGTAGCCGGTCAGCACGGACACGCCGTGGCAACCCATGCTGGCAAGTGTCATCAGGTCGGCTTGCAATCCGGCGCCGCCCGTCGGGTCGGACAGGCCGAAGGTGAGAACGATCGGAGGGGTGTTGCTGGCCATGAAATTTTTGTGGTCGATGAGCGAAATGTTCGTGGGTCACAGCCGGCGCGCGATGCGCCCGAGAGCCCACACAGACGGCTCAATTATGCGGCCTTATACGCGTGCGAGGCATTTTTTCGCATCTGTCCGCGGGTCCGGTCACACATAACGCCGCAAAGTGTCGCGGACGACCGCTCGGACCCCGCATCCGCTAGGCATCGGGGCGGCAACACGGTACCATCATGGCTCCCGTTTCCCCGGACTTTTCGACGCGACTCAAGAATGGAATATAAGAGCTGGATGTGCCTGATCTGCGGCTGGATTTATGACGAAGAAGCTGGTCTGCCAGAGGAAGGAATCGCGCCGGGCACGCGCTGGGAAGATGTTCCCATCAATTGGACCTGTCCCGAGTGCGGCGCGCGCAAGGAAGACTTCGAGATGGTGCAGATCTGATCGATCCACCTTGGCGGTGGCGGCTATCCTTGCCCGCCACGCAAGGTCGATCGATTCGAAATGAATCGATTGCGCGCGCGTTGGAACATCGGCGCGCATGCGCTGTCGCAAGATAACGCGTCACAGAGCTTTGCTCGCGATTTATCACGGTGGTCTGGCAGGTGCTGTTTCGTGAGCATGGCGCTTTCAGTATCGCGAGGTTGCGAACTTGAGCGGTACCGCCGGCGTCATGTCGTAAGCTGAGAAAGCGGCACCGTTTCGGGGCTATGCGGTCGGTGGCCCGGCAATTGCACTACTTTCGCCATAGCGGCAGTTCCGGTGGCGCAGTATCGATGCCGCCTGACCACGCCGGCGTTCCTGCAGCCTGCTCATGACCCTTCGATCCGCATCGCCCGATACGCTCGACGCTTTACCGAATCCCCGCGGCGGCGCCGTCCGTCCCGCGGAGCAGGCCATTGCCGACGCGCTCGACGCGTTCGAGCAGCGGCGCGACATGACTGCGCAACTGCTGATCGCCGGGCGCGCGTTACGCGACGCAGGCTGGCTCGCCGCGCACCGTTTCACCGATGCATTGCTGCTCGTCTCGCCGATGGCTGCAAGCGGTCTCGCCGAAGAGGCGGCTGCGCGCGCTACTTTCGGCGCGGCGTTGCGTGCGTTTCGTGCGGCGCTAGAACGACGCAATCTACGCGAGCTTGGCTGCTCGGGCTCGCTTTTCGCGCATTACTGCGCGCTCAGCACGCATATCGCGCAGCACACGCCTGGCTACAGCATCACGTTCGAAGACATCGCGCTCGCCGGCCGGCCCGTTCCGCCCGTTTCGCTGCGTTCGCAATCGGCTGCGCGCCTGGCGCACCTGCGGGCGCGCTACGAGCAGGCGCTGCTGCCTGTGCTGCGCTCGAAGGGCCATGTCAGCACGAGCGCAGTGGCGGGCGCAGTCAATGCAGCGCTCGACGATCTCGACGCATGTCTCGTCGACCTGTCAGGTCCCGATCCCTACGATTTCTGGCGTCTCGCATTGGCGTGTTCGCGCGCGTTGCGCGCGACCGGCCGTTCTGTCGAAGACGTCGACACGCGGCGCTTCTATGCGCGTTGCAACATGGCGCTCGCCGATGAAGAACTCGGCATTCCGCTTGCGCCGCGCTCGCTGGTGCGCGCGACGCTCGCGCTGTTGTGGCGCGATTACGCGCTATTCGGCGCAGCCGCGGAAGATACCGAGCACGTCGAACTGCTGCGCGACTACGGTCTGACGGTCGACTGGCATATCGCTGGCACGCAGGCATCGGAAGCGCTGTGGGAAGCGGGCGCGCACCAGGCCGAGACGCTGGCGGCGCATGTCGCGATGACGCGCGAACTCGGCGTGCTGACGGTCAATGCCAACGCGTACGAAGACTTTTTGCAAACCGCCGACGCCGCGATCGCTGCGCTCAGGGATTACGCGCGCGCCGCCGACAATCCGCAGAAAGCCGACCCCAGCGCCGCGCTGCAGGCGGGCGATGCGGCATATCGTCTGGGCGCCGCTGCGTCGGCGCTCGGCCTCGGCCAGGTCGCGCTGCTCGCCGATGCATTGGGTCTCGCGTGGCGCCGCCGGGCGCATGCCGGCGTGTCGACACCTGCCGTGCGCGCGCATATCGTGGTCGAAGCGCCCGACGCGCGTTCACTCGAAACCGCTGCCGAGGCGTTGCGGGCGATGCTGCACAAGGTGGCGGCGGGCGTCGCGCCTCAGTCGGCGACGAACGTGCTGGCCGCGCTCACACGCGCCATCGAACAGGGCGGCGGCGCATAGCGAACCGTCCAGGTGGGCGAGGCGGCGCGGCGCCTTCGAGCTATGTCAATCGCTGCGCGATAGCGCACGCTCGTCGTTCCCGGCAAGGCCGGAGCGCGTGATAGAGTGCAGTTTCATGGACTGCGATCTCGTCGGCCGCGCGCTTGCAGACAGCTTGGCCGCAAAGACCGGCGAACAGCCCGCTGCACGATTCTGGCGCAACGCACGGGCCCCGCAGTCGCGCACCGTCTTTGCTAAAATCCGACTATGTCCAAGAGTAACGATCGCATCAATCTGACCAACCAGTTCCTGATCGCCATGCCCAACATGGCGGACCCCACGTTTTCAGGAACGGTGGTCTACGTTTGCGATCACAGCGAGCGCGGCGCGCTCGGTCTCGTCATCAACCGGCCGACCGATATCGACCTCGAGGCGCTCTTCAACCGTATCGATCTCAAGCTTGAGATCGAGCCTCTGCTGCATGTCCCCGTGTATTTCGGCGGCCCGGTGCAAACCGAGCGCGGCTTCGTGCTGCACGACGCTACGGAAAGCACCTATACATCGTCGATGCAAGTGCCGGGCGGACTCGAAATGACCACGTCAAAAGACGTGCTCGAAGCTGTCGCGAGCGGCAAGGGCCCGCAGCGTTTTCTGCTGACGCTCGGCCATGCAGGCTGGGGCGCGGGCCAGCTCGAGGACGAAATTTCGAAGAACGGCTGGCTCACGGTTCAGGCCGACCCGAAAATCGTGTTCGACGTGCCCGCCGAGGAGCGCTTCGAAGCAGCGCTCGCGCTGCTCGGCATTTCTTCTTCGATGCTCTCCGGCGAAGCAGGCCACGCATGAGCGGTGTAGCCGGACGTGAAGCGACGCTGCTTGCGTTCGACTATGGCGAAAAACGTATCGGTGTTGCCGTCGGCAATTCGCTTACCCGAAGCGCGCGGCCGCTCGTCGTGCTGCAAAACCGCAATCGGGAATATCGCTTCGAAGCCGTCGGCAAGCTGATCGACGAGTGGAAACCCGACGCGCTCGTCGTCGGCCTGCCGATGCATCCCGATGGCACTCCGCACGAAAGAACCCAGCTCGCCAAGCGCTTCGGCAACCAGCTGAACGGGCGCTTCAATCTGCCTGTTACGTGGGTCGACGAACGCTATTCGTCGGTCGAGGCGGAAGCGGGTATTCGTAGCGGAACGAGACAAGCGGGCATGCTCGACGCCGAAGCCGCGTGCATCATTCTTCAGCAATATCTGGACGGACTTTCCGATGAGCTCCATTGATGCCGAGGCGCTCTATCGCGCTTTGCTCGAACAGATTCGCGCCGTCTATGGCGACGCGCTGGGTGGTCCGGACGGTGCAGTGCTCGCCGGCATCTACAGCGGCGGCGTGTGGCTGGCCGAGCGTCTCGCCAAAGACCTGAACGTGCCGATCTTCGGCGTCATCAACGTCGCGCTGCACCGTGACGACTACGCGAAGAAAGGCTTGCATGCGCAGGCCAGCCCGACCTCGTTGCCGTTCGAAGTCGACAACCGCCGCATCGTGCTCGTCGACGACGTGCTGTACACGGGCCGCACGGTGCGCGCCGCGTTAAACGAACTGTACGACTATGGGCGTCCCGCGTCGGTCGAACTCGCGGTGCTCGCCGATCGCGGCGGGCGCGAGTTGCCGGTGGCGGCGCGCTTCGTCGGCGGCACGATCGAGGTGCCGGCGAATTCGACACTCGTGCTGTCGCGCGACGGCGATCGCCTCGCGTTTCACACCGAGCCACGCGCGGATTGAGCGGGTACGCAACGCTCGCTCAGCCCCGCAACGCTGTAACGACCAGCAGCACACGCAGTCCCCAGTCTGATTCAGGAACACCCATGAACACGCCCAACCCGGTTTCCCAAGGTTCCACCGTTTCGACCGACAATGCCGCGTCAGCGGACCGTTTTCGCTACGGTTTCCTGAAGGGCAATCCGCAGCTCACGAAGAACGGCGAGCTGAAGCATCTGCTGACAATCGAAGGCCTGCCGCGCGCGATCGTCAATCACATTCTCGACACCGCCGAGCAGTTCGTCAGCGTGACCGACCGCGAGGTGAAGAAGGTGCCGCTGTTGCGCGGCAAGTCGGTGTTCAACCTGTTCTTCGAAAACTCGACGCGCACGCGCACCACGTTCGAGATCGCCGCGAAACGGCTGTCAGCGGACGTGATCAATCTGAACATCAACGCGTCGTCGACGAGCAAGGGCGAGTCGCTGCTCGACACGATCAACAACCTGTCGGCGATGCATGCCGACATGTTCGTCGTGCGCCATGCTTCGAGCGGCGCGCCGTATCTGATCGCCGAGCATTGCGCGCCGCACGTGCATGTGATCAACGCGGGCGACGGCCGTCACGCACACCCGACGCAGGGTTTGCTCGACATGTACACGATCCGTCACTACAAGAAGGATTTCACGAATCTGCGCGTGGCGATCGTCGGCGACATTCTGCATTCGCGCGTTGCGCGCTCCGACATTCACGCGCTCACCACGCTCGGCGTTCCCGAAGTGCGCGCGATCGGCCCGCGCACGCTGCTGCCGGGAGGTCTCGAGCAGATGGGTGTGCGCGTGTTCCACAACCTCGACGAAGGGCTGAAGGACGTCGACGTCATCATCATGCTGCGTCTGCAGAACGAGCGGATGAGCGGCGCGTTGCTGCCGTCGGCGCAGGAGTACTTCAAGAGCTGGGGGCTGACACCCGAGCGTCTCGCGCTCGCGAAGCCCGATGCGATCGTGATGCATCCGGGCCCGATGAATCGCGGCGTCGAAATCGACTCGCAGGTGGCGGACGGGCCGCAATCGGTGATTCTCAATCAGGTGACGTTCGGCATCGCGGTGCGCATGGCGGTGATGGGCATCGTCGCGGGCAACAACGATTGATCAACGCCCGGCTCACGCAACCACATCAGGCACAGGCAGGCAAAAAAGGTAGCGCATGAAGATACATATTCAAGGTGGCACGTTGATCGACCCGGCGGCGGGCACCGAACGGCAGCAGGACGTGTTCATCGCGGCGGGCAAGATCGCTGCTGTCGGCAGCGCGCCGGCCGATTTCAACGCGGCCAGGACGATCGACGCGAAGGGTTTGTACGTGGCGCCGGGTTTCGTCGATCTGTCCGCGCGGCTGCGCGAACCTGGCTTCGAGCACAAGGCAACACTCGAATCGGAAACGGCCGCCGCGCTCGCAGGCGGCGTGACGAGCCTCGTGTGTCCGCCCGACACCGATCCCGTGCTCGACGAGCCGGGCCTCGTCGAAATGCTCAAGTTCCGCGCGCGCAATCTGAACCGCGCGCACGTGTATCCGCTGGGCGCGCTGACGGTCGGGCTCAAGGGGCAGGTGATCACCGAGATGGTCGCGCTGACGGAATCCGGTTGCATCGGCTTCTCGCAGGCTGATACGCCGATCGTCGATACTCAGGTGCTGCTGCGCGCGCTGCAGTACGCGAACACTTACGGCTATACGGTATGGCTGCGTCCGCAGGACGCGTATCTCGCGAAGGGCGGCGTCGCGGCGAGCGGTCCGCTCGCGTCGCGTCTCGGTCTGTCGGGCGTGCCAGTGTCGGCGGAAACGATCGCGCTGCACACGATCTTCGAACTCGTGCGCGTGACGGGCGCGCGCGTACATCTGTCGCATGTGTCGTCGGCGGCGGGCGTCGAGCTCATGCGCGCGGCGAAGGCAGAAGGCCTGCCTGTGACCTGCGACGTCACGATCAACCATGTGCATCTGATCGATATCGACATTGGCTACTTCGATGCGCAGTTCCGGCTCGATCCGCCGCTGCGTTCCCAGCGTGACCGCGAGGCCATTCGCGCGGGTCTGGTCGACGGCTCCATCGACGCGATCTGCTCGGACCACACGCCCGTCGACGACGACGAGAAGCTGTTGCCGTTCGCCGAGGCGACGCCGGGCGCGACGGGCTTGGAGTTGCTGCTGTCGCTGACGCTCAAGTGGGCCGACGAAGCGGGCGTGTCGCTCGCGAAGGCGCTGAACCGCATCACGGCCGCGCCCGCTGGCGTGCTGAAGCTGCCTGCTGGCTGTATCGAGGCCGGCGGGACGGCCGACCTGTGCGTGTTCGACCGCGACGCTCATTGGCGCGTCGAGCCACGCGCACTGAAGAGCCAGGGGCACAACACGCCCTTCCTCGGCTATGAGCTGCCGGCCCGCGTGCGCGCGACAGTCGTGTCGGGGCAGGTGGCGTTCGAGCAGCGCTGAGCGCGTCGCACATCGGCAAGAATGAAAAGATAAGCGGAAGACTTGCAACATGAAGCTCGCGTTTCGCAAGATTCGACTGGTTGTGCATCTGCTTCACGGTATGTGGGTCATCTGGACGCGCTTTCCGCGCGCAAGCGCGCAGCAGCGTCTGGAACTGAACCGTGCGTGGTCGCTACGCATGCTGCAGTTGTGCGGCATGCGCCTTGTCGTGCATAACGACGGCGCGCGGCTCGACGAAGGCGTGCTGGTCGTGGCGAACCACATTTCGTGGATCGATATTTACGTGATCAACGCCTGGCGTCCGACGCCGTTCGTGTCGAAGGCCGAGATCCGCAAGTGGCCGGTGGTCGGCTGGCTTGCGCAGCAGCTGGGTACCGTGTTCATTCAGCGTGAGAAGCGCAGCGACGCGAAACGCATCATGCATGAACTCGCCGAGCGGCTGAACGCGGGCGAACTGATGTGCGTATTTCCGGAGGGCACGACGTCCGACGGCGTTCAACTGCTGCCGTTTCACGCGAATATGTTTCAGGCGGCGGTGTCGGCTTCACGGCCGGTGCAGCCCGTGTGCATGATGTACGAGGATGCGCAGGGCCGGCAGTCGACGGCGCCGGCGTATATCGACGAGCTGTCACTTGGCGAGTCGCTCGATGCGCTGTTGCGCGCAGGTCCGCTGACGGCGCATGTGTATGTCGGCGCGCCGCTCGCGCCGGGCGCCGATCGGCGTTTGCTGGCGGCCGAGGCGCAGGCTTCCGTGGGCGCGGCGCTCGCCGCGCTGCAGGATCCCGAGGCGCGCCGCTCCGGCCAGATCGCGGACCGGACTCAGCAGTTCATCGACGCCGCTGCAGCAGCGAAAAATCCGCAAGAGCCGCTGGCCGATCCGGACGTTGACATGACGCGCCACGCGTAGCGCATCAGTTAGCATTCATTCTTCGCGTTTATGCGACGGCGCGGCAGCCTTTGCATTCCACCTGCGTGACCGTGCGTTCGGCGGGCGACTGCGCCAGTCGGACGGCCGACAACTGCTCGCCCCACACGCAGCCCGAATCGAGTCCGATCAGATTGTCGCGGACCATCAGGCCGAGCGCGGCCCAATGTCCGAAGACGACGGTAATGTCTTCGGTTTTGCGCCCCGGCACGTCGAACCAAGGCATGAAACCCGACGGCGCAGAATTGACGCCGCCGCTCGATGAGAAGTCCATCACGCCATCGGCATTGCAAAAGCGCATCCGCGTGAGTGCGGTGCACGTCAGGCGCAACCGGTCGATGCCCTTGAGACTCGGCTTCCAGCGGTTCGGCTCGTTGCCGTACAGGCCTGCGAGCGTCTCTTTCCAGTTCGGCGCGCGCAACGCACGTTGCAGCTCGTCGGCGAGTTCCAGCGTCAGATCCACGTCCCATTGAGGCAGTACGCCCGCGTGCACGAGCAGCATGCCGTTCTCGTAATGAACGAGCGGGCGGTGGCGGATCCAGTGCAGCAGATCTTTGGCGTCGGGCGCGGCGAGGATCTCATCGATCGTGTCGCCTTTCTTGGACTTTCTGATTCCCGCCGACACCGACAGCAGATGCAGGTCGTGATTGCCCAGCACGGGCACCGCGCGATTGCCGAGCGCGATGATGTCGCGCAGCGTCGCAAGCGACTCGCCGCCGCGATTGATCAGATCGCCCGCGAACCAGAGCGGCGCGTCGGCGGGCGGCGCAGCTTTCGCGAGAAGTTGCTGGAACTGGGTACGGCAGCCCTGCAGATCGCCGAAAGCGAGGGGAGGGGAGCTGGTGGAAACGGTCATCGGTAAGAAATGGTGGTCCGAAGGGGGCGGTGGCGCGCGTATATGGCTGCACCGCGATTCGCCCGGAATGGAGTTCGGCGCTAGCTGCATTGCACAACGCGACATGATAGCGCGCGATGCCCCGTCCGTCCGACATTGGCGGCAGGTTGATGGCGGTGCTGGGCCGTCCTGTCCGAAAACGCAGCGCAAGCGCTGAATTATTTTGATTTTTTTCAGATTTTTGGACGATTTTCTGACCGCCAAACTAACTTCCCACGACCCTGGGCGAACGAACGGGGCCGATTCATTCGTCCGATATAATCGGCCGCTGCCAGCGCCACAGGCGCTCAGATCAGGGAGGAAGGGATTTGCGGCATCCGTCTCAGCCAGTCATCCACCGCGTTCTCATCACGGGAGCGAGCGGTTTCACTGGTGCCTACGTGCGCGAAGAACTCGCCGACGCGGGCTATGAGGTCATCGGCACGACGGCGAGCGATCCGCAAGCCGGCGAGCGCACGCTCGACATCACGTCGCTGCCGGATTGCCGCCGCCTGATCGGCGAGCTAAAGCCTGAATTCATCGTGCATCTGGCGGCGATCAGCTTCGTCGCGCATGACGATCCGTTGGAAATGTACAACGTCAACGTGATCGGCACGACCAACCTGCTGCAGGCGTGCGTCGACGTCGGGCACGAGCCGCGCAAGATCCTGATTGCGAGCAGCGCGAACATCTACGGCAACGCGGAAGGCGTCGTCGACGAAGATGCGCCGGCTGCGCCTGTGAATCACTACGCGGCGAGCAAGCTGGCGATGGAGCATCTGGTGCGGACGTGGTTCGACCGGCTGCCAATCGTTGTCACGCGGCCTTTCAACTACACGGGGCGCGGGCAGTCCGAGCGTTTCCTGGTTCCGAAAATCGTTTCCCATTTTGTGCGGCGTCGACCGTTTATCGAGTTGGGAAATATCAACGTTGCGCGCGATTTTTCGGACGTGCGGATGGTCTCGCGGGCGTATCGGGCGCTGCTTGAAGCCCCTTTCGCGGGCGAAACGCTCAATGTGTGCAGCGGCAGTCCGCGGACCCTCACCGACATCATCGATATCGTGCGCGAGGCGTCCGGCCACGATCTGGAAGTGCGCGTAAATCCCGCCTTCGTCCGTCAAAATGAGGTCAAGGTGCTGGTTGGTTCGGCGAAAAGGCTGAATCGCGTCGTCCCCGACATGCCGGCCATCGGCATTGAAGACACCATCGACTGGATGCTTTCTCTCGCCTGATTTACAAACTGTCTCAGTTCGCTGGTGTTTCTCATCGACACCTTTATAATGGCCGGTTACGTGCCTACGTGCGCCCGTGTGACGCCCGGTTAGCTTTGCCGGTTGTTCCGACCGGTCAGGCAATAATTGCCAGGTCGCTGCCGCTCCGGCACGCGGTCCACTCGGCCAAGAAAATCTCAAGAAGGAATCCCATGATCCTGGTAACGGGCGGTGCCGGCTTTATCGGCGCCAATTTCGTGCTTGAATGGTTGAATGCTTCGAATGAGCCCGTCCTGAACCTGGACAAGCTCACGTACGCCGGCAACCTTGGCACGTTGAGATCGCAACAGGACAACCCTCGTCATGTCTTCGTGCGCGCCGACATCTGCGATCGTGCCACGCTGGACAAACTCTTCGCCGAACACAAGCCGCGCGCGGTGCTGCACTTTGCTGCAGAAAGTCATGTCGACCGCTCGATCCACGGGCCGGCGGACTTCGTGCAGACCAATGTGGTGGGCACGTTCACGTTGCTCGAAGCAGCAAGATCGTACTGGAACACGCTAAACGACGCAGACAAAGCGGCATTCCGCTTCCTGCACGTATCGACGGATGAAGTGTTCGGTTCGCTGTCGGCGACCGATCCGCAATTTTCCGAAACGACGCCTTACGCGCCGAACAGCCCGTATTCGGCCACCAAGGCAGGTTCCGACCATCTCGTGCGTGCCTATCACCACACGTACGGTCTGCCCGTGTTGACGACCAACTGCTCGAACAACTACGGCCCTTACCAGTTCCCCGAAAAGCTCATCCCGCTGATGATCGCCAACGCGCTCGCGGGCAAGCCGCTGCCCGTGTACGGCGACGGTCAGAACGTGCGCGACTGGCTCTATGTCGGCGACCATTGCAGCGCGATCCGCGAAGTGCTCGCGCGCGGCGTGCCCGGCGAGACATACAACGTCGGCGGCTGGAACGAGAAGAAGAACCTCGAAGTCGTGCACACGCTGTGCGATCTTCTCGACGAAAAGCGTGCGAAGGCGCAAGGCTCGTATCGCGACCAGATCACGTATGTGACGGACCGTCCGGGTCACGACCGCCGTTATGCGATCGATGCCCGCAAGCTCGAGCGCGAGCTTGGCTGGAAGCCGGCCGAAACGTTCGAAACGGGTCTCGCGAAGACGGTGCAGTGGTATCTCGACAACCAGGAGTGGGCCGACGAGGTCGCTTCGGGCGAGTACCGCAAGTGGGTCGAAACGAACTACGCGCAACGCGCGTAAGGGCGGAACGATGGCGCGCAAAGGCATTATTCTCGCGGGCGGATCGGGCACGCGGCTTTATCCGATCACGCACGTCGTGTCGAAGCAACTGCTTCCCGTGTACGACAAGCCGATGATCTATTACCCGCTGTCGACGCTGATGATCGCGGGCATTCGTGACGTGTTGGTCATTTCAACGCCGGAAGACACGCCGCGCTTTGAAACCATGCTCGGCGACGGCAGCCAGTGGGGCATGAACATCCAGTACGCGGTGCAGCCGTCGCCGGATGGCCTTGCGCAGGCTTTCATCATTGGCCGCGAGTTCGTCGGCAACGATCCATCCGCGCTGATTCTCGGCGACAACATCTTCTACGGTCACGATCTCGCGAAGCAGCTGGAGCGCGCCAACGCGCGCACCGACGGCGCGACCGTGTTCGCGTATCACGTGCACGATCCCGAGCGTTATGGCGTGGTTGAGTTCGACAAGCAATTCCACGCATTGTCGATCGAAGAAAAGCCCGTGAAACCGCGTTCGAACTATGCAGTGACGGGCCTGTACTTCTACGACAATCAAGTTTGCAATATTGCTGCCGACATCAAGCCTTCGGCTCGCGGCGAGCTTGAAATCACCGACGTGAACTCGCGCTATCTGTCCCAGCAAAAGCTGGACGTCGAGATCATGGGCCGCGGCTACGCCTGGCTCGACACGGGCACGCACGATTCGCTGATCGAGGCGGCCACCTTCATCGCGACGCTGCAAAAGCGCCAGGGGCTGGTGGTGGCGTGTCCGGAAGAGATCGCGTACCGCCGCCGATGGATCGACGACGAGCAGTTGCAGAAGCTGGCGAAGCCGCTTGCCAAGAACGCGTACGGCCAATATTTGCTGAATCTTTCGAAGGACCAAGTTGCATGGCCATCACGGTAACCGCCACGGCGCTCCCTGAAGTCAAGATCATCGAGCCGAAAGTATTCGGCGATGCGCGCGGCTTCTTCTACGAAAGTTTCAATGCGCGGGAGTTCGCGCAATTCGTTGCGACCGATGTCGAATTCGTGCAGGACAACCATTCGCGCTCGGCAAAGGGCGTACTGCGCGGCCTGCATTATCAGATCGAGCATGCTCAGGGCAAACTCGTGCGCGTGGTTGAAGGCGAAGTGTTCGATGTCGCCGTCGATCTGCGCAAGAGTTCGCCGAACTTCGGCAAGTGGGTGGGCGTGGTGCTGTCGGCGGAGAATCAACGGCAAATGTGGGTGCCGCCGGGTTTCGCGCATGGCTTCTGCGTGACCTCGGAAAGCGCCGATTTCCTCTACAAGACGACCGACTACTGGTTCCCCGAGCACGAGCGCAGCCTGCTGTGGAACGATCCGGCGCTTGGCATCGAATGGCCCGTCGTCGGCACGCCTCAGGTCGCGACGAAAGATGCGGCCGGGCGCCCGCTGAGTGAAGCCGAGGTGTACGCGTGAGAATTCTTTTGACGGGTCGCAACGGACAGGTCGGTTGGGAACTGCGCCGCGCGCTGTCGTCGCTGGGCGAAGTGATTGCGTGCGACCGCGAGCGCGCCGATCTGTCGAAGCCCGAAACGCTGGCGCAGCTCGTCGCGGACGTGCAACCGCACGTGGTGGTGAACGCAGCGGCTTACACGGCAGTCGATAACGCGGAGACGGACGAGGCGCTTGCGCATCGCGTGAACGCGGAATCGGTCGGCGTGCTGGCCGAAGCGGCGCGCAAGCATGGCGCGCTGTTCCTGCATTACTCGACCGATTATGTGTTCGACGGCACGGCCCGCGAGCCGTATCGCGAAGATGCGGCGGTTGCGCCGTTGAATGCTTACGGCCGTACCAAGCTCGCCGGCGAGCAGGCCATCGCGGCCGCGGGCGGCGACTGGCTGACGCTGCGTACCACGTGGGTCTACGCAACACGTGGCCGCAACTTCCTGCGCACGATGCTGCGTCTCGCCGCCGAGCGGGAAACGCTGCGCGTGGTCGCGGACCAGATTGGCACGCCGGCACCAGCGCGCATGATTGCCGATCTGACGGCGCATGTCGTTGCGCAGGCTCAGCGTGAGCGCGCGGCGGGCAGTTTCAGTTCTGGTATTTATCACATGACGGCAGCGGGCGAGACGTCCTGGCATGGCTTTGCCAGCGCGATCATCGATACCGCCCGAACCTCCGGCAAAGTGCCCGTGCAAACGACGAGCGTGGAGCCGATTTCTTCCGACGCTTATCCGACGCCGGCTCGTCGGCCCCAGTACTCGGTGCTCGACAACAGCGCCTTCGATCGGCGGTTCGGTTTGACCCGGGCCGGCTGGCAAGATGGCCTCGCCTTGGCACTCGACGATCTCTTCTCGCTTTAATCCGGCGTCACATTCGAATATGGACACCCCACTGGGAACAACAAAACGGCTGGCGCATCCGCTCGCAGTCGTTTATTCGCTCACCAACAACTGGCCGCTGATCGTTCAGTTCGTCAAGCGCGAGGTGGCGGGCCGCTACAAGGGCTCGTTCCTCGGCCTGTTCTGGTCTTTCATCACGCCACTGTTGATGTTGAGCATCTATACGTTCGTGTTCGGCTTCGTGTTCAAGTCGCGCTGGCGTGCGGAATCGACTTCGCATATCGAGTTCGCGGTCGTGATGTTCGTGGGCGTGCTGTCGCACAACCTCATCTCGGAATGCCTGACGCGCGCGCCAATGCTCGTCGTCGGTAATCCGAACTATGTGAAGAAGGTCGTTTTCCCGCTCGAAACGCTACCGTGGATCGCGATTGGAACGGCGCTGTTTCACATGCTCGTGGCGTTCGTCATTCTGCTGGTGGCGATTTTCCTGTGGCAGGGACATGTGCCCTGGACCGTAGTGTTCGTGCCGTTGATCCTCCTTCCTTATGTCGTGCTGATTGCGGGTCTCGTGTGGTTCCTCGCGTCGTTCGGCGTGTTCATGCGCGACCTGGGGCAGGTGATGGGTATCGTTTCTTCGCTGCTGATGTTCATGGCGCCGGTCTTCTATCCGCTGAGCTCGGTGCCGCCGAAGCTGCAAGCCGTGATCATGCTCAATCCGCTGACTTTCGTGATCGACCAGTTTCGCACCGTCGCAATCTGGGGCGGTCAGCTCAACTGGATCGGATTGCTGATCTACGCTGTCGTTGCCTACGTGATCGCGTCGCTGGGGCTGCTGTGGTTCCAGAAAACACGTAAGGGGTTCGCCGATGTGCTCTGACAGCGTCAAGCAAACAGCTGTCGAGGTACACGGCCTCGGCAAGCGTTACGAGATCTACGGGAAGCCGCAAGACCGTCTGAAGCAGATGGTCTTACCGCGTCTTTCGCGGCTCGTCGGTCGCCAGCCGAAAGAGTATTTTCGTGAGTTCTGGGCGCTGCGCGATGTCAATCTGACGGTTGGCGTCGGCGAGACGGTGGCGATCATCGGTCAGAACGGATCGGGTAAGTCGACGTTTCTGCAGCTGGTGTGCGGGACGTTGTCGCCGACACAGGGTGAAGTTCTGCGTCGTGGGCGCGTTGCCGCGCTGCTCGAACTGGGTGCGGGCTTCAACCCCGAGTTTACGGGCGAGGAGAATGTATTCCTGAGCGGGATGCTCTACGGGCTGACGGAAGCGCAACTAAAAGAGCGCTACAAGTCGATCATCGAATTCGCCGAGATCGGCGATTTCGTGTCGCAGCCCGTCAAGACGTATTCGAGCGGGATGTATGTGCGTCTCGCGTTTGCGATTGCCGCGCACGTCGATGCCGATGTGCTGGTCGTCGACGAGGCGCTGTCTGTCGGTGACGTACGCTTTACGCAGAAGTGCATGCGCTTTTTGCGAGAGTTCCAGAAGAACGGCACGCTGCTGTTTGTCAGCCACGATGTCGGCGCGGTGACGAGCCTGTGCTCGCGCGCGGTCTGGCTCGATCGTGGTTCCGTGCGGCTGGACGGGCCGGCGAAAGAAGTCGTCGAGGCTTATCTGGCCGAGCAGCATGTGCTGGATCGAAAAGCGCAGGGCGTGACGGTGACGGCAGCCAAGGCAGAGCGTGCGCGGGCGAAGATGGTTCAACTTGATGTGATCGACCAGCGGGCCGAACAGTTAAAAGGCAGTAATTCGATCAAGCTGTTCGAGTTCGACGCGGATGCTCACTCGGGTTCGTTCGGTGCAGGCGGAGCCACTATTTCGAACGTCGCGATGATTGATGAAGACGGGCACGCTCTGCAGATGGTCCAGGGCGGCGAACTCGTGACCTTGGATATCGCGGTGGACATTCACTCCGCGCTATCAGGCCTCATTGTTGGTTTCTATCTGAAGGATAGACTGGGTCAGAGACTGTTCGGCGCAAACACGCACCTAAGCCACGAGAATTCGATTGAAGGCGAAGCGAGCGATCAGATTCACGCTTCGTTTCAGTTCCGTATGCCTTATTTGCCGATTGGGGCTTATTCGTTCGATGCGGCGGTGGCGTCAGGAACGCAACACGATCATACGCAGCAACAATGGGTGCATGACGCTCTGCAGTTCCGCGCTATTGAAAGTCCATTTAGTCATGGGCTGATCGGTATCCCAATGCTCAAGATCAGCGTAGAGAAAGAGAGGTCAATCGTCTGATGGAATTCACTGGTGAACGCTATATACCGACGGAAGCCGGCGACATCCGATACGAGCATTGGCACCGCTATGGATGGGCCGCGCAGGCGCTGAAGGGCCTGAAGGTACTCGATATCGCGTGCGGCGAAGGGTACGGCTCGAACATCCTGTCGAAGTACGCTGAATCGGTAACGGGCGTCGATATCTCCGACGAGGCCGTCGAACACGCGACGGACCGCTACGGCCACGTTGCGAATCTGTCTTTCCGGCAAGGCAGCGCCGCGGAAATTCCGCTGCCGGACGCGACGTTCGACGCCGTGGTGTCGTTCGAGACGCTGGAGCATCTGACGCTGCATGAAGAAATGTTGTCGGAGATTCACCGCGTTCTGAAGCCGGGTGGAGTCCTGATTCTGTCGTCGCCAAATAAGAAGGTTTATTCCGACGACCGCAATTTCCACAACGAATTTCACGTCAAGGAACTGTACTTCGACGAACTGGATGCGCTCGTCAAGCGCCATTTCGCTGCCGTCAAGTATTACGGGCAGCGGCTGGCGACGAGTTCGATCATCCTGCCGACGGAAGGCTCCGATCCGAACTATTCCGCGCTGACGCTCGAAGGCGATGTCGTTGATGGGCGCACGCCTCATCTCGATGGGGTGATGTACTTTCTGGCGGTGTGTTTCAAGGAAGGCGGCGCGCTGCCGCAACTGCATTCGTCTGTGTTCTTCGAACAGGGCAGCGATCTTTATGCGCGCCAGGAAGAGATCATTGCATGGGCGACACGGCAAACTGTAGAAATCGAAGCGCGCGACGAAGTCATCCGCAAGCAGCAGGCCGAATTCGAGGAGCGCACGCAGTGGGCGCTTTCTCTCGACGCCGAATTGCAGAGTCTAAAAGAGGCGATGGCCAGCCGCGTGCCTGGTCAGGTTCATGCCATTCTGAACCGCCGATACGAAGGCGTGCGCCACGAACTCGACGAACTTCAGGAGGCCATCGGCATACTGCAGGCCGAACTGATGGCGATGCACAATTCGACTTCATGGCGAATCACGCGTCCGCTGCGTGGCGCCATCCGCGTTGCGCGCGGCGACATTGGCCCGTATGTGCAGAAGCTGCGCCCATACGCCAAGCGCTGGGGTTACACGGCATATCGCACGCTGCCGTTCAGTCCGCGTGTCAAGGCGCGCCTCGCCGAAATGGTGTTCCGCGTCGCCGGTCCGCTGTTCGAAGGCGTCGTCTATTACGAAACATGGAAGCGCAAGGGCCAGCCCTTGCCGCAGATTCTTGGCCGCGGCCCCATCGCGATCGAGAAGGCCGACGAAGTCATCGCCGGTTTGAGCTTGCCCGAAGTCGAGAATCCACGCGTATCGGTGATCATCCCGACGTACGGAAACCTGCCTCACACGCTGTCGTGCGTGCGTTCGATTGCCGAGCATATGCCGGCCGTGCCAATCGAAGTGATCGTTGCCGAAGACGTGTCGGGCGACGCGAACATCCTGCGCATGAAGGAGATTCCGGGTCTTCGCTTCATCGAAAATCCGAAGAACCTTGGGTTCGTGCGCTGCTGCAACTCCGCGGCGACGCATGCGCGCGGCGAGTACGTCTACTTCCTTAACAACGACACGGAAGTGACGCCCGGCTGGCTCGACACGCTGCTCGCGGTCTTCGAATCGCGCAAGGACTGCGGGATGGTCGGCTCGAAGCTGGTCTATCCGGATGGGCGGCTGCAGGAGGCGGGCGGCATCCTGTGGAAGGATGCGTCCGCGTGGAATTACGGACGTCTTGATGACGCGTCGAAGAGCCGCTACAACTACGTGCGCGAAACCGACTATGCGTCGGGCGCCTCGCTGCTGATCAAGCGCGATTTCTTCGACAAGCTGGGCGGCTTCGACGAACTGTACGTGCCCGCATATTGCGAAGATTCGGACCTTGCGTTCAAGGTGCGTCAGGCGGGCAAGAAGCTCTATTACCAGCCAGCGTCCGTCATCGTTCATTACGAAGGCATCTCTAACGGCACCGACACGGCTTCGGGTGTGAAGGCGTATCAGGTCGAGAACCAGAAGAAGTTCCACGAACGCTGGCGCAGCGTGCTGGAATCGCAGCATTTCGATAACGGCACGAATGTCGCAGCCGCATCGGAGCGCTCGGCAGACCGGCAGACGGTTCTGATCGTCGATCACTACGTGCCGCAGCCGGACCGCGATGCCGGTTCGCGCTCAGTGGTCTGCTTCATCCGCGTGTTGCTGGAAATGGGTCTGAACGTAAAGTTCTGGCCGCAGAACCTGTGGTACGACGAGGACTACGTGCGACCGCTGCAGCAGATGGGCGTCGAAGTTTTCTACGGCCCGGAGTTCCTCGACGGCTTTGATGCGTGGCTGGAAAAAACCGATCTCACGCTCGACTACGTGCTGCTGAACCGTCCGCATGTGAGCGAATCGTTTATCAAGCCGCTGCGCAAATTCCGGCCTGAGGCCAAGCTGCTCTATTACGGCCACGATTTGCATTTTGCACGCCTGCAAAAAGAGTTCGAGGTGTCCGGCAATCAGAAGCTGCTGCGCCAGGCCGAGACCGAAAAGTCGCGAGAAATGGCTGTGTGGAATGCGGTGGACGTCGTCTATTACCCGTCTCAAGCGGAGACTGACACGGTGCGGCAGATGGCGCCGAAGGTCGACGCGCGCACCTTGCCGCCGTATTTCTTCGAACGTCGTCCAAAGCAGGATACGGCAGAGACGCTAGGCGAGCGCAGCCATATCATCTTCGTTGCTGGCTTCGGCCATCCGCCGAATGTGGACGCTGCGAAGTGGCTGGTCGGCGAGATCCTGCCGCGCATCCGGGAGGCTGTGCCGCATATCCACCTGATGCTGGTTGGCTCCAATCCCACCGATGAAGTGAAGGCGCTCGCCGGTCCATCCGTCAACGTGACGGGCTACGTTAGCGACGAACGTCTCGCGGAACTGTACGATCTTGCGCGCGTGGCGATCGTGCCGTTGCGCTTCGGCGCGGGCGTGAAGAACAAGGTGGTTGAAGCGATGAACTTCGGCACGCCGCTCGTGACGACATCGGTCGGCGTGCAAGGCATGCCTGGCCTCGACGCGTTCCTGCCGATCTCCGACGATCCCGCCGCGCTGGCCGATTACGTGATCGAACTGCTGCGCAATGACGAGCGCTGGTTCGCGGTGTCAGACGCGGGGCGCGAGTACGTCGCGGCCAACTTCTCGAGCGACGCGATCCGCGCAGTCTTCGCACAGGACATGGACAGAAAGGTTGAATCAACACATGGCTAACACTTACACACCCGGCACCGTGCGCGCCCGCGCGCCGTTGCGATTGGGCCTCGCTGGCGGCGGCACCGATGTGTCGCCGTATTCCGACGATTTCGGTGGTCTCGTTCTGAACGCCACGATCGACAAGTTTGCCTACGCGACCATCATGCCGCGCGACGACGAAACGATCGAACTCGTTGCCGCAGACAATTCGATCCAGTGGTCGGGCGCTTCCAGCGCGAAGCTCGAACTCGTCAAGGGACTGGAATTGCACGTTGGCGTTTATAACCGCATCGTGCGCGATTACAACGAGGGCCGTCCGCTCGCCGTCACGGTGACGACGCATTCTGAAGCGCCGCCGGGATCGGGTTTGGGTTCGTCGTCGACGATGGTTGTCGCGCTCGTGCATGCGTTCGCCGAATTTCTGCAGATTCCGCTGGGCGAATACGATATCGCGCAACTGGCGTATGACATCGAACGTGTCGATCTTGCCTTTGCGGGCGGTAAGCAGGATCAGTACGCGGCAGCTTTCGGCGGCTTCAATTTCATGGAGTTCTACGGCGATCGCGTGATCGTGAATCCGTTGCGTATCAAGCAATCGATTCGCGCGGAACTCGAATCGTCGCTGGTGCTGTTCTATACGGGTGTGTCGCGCGAGTCCGCGAAGATCATCCAGCAACAGACGGATAGCGTGAAGAGCGGCAACAACACGTCGCTCGACGCGTTGCACCGCGTGAAGCAGGAAGCGACTCGCATGAAAGAAGCGGTGCTGAAGGGCGATTTCGCCAGCTTTGCCGAGTCGATGCGATTGTCGTGGGCATCGAAGAAATTGATGGCGACGAGCATCAGCAACTCGAGCATCGACGCGATCTATGACGCCGCGATTGCGGCGGGCGCGCTGGCGGGCAAGGTATCCGGCGCTGGCGGTGGCGGCTTCATGATGTTCGTCGTCGATCCGACGAAGCGCCCGAGCGTGATTCGCGCGCTGGAAAAATTCAATGGCCAGGTATTTACCTGCAATTTCACCGAGCACGGCGCATATTCCTGGAGGACGCAATGAAGGACACTATTCGCACGGAAATCTCGAAGGCAATCGAAATCTTCAACGCGATTCACGCCGACGACGCACTGCTCGACAAGGTTGCCGGGTTTGCACAAACGATCGTTGACGCACTCAACGCGGGCAACAAGGTGCTGATCGCCGGTAACGGCGGCAGCGCGGCCGACGCCCAGCACATCGCGGGCGAATTCGTGAGCCGTTTCAACTACGATCGTCCGGGCCTGCCGGCATTTGCATTGACGACGGATACGTCGGTTATGACGGCGATCGGCAACGACTACGGCTATGAGAAGCTGTTCTCGCGCCAGGTCCAGGCAGTCGGCAGGAAGGGCGACATTTTCTGGGGCATTTCGACCTCGGGCAAGTCGCCGAACGTGCTCGCCGCGATGCACGAAGCGCGTAATAACGGCCTTTACGTGGCCGGCTTCACGGGTGCGAGCGGCAACGCAATGGCTGAACTGGCTGACGTTTGCATTGAAGTGCCGTCGCGCGAGACGCCGAAGATCCAGGAAGGTCACATCCTGCTCGGCCATATCGTCTGCGCGCTCGTCGAATCCAGCATTTTCCCGCGCACATGATTCCGGCAATCGTTCTGGCGGGCGGCCTCGGCACGCGTCTGCGTTCGGTCGTGCCCGATCTGCCCAAGCCGATGGCGGAAGTGGCGGGCAAGCCGTTTCTGTGGTGGGTGCTGCGCCGTCTCGAGGCGCAGGGTATCGGCGACGTGTATCTGTCCGTCGGCTACAAGCGCGAGACGATCGAAGCGTACTTCGGCGCGAAGTTCGGCGCGTTGAACGTGCATTACGTGGTCGAAGACGAACCGCTCGGCACGGGCGGCGCGATCGCCAAGGCGTTCGATGCGATCGGCGGCGAAGAGGCGTTCGTCCTCAACGGAGACACGATGACGATCGTCGAGTTTGCCGAACTGCGCTCGGCGGCTGCGTCCGATGTCGATCTCGCAATGGCGGTTGCCAAGCTCGACGACGTCGCACGGTATGGCGCAGTTGATTTCGACGCCACGTCGATGCGCCGCGTGACGGCTTTTCGCGAGAAGGGGCAGACGGGCGCCGGCTTCATTAATGCGGGTGTATATCTCGTGAAGCGGGAGGCGCTGAAGCGCTATCCGTTGCCCGAGAAGTTCTCGTTCGAGCAGGATTTCCTGCATGCGCATCTCGCCGATTTACGCGTCAGTGCCGTGCCGGCGGTGAGCCAACTGATCGATATCGGTGTGCCGGATGATTACGCGCTAGCGCAAACGCTCGTGCCGAAAATGGTGGCGTGACGATGAGCGCGAAGAAGCGTGCGCTGTTCCTGGATCGCGATGGGGTGATCAATGTCGATATTGGTTATCTGCATCGCAAGGAAGATTGTGTTTTCTTGCCGGGGATTTTTGAGCTGGTGCGTCGCGCGCGCCGCGCAGGGTTTGATGTGTTCGTCGTGACGAACCAGGCGGGGATTGCTCGTGGGTATTACACCGAGGAGACGTTTGCCGGGTTCACCGACTGGATGATGGGTCAGTTCGCGGATGAGGGGGCGCCGATTACGCAGGTTTATTACTGTCCGCACCATCCGGATGCTGGAGTCCGCAGCTACAGGATTTCATGCGAGTGCAGGAAGCCGCAGCCGGGGATGTTGCTCAGAGCTGCGGCAGAACATGGCATTGACCTCGCGGCCTCTGCGATGGTCGGTGATTCGGTCACCGACATGGAGGCTGCAAAGGCGGCCGGTATAAGGTATCGATTTCTTATCGGCGAAGCGCGTCAAACTTCCGATCACGACGACTACTTGCCCATCGTCGAATTAAGCGAAGTGGCGACCCGTCTTCACTGGCTGTAAAGATAGTTGGATTACTGAACTGCGAAGTTTAAGCGCGGCGCAAGTGCGACGCGACAAGGGGTTACGATGAAATGCAGCGTTTGCGGCGGCGAGAGTTTTAGTTCCAAGACTGTTCTGTGGGGCGAACTCGTCAATGATTGGCAATTGTCGAGCGCCGAGGCGGCTTATGTGAACCGCCAACAGGGAGAGACATGTAACGGCTGTGGCGCTAACCTGCGCTCGATCGCGCTTTCCAACGCCCTTCGCGCGGCGATGGGTACCGACTCGCTACTGAACGATTTGCCAACGCTCACGCAAGGCCGGAACGTCGCGATTCTGGAGATCAACGAGGCGGGTAGTCTTAGCCCAGTGCTGCGCAATTTTCCCGGCTATGTATTCGGTGCCTATCCAGAGGTCGACATGCACGCGATGCCATATGCCGACGCCTCGTTCGATATCGTTGTGCATTCAGACACCCTCGAACATGTGGAAAATCCCGTGCACGCGCTGGCTGAATGTCGACGCGTGCTGAAGCCGGGCGGTGCGCTGTGTATGACGGTGCCCGTCATCGTTGGCCGAATGACCCGAAACCGGCAAGGACTGAAGCACAGCTACCATGGTAATCCGGCGACTTCCGGATACGACTTCGTCGTGCAAAGCGAGTTTGGTGCGGACGCCTGGACGTATCTGATGGAAGCCGGATTCGATAACGTAAAAATCTTCGCAGTTGAATATCCGGCTGCGACCGCGTTTCTCGCGCAGAAAAATTGATTGTTCGGGCTTTGCCGTGATGCGCGATGTGATGAGGCGACGGGACACGTTGCCTTATCGAATTCGAGGCATATGGGCGTTCGTTTTTTGGAAGCTTCAAACCAGACGAGTGTAATGGAAGCGCCTAGGCTGCCTATGGCGATCGTGGAAAAATCGGTCCTATTTCGCAGCGTCGGCTTGCTATGGTGGCGGCGCTAACCATGTTGGTGACGCTGATTCCGGTGCGGGGTGTGCCCGTTCAATCCCCAGTCGACCTGTTCTATCACCAAACCGGATTTGCTCGGTCTCATTACCCGAGCATTATATAATCGCGTTTTGTGGCGACTGGTGAGATTTGCACGTTTTTTGCTTCCTGCCATATGGGCAATGGCTTCGGCATACGGAACATGCAGCGGTTCGTGCTGCGATACGCAACACAATTCATCATCGCGCTCGATCGTGGTGGTGAACGAAACGACTCTTGCATGCCAGGCATGCGGTAAGCACAAAGGGGCTTTGATGAAAGCAGTCATTCTTGCCGGCGGGCTTGGCACCCGCATTTCGGAGGACACGATCAATCGACCGAAGCCGATGATCGAGATCGGAGGCAAGCCGATCCTGTGGCACATTATGAAAATTTATTCGACGTACGGGATTAACGATTTCGTGATCTGCTGCGGTTATAAGGGCTACGTCATCAAAGAGTACTTTGCGAACTATTTTCTGCACTTGTCGGATGTGACATTCGACATGAGTTCCAATTCGATGGAAGTTCACCAGCGCTATGCGGAGCCGTGGCGCGTGACACTTATCGATACCGGCGATAACACAATGACGGGCGGCCGACTGCGCCGTGTGCGCGATTTCGTCAAGGACGAAGAGACGTTCTGTTTCACTTATGGCGATGGCGTTAGCGACATCAACATCGCGAATCTTATCGAGCATCATAAACGCAGTCGGACACTCGCGACGTTGACGGCCACGTACCCGCCCGGCCGCTTTGGCGCGCTCGACATTCGTGACCAGAAGGTGCATTCGTTCCGTGAAAAGCCCAAAGGCGATGGCGGAATGATCAACGGTGGCTTCTTCGTCCTTTCTCCGAAAGTCATCGACCTAATTGAGGATGATTCGACGGTCTGGGAACAGGGACCGTTGGAAAAACTGGCGAGCGACAACGAATTGTCGGCCTATGAACACAGCGGCTTCTGGCAGCCGATGGACACGCTACGCGACAAAAATCTGCTCGAGTCGCTCTGGCAGAGCGGGAAGGCACCTTGGAAAACCTGGTCATGACTGCGTCTTTCTGGCGCGGCAAACGCGTCTTCCTGACCGGTCATACCGGTTTTAAGGGCGGGTGGCTCACGCTGTGGCTGCAATCGATGGGCGCTCACGTGACAGGTTATGCGCTCGCACCGGACTCGGAGCCAAATTTGTACACGTGCGCGCGTATCGGCGAGGACATGGATTCGCTGATCGGCGATATTCGCGATGCTGCTGGTTTGCATCATGCATTGAAGGATAGCGCCGCTGAGATCGTGATTCATATGGCTGCACAGCCGCTTGTTCGTCAATCGTACGTTACACCCGTCGAAACGTACGAAACGAACGTGATGGGCACCGTCAACCTGCTTGAAGCCATTCGGCAGTCCGACAAGGTCCGCGCGACCGTGATTGTGACCACGGATAAGTGCTACGAGAATCGTGAATGGGAGTGGGGCTACCGCGAAAACGAAGCGATGGGGGGATACGACCCATATAGCAGCAGTAAGGCCTGTGCAGAACTGGTCACTTCGGCTTATCGCAACTCGTTCTTCAACCCCGCCCAGTTTGAGCGACATCGCGTGGCTATTGGGAGTGCGCGCGCGGGCAACGTGATCGGTGGCGGGGACTGGGCTGCCGACAGACTCATTCCGGATATTATTCGCGCCATCCGTCGAGGCGAGCCCGTTAAGGTGCGCAGTCCGCACGCGGTTCGGCCTTGGCAGCATGTACTCGAGCCATTGGCGGGATACCTGTTGCTGGCGGAGCGTTTGTTCGTCGACGGGCCGCGATTTGATGGCGCATGGAATTTCGGGCCATTCGATTCCGACGCCCGCCCCGTCGAGTTCATTGTTGATGAGTTGGTGCGACATTGGGGCGACGGTGCGAGCTGGACGCTCGACACCGATTTGCACCCGCACGAGGCAACCTACCTGAAGCTGGACTGTTCAAAGGCGCGCACCCGTCTGGGCTGGCAGCCCCGCTGGAACCTCAGTCTTGCACTCGAACACATTGTTAGCTGGTACAAGTCGGAAGCGCGCGCGGAAGACATGCGCGCTTATTCTCTCAGTCAGATTGACCGCTTCGTACAGCATTGAAAGATAGAGATTATGGATAAAGATCAGATTCGCCAACAAATCATCACCCTCGTGCGCCAATACGGTGAACTGGCAAGCGTTCCCGCTGCGTTCGAGCCGGGAAGCTCGGTTGTGCCGCCGTCGGGCAAGGTCGTCGGCGCGCACGAAATGGAACTGATGGTCGAGGCGTCGCTGGATGCCTGGCTAACGACAGGTCGATTCAACGAAGAGTTTGAGCGGCGTCTTGCCAAATACATCGGCGTCGATTTCCTTTTGACGGTCAACTCGGGTTCGTCCGCGAACCTCGTCGCGTTCTCGGCGTTGACGTCTTCGAAGCTAGGCGATCGGGCGATCAAGAAGGGCGACGAAGTGATCGGCGTTGCCGCAGGTTTCCCGACCACCGTGAACCCGATCATTCAATTCGGCGCGATACCCGTGTTCGTCGATGTCGAACTCGGCACGTACAACATCGACGCGACCAAGATCGAAGCGGCCATCTCGCCGAAGACGAAAGCGATCATGCTCGCCCATACGCTCGGCAACCCGTACAACCTCGAAGTGATCACGGCGCTGTGCAAGAAGTACAACCTGTGGCTGATCGAGGATTGCTGTGATGCGCTTGGATCGACCTACAACGGCCAACGCGTCGGCACGTTCGGCGACATTGGCACGCTGAGCTTCTATCCGGCACATCACATCACGATGGGCGAAGGCGGCGCGGTATTCACGAATAATCCTGAGCTGAAGGTGATCGCCGAGTCGTTCCGCGATTGGGGGCGCGACTGCTACTGCGCACCGGGCAAGGATAATACCTGCGGCAAGCGCTTCTGCTGGAAGTTGGGGAGTCTTCCCGAAGGCTACGACCACAAGTACACCTATTCGCACCTGGGCTACAACCTCAAGATCACCGACATGCAAGCGGCGTGTGGTCTCGCGCAGATGGAGCGGCTTGACGGGTTCGTGCAGGCTCGCAAGGACAATTTCCAGTTCCTGCACCAGCGTTTGCAGTCGTGCAGTGAGTTCCTTATTCTGCCGCACGCGACACCCAATTCCGACCCTTCCTGGTTCGGCTTCCCTGTCACGCTGAAGGAAAACGCCGGCGTGCGTCGCGTGGATCTGCTCGGCTATCTCGATCAAAACAAGGTTGGCACGCGCCTGTTGTTTGCCGGCAACCTTACGCGGCAGCCGTACATGATCGGGCGCGAGTACCGCGTCAGCGGATCGCTCGAGAATACCGACATCGTCATGAATCAGACGTTCTGGATCGGCGTTTATCCGGGCTTGAGCGAGGCAATGCTCGAGCACGCCGCATCGACGATCGAAACGTTCCTCGGCGTCAACTTCTAAGTCCTCGTATGCGCCCGGCGTTTCCACAGGAGGATCTTGATCGCATCGTCGCCGAAACCGGCGACCTGTGGCGCGATTTGCGCGGCAGCCGCTGGTTCATCACGGGCGGGACGGGTTTCATCGGATCGTGGCTTCTCGAGTCCATTCACCATGCAAACCTGAGTGTGGGCGCGAATATCGAGGCCGTTGTCCTCAGTCGTTCGGTGCAGAAGGCAGTCGATGCTGCGCCGCACCTCTTCACGTCTGGGGATATCTCGTTCGTAGAGGGCGATGTCACCAGCTTCGATATGAATGTAGGCGCGCTGGACGTGTGCATTCATGCTGCGACCGACGTCGCGGACCCCGTTCGAGCGGCTGATTACGCGCGCATTTTCGATGTCGGCGTGACAGGGACTCGGCGCGTTCTGGACACCGCGCAAAAAAACAGCGCGAGCCGCTTCTTGTTGACGTCCAGTGGTGCTGTCTATGGTCCTCAGCCGGCTGATCTCGAGCGTATTCCGGAGTCGTACAACGGAGCGCCTGACCCGCTCGACTATCGTACTGCCTATGGACAGGGAAAGCGAGCGTCCGAGTGGTTAGCGGCGAGTTACAGCGAGCGTTACGCGATGAACGTTTCCATCGCGCGCATTTTTGCGTTAATCGGGCCTGGGTTGCCGCTCGATGGCCCGTTCGCTGCAGGCAATTTTATTCGCGATGCTTGTCGTGGCAACCGCATTCAGGTTCGTGACGGTCGACCGTTTCGAAGCTACCTGTACGCTGTGGACGCATGTATCTGGCTCTTGCGGATCATGCAGGACGGCGCGAATCAAGGCGCATATAACGTCGGGGCCGAGCGTGCTGTTTCGATTGCACAACTGGCGCGGATGATTGAACAAGCAAGCGACCTCGATCAGTGCTCCACCGAAGCTGACGCCCAGGTGCCGGACGCACATCCGTCGAGATACATTCCAGATACGTCCAAAGCGCGTCGCGAACTCGGGCTTGTCGAGCGCACATCTCTCGAAAGCGGTTTGAGTAGCACAATCAACTGGAGCCGTATGGCGGCCATGCTATGAAGCAATTTGATCCCATCCGCATCCGCAAGACCATCCTCCAGATGGCGTACAGCGGCTCTACAGTTCACATCGGTTGTGCGTTCTCGATCGTCGAACTTCTCGCCGTGCTCTATCGGAATCACCTGCACCTTGATCGCAATAACCCGGACTGGCCGGCGCGCGATTACATGGTGTTGAGCAAGGGGCACGGCGTGATGGCGCAGTACGCCTGTCTCAACGAACTCGGGTGGATCTCAGATGACGAGCTTGCGTGCTATTTTGGAAATGGCACGCGTCTCAAAGGTCTCGCGGATGTGCACGTCCCCGGTGTCGAAGTCACGTCAGGCACCTTGGGGCATGGTTTATCAGTGGGCGTTGGTCTTGCCCTGGCCGCCAAACGGAATCGCACCGACCAACTCTGCTACGCGCTCGTCGGCGACGGCGAACTGAATGAAGGCACGATTTGGGAGGCGGCGCTATTCGCGCGTCAGTTCAAGCTTGATAACCTGATCGTGATCATCGATGTCAACGGCTTCCAGGCAATGGGCCGTACGGATGAAGTCATGGCACTGGACGATATCAGCGCCAAGTTCGACGCTTTCGGGTTCGAGACGATATCGATCGATGGTCACGATGAAGAAGCGATCGACGCTGCCTATAACCAGTTTCGCCACGCGAAGAACGGCAGACCTAAGGCCATCGTTGCACGCACCATAAAGGGCAAAGGCGTGTCCTTTATGGAAAACGACAACGTGTGGCACTACACCCGGCTCAATGCCGAGACATTCGCTTTGGCGACTTCCGAACTAAAAGGCAAGGAATGAGAGCAGCTTTTTCAGACGCACTCGTTGCGCTTGCACAGCGTGATCCGAAGGTTCTGCTGTTGACGGGAGACCATGGCTACGCGCTATTCGATCCCTTTATCAGGGCATGTCCGGATCAGTATTTGAACTGCGGTATTGCCGAGCAGAACATGGTTGGCGTGGCTGCGGGTCTTGCAAGGGCAGGCTATCGTCCATTTGTCTATGGACTCAGTGCGTTCGTACCGATTCGGGTACTGGAGCAGATCAAGATCGATATCTGCTACGAGAATCTGCCTGTTACCCTGGTAGGGGACGGTGCGGGGCTCGTATATGCACAACTCGGAACCAGCCATCAGTCGACAGAAGACATCGCCGCGCTTAGAGCGGTGCCGGGTATCAGCATTTACTCACCAGCAGATCGGTTCGAACTCACGGCCTGCATGAACAGGGCTTACGAAGAGCGTTTGCCCGCGTACTTGCGCATGGGCAAAGCCGATCTTGGTGATGTTCACCCGTCGCTCGCCGACGCAGGTTCTGCCGTCGAACTCTTCCGCGTCGGGACGCAGCGAGCGCCATATCTATTTCTCGGCACAGGTTCAGGTGTCAAACTTGCCGAGCAGGTAGCGAAAATTGTCGGCAACGCCGACGTCGTATCGTGTCCGCGCCTGAAGCCATTTCCCACCGAGCCCCTTCTCGCGCTGGCGCGCGAACGCGCGGGTATTGTGACTTTCGAAGAACACGCAATCGACGGCGGCCTGGGTAGCATCGTCGCTGAGCGTTTGCTCGGATCATACGGCGGCCGCTTTCTGCGCATAGGTATCGATGACCGGTTTAGCACGGAATGTGGCAATTACGCGTTCCTGATGAAATGGCACGGGTTGACGCCGGAGGCCGTTGCGGATCGCGTGAAGAAGGTTCTTGATGGCGCTACCTGACGCGAACCGTCGAGCCGTCAATGCCCGCCAGGTGACGTTAGCGATGCGGCTCCTCAACCCGATAATCGGACTTGTGCTTCGGCACATGCAACTGATCCGCTTTCTGATTGTCGGCGGTATCAATACGCTGTTTGGTTATTCGGTCTTCTTCGTTCTGACGTGGATGGGCCTGCATTATCCGCTGGCTATCGCCTTGGCCACGATTGCTGGCGTCACCTTCAATTTCCAGAGTGTCGGCAGGCTGGTTTTTGGAGGTGCACCTCGCTCGCGATTCTGGCGCTTTGTTGGAGTGTACTGTCTGATCTACCTGCTGAATCTGGGTGGCGTACGGGCGTTGCTGGAGATCGGTGCCAACGTTTACGTCGCCAATGCGATTGTGTTGTTGCCACTGAGTTTGTTGGCGTTCCTATTGAATCGCCGTTTGGTATTTTCTAACTTATGAAACATATTACGGTTGTCACGCCCTGCTATAACGAAGAAGAAAATGTCGAGGGCATTCACGAAGAGGTGCGTCGGATATTCGCGTCTATTCCGACCGTCACGTATGACCACCTTTTCATTGACAACTGCTCGACCGATTCGACGGTCAGCAAGTTGCGTGCGATAGCCGCCAAAGACGAGTCGGTGAGCGTCATCGTTAATGCGCGCAACTTCGGCCATATCCGTTCGCCGATGCATGGCCTTCTCCAGGCTCGTGGCGACGCGGTGATCTTGCTGGTCGCTGACTTCCAGGATCCGCCCGAACTGATCGTTACTTTCGTTGAAAAATGGCTGGCAGGGGCGCCGATTGTCGTCGGTGTCAAACCGGAGGCGAAAGAGTCCGCCGTGTTCTTCGCATTGCGTCGCGCGTACTACAGAATGGTCACGCGTATTGCCAACGTCCGACTTATTCAAAACTTTACTGGTTTTGGGCTTTATGACCGCAAGGTGATCGAGATTCTGCGCAAGATCGATGATCCTTATCCGTATTTCCGAGGACTGATCTGCGAAATCGGGTTTGAGGTGGTGCAGATTCCCTATGTCCAACCTCGGCGCAAACGGGGCATTTCGAAGAATAATTTCTACACGCTCTTCGATATCGCGATGCTGGGCATCACGTCGCACTCCAAGGTGCCGTTGCGGCTCGCGACGATCGCAGGGTTCGCGATGGGGACGCTCAGCCTGCTGGTGTCGATTGCGTATCTCATTCTGAAATTGCTGTTCTGGAACAAGTTCACTTTCGGTAGTGCACCATTGCTGATTGGTTTGTTCTTTTTCGCGTCCGTGCAGTTGTTCTTTACTGGCTTGCTGGGCGAATACGTCGGTGCAATCCTCACGTACGTGATGAAGCGGCCGCTCGTGATCGAGCGGGAGCGGATCGGGGGCGTCATCCCAACCGCTGAAGAACGCGACGTGCCGCAATGCGAGAGACAGGGCGAAGCGAACTAGCTTGGACTGCATATCTCCGGCATACAACCGCCGCGCGAGCGGCTGGCGTTTCGGTAGACGCGGCGTGATTTCCGGGGCTGGGTGTCAGTGCAGGAAGCTGCGGTCAGTTTGAGTAAATCTATCGGTGACATTTGCACCAAAACATGTAAAGGTGTCCGATGAAATTGGCGTTGCAGCGAGCAGAGGTGAGTAGTAGCGCCGAGCGTAGGCAATCGTTGGCGTGGTTTCTCCAAGCTGCTTTGTTAGCCATCCTGTTTCTTTTCGTAGACGCTTGCGTTCTCAAGTTTATTTTTCCAGGATATCTCGATCCATTTTGGCCGCATCACTCTGATTATTACCTCCCTGCGGCGATTGCCTATTCGCCGGCTAGTATTTGGGACTTGTTGACTTATCCGCGTCCAGTCGGTCAGATATTTTTTTGGGTGATCGGGCACTTGAGGACGCGCGGTGCCATGGTCGCCGTGCTTTGTGTAGTGGCGGCGAACTTCGCTCTGCTGCTCATGGTGGTAAAGCGCGTCTTTCGAATCTCGTTTGATTTCAGACTGATTCTGAGTGCGACACTTTTCGCATTTCTGCTGGCCGTACATCCCTATCAGTATCAGTTCTCGACTTGGGACGCATTTACTCAGCTCTCGCTTCTGCTTCTGCTGCTCAGTTTGTTTTCGATGATAGGGGCGACACCTTGGTGGGTTTCCGGTCTACTCGTTTTGTTAGCCTTTCTTGCGAAAGAGACGTTCATCGTCTCGGCGGGATTTCTAGCGTTTGTCTGGTGGGTCTCGAACAGGTGTAGGTTGAGATACGTCAGGCCCATGGTGATTATCGGTATTGCAGGAGTATTGGCGATTCTCGCTGAACATTTTGCATCCTCTCCGTTCACTAGTGGTGGTCAGGTTGGCGGGCCTTATCAGATTGTGGTGAGTGTCGAGTCGATTTCGCATGAATGGATGCGATACGCGGCAGAAGGGATGAACGCGTTGAGTCTTGCTGTTGTCCTGTTGACCGCGATTGCTTTGGGCGTTTTTCGCGGAATCAAGAGCAACGAACTGTTGTGGGCCGTTGCGCTGCCGGTCGCGGGGACGCTCGCGTGGTTGCCAAACTCGTTGCTTCCGTACCACCACTTCGAAGCGTATTCCTTCAGCGGTGCTTATCTAATCTATCTCCCCGTCACATTTCTGGCGCTATTGCTGGCGGGGTGGCTGCGGATTGCGTGTGCGTTCGTCATTGCTGCTGTGGCGACCGGCAGCCCTTTGTTTTCGGCAAAGGCATTTGCAGACCAGAATTGGATTGTGATGAACCAAGCCCGTCAAAAATTGTTTCTCCGTACGTTTGGTGGCCTCATTAAGACGCTGCCAGGGAACGGGAAAACGGTCTTGGTGTCGGGCATGAGTTTTCCCTACTCGATGTTTTCCTATCGATACGCCGTGCGTTCTTTAAGCATGCCGACAGGTACTCATTTTGTTGTGGTGCAATATGACAACAAACCTGTCGAATCCATCACGAAGAAGCTGAATGGAGCCCAAGATAAGGTCGTGAGATTCATCAGCCCAAGCGAAGTCGACAAGGAAACATTCGACGAAGCATGGCTCTTCCGCGACAATGGTGGTCTTGTCGTCAGGATGAGGAATCTCTCAACGCGTCCCCACTGGAGCGAGGGCGGTATTACGGACCTAGACGTTCTCAAGTATCCGCTGCTTGCGGACTCGTTTGGTCCACCGCATCAAAAGCGAGCAAATTCCGAGAGCGGGCCAGACGGATACGCCTATTTGTCGTGCGGCGTTCATATGATCGACTACAACAATCTGGTGCTAGCCGGGACTTGTCTGGAAAAGGCGGTCTCTATGCTGCCCGATAATCCTTATAGCTCGTATTGGCTTGGCGTTGCGTTCGAAAAGCAGGGAAAAGTGAATTTGGCTCGCGAAGCCTACCAAAATTCTATCAGGGTACAGGCGAACTCGCCAAATCCTGCCTTCCAGCAGGCATTGGATCGATTGCACTAACCTTTACGTCGGCACAATACCCGAAGCTCGGTAACGGACAAACGAATGGCAAGAAATACGTTAGCTTCTGTCAAAACGCTATCTAAAGACAGAATGGCGGTGACGAAGCATAACTCAAGCGCGCGCATTTCGACCATCGGCACGTTGGGGGTCTTGGCGACCTACGCGATAGTGATCTGGCTTCGTTTTCGATCATGGGCGCCACAACTGTTTTATGGTGACGACCTGTTCAACTATATGTTGTACCACGGCGATCGTTTTCAAAGTAAATGGGCAGACTTGTTCTTTTCGGAAAGCGGGCAGAAATTTCGTTTCGTATTCAGTAGTTTGATGCACGTGGAGATTGCGCTCTTCGGGAAGAGTACCGCCGCATACTTCATTGTCAACGTCGCTATTCATGCCGCAAGTAGCACTGTGCTGGCGGTGTTGATGTATAGGTGTTGCGAAAACTGGTTTGTGGCGTTCATTCTCGGTGTGATTGCAGCGACATCTCACCTTGGATTGTATGAGGTCACGCAGGCGACCGGCCAAGTGGAGTCACTTGGGCTGTTTTTCTGCACGCTCACGATGTTGTCCGTTTTCGAGTGGAATGTCGCTGGCAAGAAGGATGCTTCGTCACAACGCGCGTATAAATGGTCCGCACTGCTGTGGGCGTTTTTAGCTTTTAATTCGCATGAACGCTATACGTTCTATTGCCATGGCTAGGATTGTTCTTTGTTAGCGGTAAGCAGGCAGGGGCGTGGAAAGAGCGACTCATATTTATTGGAATATGCCTTCTGCTTGTCGACACGAATTTCCTGATCAAGCGGTTGGTGTTCCATTCAAATTTTTTTCAGGGAACGGGCGGTCAGCCGCTTGGTGTCAACTTTGGGTCAATCGGCGCGTTGTCATCGGAGGCGTTCTTATCGGTGATCGGTGTTAATCACGGACCACAATACCTTACAGGCGCCGAGTGGTCGGACTTTTCGATGCTCGTCAAGATAATGACGATGCTGTTCACCGGGACGTGCCTATTGTTGATCACAACGGGTATGGTGAGGCGGCGGAAAGTAGCATGTTCCGAGGCGGCGCCTGCTGGGTGGAGTTTGTACTGTGCTGCGTTGATTGTTTTACTGCTGCTACCCGCCGTACTCACGATCCGCATGGAGCAGCGATGGGAATTGGGGCCGTTTTTCCTTTTTCTGACGATGGTAGCCTGTGGATTCGGCGTTTTACACGATCAGGGAAATCGGCTGCTCGCAACGTATGCGTTTTCGCTGATTGCCGCAGGCTCAGTTGTGATTGAATCGCGCATCTCTCGATCGTTCGATGAGGTTGCCTATCTGTCCGTCGACCGTTTTGCCAGCGAAGTGAAGCATACTTTGGTGGACCCGCAGGGTGCTTTGCGAGATGGAGAAATTGTAATTGTCGCCGATCCGGGATACTGCGTTGGAACTTTGCTCGACGGAGGATTCTTTCTTGTGTACGGCGGTAACTATCGACCTGTCTCATGTGCGAAAGATATCGCGCAGGCCCGCCTGGAAGCCTGTCGCTCTGGTGCGAGGCTGTTCAATTGGACGGCGTCCAAGACCTTAGTCGAATTGCGCAACGCTTGCGACGCAAATCAATAAGATCATTGATGTGCCGCCCTTCGGCTTGCAACCGCGGTTTTGGGGGGTTGCCAACGTCACTTTGCACGACAACGCCTTAAACAATCGGAGGGTGTTCTTGCCGCCTGTTATTCGACACGGCCCAAAAATGCAGACGCTGTGGGCACGCTTGCGCTCGGGCAACTACGGCCGCTGCTCCGGCGTTGGAGCAGGCAACATGAAATAACGCCGGCTCAGCGGATTCGACGGGCTGGAGGGTCTCCTTGTTACTCGAACAGTCCGACGATGCCAGTCTGGAGATTTGGGCAAGCAGCCATTTGCCGCGCAGGCGGCTGACATGTGCCACGGCCAATATCGAAACCGGCTTGCGGAGCCGGCTCACGTCACGATCGCGGGCCAGGGCCGGGGATCGTTAGGTACGCGAGCCGTTTCGCTTCCAGCCGGCCTTTAGTGACCGTGTCCAGAATCAGCCCGCAAACCAGGAACAAAAAGCCCACGACGCTCAATGCGACGCACAGCAGGGCGGTCGGCACGCGTGGCACCAGTCCCGTTTCGATATATGTTTCCAGCAGCGGCACAGCAAGTCCGACAGCAAGCAACATGCTGAGGACGAAGCAGATACCGAAGAACGCGAATGGCCGTTCGAGCTTGAACAGCCGCAGGATTGTCACAAGGATGCGAATGCCGTCACGGTACGTGTTCAGCTTGCTCTCCGACCCTTCCGGACGGCTGCCATACCGCGTTTCAATTTCGGCGACGGGCATGCGCAATTCGAGGGCATGGACTGCGAGTTCTGTTTCGGTTTCGAAGCCTTGCGCGTGCGCTGGGAACGATTTGACATAGCGCCGCGAGAAAATCCGATAACCCGACAGCATGTCTTTGAAGGTTCTGCCGAAAATAGCGGCGGCAAACCCAGTGAGCATAACGTTGCCGAACCGGTGACCCGACCGGTATGCGGTGACTTCGTCGGACACACGGCTGCCGACGACCATATCGAGTCCCTCGTCGAGCATCGCTTCGATCAGACGGGGCGCGGCACCGGCGTCGTACGTGCCGTCGCCATCTACCATGACGTACACATCGGCCTCGACGTCCGCAAACATCCGACGAATGACGTTGCCTTTGCCTTGCAAAGGAACGCGGCGAACGTGGGCTCCAACGGAGTGCGCGACCTCTGACGTGCCATCCGTCGAATTGTTGTCGAAGACGTAGATTTCGGCTTCCGGGAGATGGCGCCGGAAATCCTCGACCACGCCCGAGATGGTTTTCGCTTCGTTGTAGCATGGCACGATGACAGCAACTTTTTGACCCACGTTCCCCTCGTATGTGAAATTTTATGGCGCATGTCATCGCCGCAACGCGGCGAATTTGGCCAATAGATAAGCTTTTTTGAGGCTCGCGATTTTACCTTTTGCGGCTGTAAAGCTCCACGAGTTCCCTGTCGCTGTGGACATTATGGAAGTGTCCACTTGACTGAACCTTTATTTATGGTTAGGGCTGTGCGCGAAATGGAACGGGTTGGCCGCAGTTAAGGGTTGCGGTCGCATCGGGCAGAAGAGGTGGGGACATGGTTGAAGAAAAGAGTTGCGCCGGATCGTGCCCGCGATCCGGCGATGCGGACGACTCCCTCGCTATGCTGTATGTGTTCGCAACCAGTCGCGTGCGCGGCCCAGCAAGCTCGGATGATTCTGCTGTACATCGAAATTCGCGCCGGCGTCCTTGGAGCCGCGCCGTACTTCTTCGATTTGCTTGACTTGCTTGGCCGTCAGTGCCTGCAGTCGCTCGACTTCCGCCTGAAGGCTTTGCGCCCACGCTGTGCGTTCGATGACCGTGGCGTATTCCAGGTAGCTGCGTGCGGCATCTCGTCCAGCGTGATACATCAGCGAGCCGGCGTTGCCATCCCGAAGCACAGCGACATTTTCAGGAAGTGGGGACCAAAGCCGCTTTTCCAGCAACTCCTGTGGAGACTGCCTAGTCTTCTCTGACTGAAACTCAAGCAAAAATGCCCAATGGCGACCGGGTAGCGGAATGACCTCAAAACCATACGGCTCGAAGATTCGTTGGGCGCCCGCGATCGAGTATGCAACGACGTGCCCACGTCCTATCGGATCGAGATAGCCTGGATCTTCGTTTTTGACAAACGTCGGTTGGCCGGAATTGATCAGGTAGAGCGCTCCCGGAGTGGATACCTGGGCCATCTGTTTCGCGAGGCCATTCAGCATCGACGGCGTGAGATGCTCGATGACTTCCACGCACACGCCCGCGTCGAAACGCTCGCCCGAGTCGCCGATCGAGCACACCTTATAGTTGGGGTGGCGCGTTCGAAGAGACTCGTCAGGTGGAAATAACTCTACGCCGTAGAACATGTCGGCAGCGTCGGGCAGTGCACTGGACGCAGCATCGAGCAGGTAGCCCGGGCCCGAACCAATATCGACGAACCGCCGAACGGGAATTCTGCAATAGAGAAACGTTTCCGCTATGCGCTGGAGCGATGAGCCGTACGAGCGCTCTCGCGCTGCGTGTAATTCCGATTCCCAATACGAATGCTGATAGTTGGAGACGCGGCCAGCTTCCAGATCACTCAGAAAAGCCGGATCGGCAAACAGCGACCCGCATGCTTCACATTCGAAATAATCGACCTTGTCGATCGTGCGAAATGGCACTGCTTTCGAGGAGCATACGACGCAATAGGTCACAGAATTCTCCAGAGAATACGGTTCGGTTAGACCATATCCCGCATCTTACAAAAGATGCAACCCTGGAAGGATTTGAAAAATGTATCAGGGCGTAACGACAACTGTCATGGTTCAGTTCCGCAAACGAACAGGGACAACGGTGCGATGCAATGCAGGGCATCCACTCGCCGAAAGCGCGCCTTCTCATCAAATCCGGACGTCAGGCACGAATCTGGGTATTGGACGACCCGCGGAAGGTCCGCGTCAATCGATCCCAAAAGCGGTTATGTATTGGACGAGCATCCTCGGTGGTCGATGCCGTCTCGCGAGCCGCCGCAAACATCCTTTTGGCCTGCGTATAAAGCAGAAGATCTAATGCATTGCACTCGAGTAAATTGCGATACAGTGTCTGGCCGAGATGTGTCTCAATGTGGTTCAGACGCTCGGATAACGTCGGGTGACGCCCCGGCGTGACGTTCTGATTGAGGTGGTCGATCTCTATCTCGCCAACATGCGGCGTAAGTTGCTGCTTGATTCTGACGAGCGACTCGTCGAATTCTTCGACGATGCCGAAGAACGGCAGCGCCGTCAGCCGTGCCAGCGCGTTTTCATAGTCTTCATGCGTCGCGCGAGCGGTGCGCATGTCGGTTTGCGCGTTTGCTAGGTGAATCACATGGAAGTTGCGACATACAGCGGTAGCATCACCGCTGATTACCCAGCGTGCAAACTCGGCGATGCCGCCATTGCGTGCGATCGCCACGCTCGGGCTCATGCTGTCCTCCGGCTGCCGGCGCTCGAACTCATAGACTGAGGCGAAGCGGTCGATCGGATGTCGGATGAACAGGATCGGGAAAAACTTGATCGACTGATGCTGCGGCAATGGCAGGCGTGCGTGATGGCTGGAAATGGCTCGCACCGACGGATTGTTTGCGGCGAATTCAAGAACCTGTTCCGGCTGAAGGGTCGACCATGGCAGCGGGCCTTCGACGTGTCCATGCTGGTCGCCGGTGAAGTTCCGCTCTAGGATGCTGTCAACCGTTGTGCCGGCGTTCTTGAAGAGGTGGTAATGGACAATGACCGTCCGCATGCTGTTGATGTCTTTCATATCGTGCTTTAACTGGCCGAGAAATTGCGGAAGTGGTCGGCCCGGATTATAACGAACCGCGGAAATCTGGCGTGAGACCGGCGCGACCGCCTATATGCTCAATTAGGAGAGTCAAGGCAATGCAGTAATTTAGCCGATTTAAAAAGGACAGATCGTGCGTTTGTACTTGCGCGTATTGCGGCTCCTTACTTTGGAAATTTTCCATTCGACTCGTGCCAAGATGAGAGCCTCAGTGTCCCAACACGCTCGACGGGCGGCGTGTGGTTTTCGTGCTGAAGCCTGTTGGTTTCCCGCCGATGGTGTTCTCGGGGGCCTGCTGGACGGGTAACATAGCGGGCCTCGCGCTGTAAGGCGGGGCTTGCGGCGGTTCTCCGGGAACCGGGCGCGGCATTCAAACTGAAGGGCGGAGCGGGTTTATGGTTGGGCAGCCGGGGACCAACACGCCGAGCTCGATATTTAAAATTGTCCTGAGATGAAACAAAGAATCCCAAATGTCGCTGCTGTCATTGTTCTCATGCTCATTTTTTGGGCGGGAATCTGTTATCGCATTACCCTCCCGGGAATATATATGGATGCGGTCAATCCCGACTATATTGCCGCGCGCGTCCTGTTTCCCGCGCTGAAAAATCCGATCTGGGTGTTCCCAACAGTGGCCTTCCCGATTTTGGGAAATTTGTACCACGGTGTCCAAAATCTTTACGTCGATATTGCGGTTTTTAAAGTATTCGGAATAAGCGTCGAGACTCTTCGCTGCGCGCAGGCGCTTTTTGGTGCGGGAATCATAATATTCTCCTTCGGTGTTGGTGTAAGGGCTACCGGCAACCGGATCGTATCGTTTGCATTTTCGGCGCTTCTTGCGCTCGACATCGCCTTCATCAGTTCGTTCCGCACGCAGTTCTATATCATTCTTGGCGGAGAGATGTGGCTGTTTGCCAGCCTCTACGTGCTGTGGGGCAACACGAAGAGCGGCTTGTTCTGGTCGGGCGTGTTTTATGGATTGGCCATATACGGATACTTCGTGTTGGGCTTTTTTGCTCCCGCGATGGCAGTGCTGGTTCTCACTAGATCCGATTCGCGGCCGTCCCGCTGGATCGCGGGGTTTGCCTTGGGGATGCTGCCGTATCTGATTGGATACGCGTTCCTTGCCCTTCGCTTAGGCGGTCTTCACGAGACTCTGAAGTGGATGGCTGCGAAGACGCAAGGGTTAGCCCCCTTATCGTCAAAGCTTTCCATGATCGACAGCGTTCGATATACGCTTCACATGGCCTTTCTGGCGTTGTCCAATATCGGAAACGGACTCATGACGCTTGGCGCCGGCAGTGAGGACTGGTGGGTCAAAGCCAAGGTGGCTTTCTTTGTTGCTGTCGCGATCGTCGCGCTAATAAGGCTGCGCCGTTCCAGAGCCATGCTCTTGGTGCTGCTTCCGATTTCATACGTAGCCGTTGCAGTGCTGCTGGGGAACAGACTTTGGGTGCATCATTTCGGTGTCCTTGCGCCGGTCTTCTACTTGCTATGCGCTGCAGTTTTGGGCGACATGGCCCGCAGCGGCGTTTCGCGTGGAGTGGTGATTGGCGTGTGTGTCCTGTTTGCCGCAGGAAATATCTCGCAGAGCAGCGGTTTTTTCCGCGAACTCGAAATTACGGGCGGAGCAAATCGGGCGACGAGTGCACTTAATGATTTGGCCGCCGATGCCGTTAATCGTTCTGACACGTTGTATGTCTTTCCGGACTGGGGCTTCTTCATGTCGTTCGCGCTTCTGACAAAAAATCAGATTCCATACGTCATTGACGTCGATCAGATTCAAACCAGAAAGGCTAATTCCCGGCATATTGAAGTTGCGTTCTGGTCGAAAGACGACACGGGAAGATATATAGATGTGCTTGCTCAAAATGGCGCGGTGAATATTCGCAGCGCCCGATATTTGACCCGGAACGGAAAGGACGCGTTCTTTACCGTAACCGGGGATCTGCAACCCTAACAAAGTGGGCGTGGGATCGACGCGCCTCGCCCGCCCCATTCTGGTGCGTAACATTTCGAAACCCCGGTTGCCGAATGCCCATTTTTTTAGCAAACTTCTGGCTTCGATGTGACCCCCATCCCAAAAACTAAAGTGTCGCGACAAGACACGTTGCATTTTCCACATGAATACTACGCGTGAGCCAGGTAATGAGATCGAGGGTCTCTCAGTGTCTGTGGTCGTCTACCGGCCGGACATACAGCAACTCGCGCAGACGCTGAAAAGCCTTGCCGCCGCTTACGATGCGCTCAGAGAGATGCATCCCGCGTTCACACTCGACGTCTGTCTCGTCGACAACGGTGGACTGCCTGACATGACCGCTGCCTTGGGCGCCCTGAACGCGCATGGCGCAACCTGCTCGGTCATTGCCGGGCAGGGCAACGTCGGCTACGGCCGCGGCCACAATCTGGCGATCGAGCGCGCGGCGACCCGCTATCACCTCGTACTGAACCCGGATATCGACCTCGACCGGCAGGCGCTTGTACGCGCGGTGGAGTTCTTCGAAAGCCACCCTGACGTCGGCCTGTTGACACCCCGCATCGGCGACGAAGCAGGGCACATCCAGTACCTCTGCCGCCGCTACCCGACGCTCCTCGACCTGTTCGTACGCGGCTTCCTGCCCGCGAGCGTACGGCGGTTCTTCGCCCGCCGCCTGGCGCGCTACGAAATGCAGGACGTGATCAACGAACGGGACATCGTCTGGGACCCGCCCATCGTCAGCGGCTGCTTCATGCTGTTCAGAACGAGCGTGCTGAAAAAGCTCGCTGGCTTCGACCCACGCTATTTCCTCTATTTCGAGGATTACGACCTGAGCCTGCGCACGCACGAAATCACGCGCATCGCCTATCTGCCCGCCGTGCGCGTGCTGCACCACGGCGGCGGCGCGGCCCGCAAAGGCTCCGTGCACATCCGCATGTTCGCCGCGTCCGCGGTCAAGTTTTTTAACCGCTTCGGCTGGAAGTGGCTATGAGTCATGTCGTCGTGAGCGGGGCGAACGGTTTCGTCGGACGCGTGCTGTGCCGCGCGCTGCTCGAAGCGGGACATCGCGTGACGGGGCTCGTGCGCCGTGGCGGCGGCTGCTTCGATGGCGTGACGGAATGGATCGACGCGAGCACGGACTACAGCGGCATCGCGCACAAATGGCCCGCCGGACTGAACGCTGACTGTGTCGTGCATCTGGCCGCACGCGTGCACGTGATGCACGACACAGCCGCCGACTCCGACGCCGCGTTCCGCGCGACCAACGTCGACGGCACGTTGCGCCTCGCGGCGGCGGCGCGGCAGCATGGCGTGTCGCGCTTCGTGTTCGTGAGCAGCATCAAGGCGGTCGCTGAGGGCGATGATGGACAAGCGTTGCGCGAGAACGATACACCGCGCCCCGAAGACGCCTACGGCCGCTCCAAGCGCGCTGCTGAAGACGCACTCGTGCGTCTGAGCGGCGAGACGGGTCTGGAGATCGTGATCGTCAGGCCGCCGCTCGTGTACGGACCGCAAGTGCGCGCTAACTTCCTACGTCTGATGGACGCCATCTGGCGCGGCGTGCCGATGCCGCTGGGCGGCGCGAATGCGCGGCGCAGCATGGTGTATGTCGGCAACCTCGCGGATGCGCTCGTGCGTTGCGCGGTCGATCCGCGCGCGGCGGGCCAGTGTTTCCACGTCGCGGACAGCGATGCGCCGACCGTCGCGGAACTGGTGCGCGCGCTCGGGCGCCATCTTGGCAAGCCGGCGCGGCTGTTACCCGTGCCGGCCGCATGGTTGCGCGTGGCAGGCCGGCTGATGGGCCGCTCGGCTCAGGTCGACCGTCTGATCGGCAGCCTGCAGGTCGATACGTCGCACATTCGCGACGTGCTCGGCTGGCAACCCCCCTTCTCAGCCGACGAAGGTCTGGCGGCAACCGCCGACTGGTATCGTTCGATTCATTGAGCCCGCTCCCGCAGATGCAAGATTCACTGATGACCCCATGGACACTTCCGCTCGTCGCCGGCGTGGCTGTCTGCGTGTGCGCGGCGATCCTGTTTCTGTTGCTGAGGACAGGCCTTGCCTGGCGCCTCGCAACCGATATCCCGAATGACCGCTCGCTCCACGTACGTCCGACGCCCCGCGTCGGCGGCTGGGGCATCGTGCCCGTGGCCGTCGTGGCGATGCTGCTAGTCGCGCCGTCGCTGTGGTTCGCCGCGCTGGCGATGGCGTTCCTCGCCGCCGTCTCGCAGGTCGACGACCGCCGCGGATTGCCCGCGCGCGTGCGCTTCGCCGCGCATCTGATCGCCGTCGCCGCGCTCGTCGCGCTGTTTCCTGCAGCCGCGCCATGGTGGGCGCTGTGTGCGCTGGCATTTTTGATGATCTGGCTGGTCAATCTCTATAATTTCATGGATGGTGCGGATGGCCTCGCGGGCGGCATGGCGCTGTTCGGCTTCGCGGGCTACGCGGCTGCGGCGCTCCTCTCCGACCATCCGATGCCTGAACTGGCCCTGGCATCGCTGGCGATTGCGGGCGCCGCGCTTGGCTTTCTGTTCTTTAATTTTCATCCGGCCCGTATTTTTCTTGGCGACGCGGGCTCGATCTCGCTAGGCTATCTGGCGGGCGCGCTCGGTTACTGGGGCTGGCGCGGCGGCGCGTGGCCCGTGTGGTTTCCGGCGCTCGTGTTCGCGCCGTTCATCGGCGATGCGTCGGTTACCCTTGCGCGGCGTCTGATGCGCGGCGAAAAGTTCTGGCAAGCGCACCGCGAGCATTACTATCAGCGGATGGTACGTTCGGGCGTCGGTCATGCCGGCACCGCGTGGGCCTGGTACGCGGTCATGATTGTCGGCATAACGCTTGCATTACTTGTACTCGGCCGTTCCCCGGCCGTTCAGTGGGGCACCGTCGCAGGGTGGGCCGCCGTGCTGGTCGTCATCGGATTCATCGTCGACCTGCGCTGGCGCCGGTTCCAGTCAACACTGTCCCAACAATCCGAGGTATGACGCTGATGCTCAGATCCAAAGCCACCTGGCTATCCTTCAGCGCTTTCCTTTTCGACCTGGCCGCCGTCTCCGGCGCGTGGCTGATCGCCTACGTGATCCGCTTCAACGGCGCCGTGCCCGCCGATTTCCGCGACGGCGCGCTACACGCGCTCATCTGGGTGCTGCCCGTCTACGGCGTGATGTTCCGCATCTTCGGCCTGTACCGGGGCATGTGGGTATTCGCGAGCCTGCCCGACCTGATGCGCATTTCGAAGGCGGTCGCGACGGGCGCCTTGCTGTCGATGATCCTCGCGGTGATGATCCAGCCCGTGCCGATCGTTCCGCGCTCCGTGCTGCTCGTGTCTCCGCTGTTCCTGTTCCTCGCGATGGGCGGTTCGCGCGCGCTGTACCGCGCGGCGAAGGAGTTCTACCTGTACGGCGGCCTCGTCGCGCAGGGCAAGCCGGTCATTGTTATCGGCGCAGGCACGGCCGGCGCGATGCTCGCGCGCGAGCTGTCGCGCTCGAGCGAATGGCGGCTGATCGGCCTGCTCGACGACGACGTCTCGAAGCAGGGCCGCGAGATATACGGCTACAAGGTGCTTGGCTCGATCAACAAGCTGCCCGAAATCGCCGAGGCGACAAAGACCGAATACGCAATCATCGCGATTCCGTCGGCGCCCGTCGAGCAGCAGCGGCGCGCGGCCACGCTGTGCGTGCGCGCCGGCGTGCGCGCGATGGTGTTGCCGGCGCTGACTGATGTCGGGGAAGGCCAGGCGTCGCTGTCCCGCGTGCGCCACATCGACCTCGAAGACCTGCTCGGCCGCGAGCCGGTACATATCGACACGCCGCACGTCGAAGCGCTGCTGCATGCGCGCGTTGTGATGGTGACAGGCGCTGGTGGCTCGATCGGCTCGGAACTCTGCCGTCAGATCCTGCGTTTCGAGCCGGCGCAGCTGATTGCCTTCGATATCTCCGAGTACGCGATGTACCGGCTCGTGGAGGAGCTTCACGAACGCTTCCTGGGGCTGTCGATCGTGCCCGTGATCGGCGACGCGAAGGATTCTCTGCTGCTCGATCAGGTGATGGCCCGCTATACGCCGCACATCGTCTACCACGCAGCGGCCTACAAGCACGTGCCGCTGATGGAAGAGCAGAACGCGTGGCAGGCAGTGCGCAACAACGTGCTCGGCACGTACCGCGTGGCGCGGGCCGCGATTCGCCATGACGTGAAGCGCTTCGTGCTGATTTCGACCGACAAGGCCGTCAATCCGACCAACGTGATGGGCGCGAGCAAGCGGCTCGCCGAGATGGCCTGCCAGGCGCTGCAACAGACAAGCGCGCGCACGCAGTTCGAAACCGTGCGCTTCGGCAACGTGCTTGGCAGCGCGGGCAGCGTGATCCCGAAGTTTCAGCAGCAGATCGCGAAGGGCGGCCCCGTCACCGTCACGCACCCGGAGATCACGCGCTTCTTCATGACGATTCCCGAAGCCTCGCAGCTCGTTCTGCAGGCGTCGAGCATGGGCCATGGCGGCGAGATCTTCATTCTCGACATGGGCCAGCCAATAAAGATCGTCGACCTCGCGCGCGACCTGATCCGGCTCTACGGCTTCACCGAAGACCAGATCCGCATCGAGTTCACGGGCCTGCGTCCCGGCGAGAAGCTGTACGAAGAACTGCTCGCCGACGAGGAAACGACCACGCGCACGCCGCATGCAAAGCTACGTATCGCACTGGCGCGCGGCGTCCCCGACAATCTGCTCGACGAGCTGCTGCCGTGGTTGATGCAGCATCGCGTGCTGGCGGACGACGAAGTGCGCCGCGATTTGCGTCGTTGGGTCGCCGAATATCAGCCGAGCTTAGCCGCGCCGCCGCTGCGCAGCGTGCCGCCGCTTCCGGGTAAGCGGGCTTCGATGTAATGAAAAAGGCGCCGAGGCGCCCTTTTCGTCTTCGTCGTGCAATCGGGTGCCGCGACATGTGTGCGATAAAATAGCCGCGCTTCGCGCAGTCCGCCGTCGCGCGCGAAGCCCGTCATTATCATCATCCATCACCCTGCCGATGTCCCCTTTATGATTGGCTTTGTCTACTTTCCGGCAGCGACGACAGCAGCGACTACGACACTCGCAGGACGGGCCGTCGAATGAAGCGCGAACTACTCCGCTTCGCCATTGCCGGCGTAATCGGCCTCGTCGTCGACGCAGGCGTGCTGTACGGGATGCTCGCGCTCGGCGCGGGCTATTTCGTCGGTCGCGCAGTCTCGTTTGTCGCGGCTGTCTGGTCAACGTGGCAGTTCAATCGACGCTTCACGTTCGTCCAGGGCAGCAACAAATCCGCGTGGGCCGAGTGGTGGCACTACCTGTTCGCGATGCTGGGCGGCGGCGTTGTCAACTACGCTGCCTATAGCGCGACGGTCCTGATGCTGCCGAAGACCGCGCTGCTGCCGCTCATCGCCGTTGCCGTCGGTTCGCTCGCAGGCATGACGGTCAACTTCGTCAGCGCGAAGCTGTGGGTGTTCAAGGCCCGCCCGTGACGCCCCGTCCCGTGACGCCGCATCTTCAAACGAGGGCCGCGTTGCCCACCGTGCGCCGGCGCATCGTCGATCTCCGCTCGCGTCGCGCGATGACGGCCGCATGCGTGATCGTTCCGCTGCTGTTCGGGCTGTACTCGCTGCTGCTCGGCGCCGACGCGAACTGGGACCTCTACAACTATCACCTGTACAACCCGTTCGCGTGGCTGCACGGCAAGCTGCAGACCGACCTCGCTCCGGCAGGCATGCAATCGTATTTCAACCCGCTGCTCGACACGGCGCTGTATCTGTTGAATACGCATCTGCCGTCGCGAGTCGTCGGGTTTCTGCTCGGCGTGTTGCATGGCTCGACGTTCGTGCTGATCGTCGCGATCGTACGCGAAGTATGGCCGTCCGCGTCCAGCGACGATCGCTACCGTCTTCCCGTTCTGATCGCCGGGGCCGGCTGCCTCACCGCGAACTTTCTGTCCGGCCTCGGCAATTCGATGGGCGACGACACGACGGCGCTCCTCGTGCTCGGCGGCCTGCTGGTGGCGCTCTCGAACTGGCGGCGGCTCGGCGAGCACACGGCGGGCGCGTTCGCGGCGTCGATCCTGAGCGGCCTGCTCGTCGGTTGCGCGACGGGCCTGAAGCTGACCAACGCGGTCTTCGCCGTCGCGCTGTGCGTGAGCCTTCTGAGCTACCCGGGCACGCTGGGCGCGCGCGTGCGAATCGCGTTTCTGTTCGGTGTGGGTGTGCTGCTCGGCATGGCCGCGACGACGGGCTTCTGGATGCTGCATCTGTGGCAGCAGTTCGGCAACCCGCTCTATCCGCAGTTCGGCAAGTTCTTTCCCAATCCGCTGACGGCATCCGCCGCGCAAGGCGACGTGCGCTGGCTGCCGCGCGATCTCGTCGAGACGCTGCTGTGGCCATTCATCATCGCGGCGGATTCGAAGCGCGTCGGCGAAACCCCAATCCGTCAGATCATCTGGCCGATCGTCTATGTCGTGCTCGCGTGGTGGGTGTTCGCGCGCATTGCGCAGCGCTTCAAGAGCCAGCTGCGCGCCGCCCTGGAACCGAAACAGCGGCTCGTGGTGCTGTTCGTCGCGCTCGGTTTCGTCGTGTGGATGAAGCTGTTCAGCATCTACCGTTACATCGTGCCCATCGAAATGCTCGCGCCGATGGTGCTCGTGCTGTTGCTCGACCGGTTGCTGCCCGCCCACATCGCGCGGCGCGCGGCGGCGTGGCTGCTTGTCGCCGCCACGGCTGTCGTCGCGACGGGCGGTGCCCGCACGTGGGGACACGAAGGCTGGGCCGATCCGCTCTACCACGCGCAGCTTCCGCCGCTCGCTCAGCCAGAGCGCACGACGGTCGTCATCAGGAGCGCCACGGCGGGCTGGGCGTGGATCGCGACGCGCTTTCCCGACACGGTTGCGTTCACGCAGATCGACAGCAGTTTTCCCGCCAGCGACGCGTTTCGCGCCCGCATCGTGGCGCTCGCGCGCGAACGCGGCGGCCCGACGTTTGCGTTGATCGACGGCGCACACAACTGGCGCGAGGACAATGTCAGCGGCGTGAACGACGTTGCCTCCACGCTCGGGCTGACGCGCTCGGCGCGCGGCTGCAGTACGTTGCGTTGGGCGGTGTCGAAACTGCGTCTGCATGCGGCCGTCGAAGGCCCGCGCGACGCGTCCGAACAGTGCCGGCTCGGCCTGCGCGCCGACGACCGGTTCGATCTCGCGGCCCGCAACCGCCAGCTCGCCGCCGATGCCGCTGGCGCTTTCCAGCGCGCCGGCTTCAGCTTCGACGTGGCCGCCTGCACGCCATATGAAGCCGGGATCGGCAAAGGCGTGCTCGCGTGGCAGTGGTGCCGCATCAGTCCGCGCTGAAGTTCACGCTAAGGTTCGCGCCATGGGTGCGCCGCCCGTCGACGATCCTCGGCATACTTCTGAAAGGGTACCGTCTCGTCTGAACGCTGCAGCGCGTGAATTTATTCACGTTAGACTTCACGTGCACACCGTTGCTGATTTCATCAACTATGCCGTCTCTTCCACACCGCTGGTCATTTCGGCGACGTGAACCGGACGATGCTGATATAGAGCCAGATATAAGTCAGCGCGAACACCATGACAAAGCAGACAAGATGCAACGTGTGCCGCCAAAACAGCGTAGCGGGAACGACCGCGATCAGGTATAGCAGCCACAGATACGGCGACGTCAGCGAATTGCGCCGCGTTAGTTCACGCGTCTTCCTTGCGCCAACGGAACACCTCACCAGCCGCTGAGAGACGAGCATATGCAGATGCACGCCATCGGGAATCCCACGCGACATCCCGCGAATGAAGTTCTTCCGGTAGATCGAGAAGCACGTCTCGAAGATCGGATACATGAAGAGCAGCACGGGATACCACGCCGACACATCCCGATTGCGCATCACGAGCACGATCGGCAGTTCGCCAAGCATGAAGCCGGTGAAGTCCGCGCCCACGTCGCCGAGACGGCGCCGTAGCGGCCGTTGTTGCCGCAACGGAAACAAGTCAGAGGCAGGCCGCCTGAAAATCTCGCGGCAGGCTCTTTGCAGGATACTGGCAAAGGGCCACGGTCGTTCGTCCGCATCACTCGCTTCTCCTGCGCCGTCCACTCGATGGAAGCTAACCGTTCCTAGCAGGCGCAGGCGGGTCTGGCGTCACTGAGTCATTGGACGTGCCACTGTCGCGCCCCGAGGAGTATTTCCTCCCGCTCGAGTAGGAGTGACGGGCGGCGGTGCACTCGTCAATTTCCACAACGAACCTGGTTGTACCTGGTCGATGGCGTCAATTACGGTGACCGCCGGAGTGAACAATTGTCGCGCGTAGCAGGTGCTGCGAAGCATGAGCGATGTGGCGGGATGACGGAGCGGCAATAGCGCGACAAACGGACCGGTTGCGCACTCTCGCGTCGATGTGCGCTAAGGCGCAGGATTTCGTCGTGAGCAATGCTACGACGCACGGATTTTGTCTGCGACTCGGACGCACCTTGAGCGCGATGTGCGCCCGCCTTGGTAGCCGACCCGACAGACGTCAACCGGTTGACGCCGTTATCCGAGAAAGGCGCAGGAAAAAGGTAGCTTTTGAATCGATCAAGAGTGTCGGGAACATGGAGCGGTTCCATTCACTAATCGAAAAGCGCGAAGGCCCCGAGCCGGGGTCCCGTACCACAGATTTAGCGCTGCGCCGGACCAAAAGCTACGTGATCTTATGTTGCTTTTCGGGTTAAGACCGTGAGCCGGCTCGTCCGAGCGTTGGTTCGTGGAATCGATTTCCGCTTACCGGCATCGAGGGTGGCCCGTATTACCAGGACCGTTCCGGTTAAAAGGTCTATCAAAATTGTCATCATAGTGAACTGTCATTGTCCTGAGCAGCGCTACGATCGTCTTTGCTGACGCGGCCGGACACTCGGGGCGCGGAGCCAAAACACGAACGGGATTGAAAGGAGAGTTCACGATGACCAAACGATGTCCTACGTGCGGACGTATGCGCCTGGATTTCTTCATGCCGACTCAGGCAATCCTCGGATATCCGAACCGGTTCGCGAAGAAGCCCGCAGTCGCGGATCACCGCCGGAAATATATCGACTCCTCGCGGAGACTGCATGAAGTACTCGCGCCTTTGCTTGGCGAACGCTACTCGTTGCACGAGGAGCTGACCGTCCTGACTTCGGATGGTCTCGCGGGCCATAGCGTTCGGGCCGACTGTTTAGCAGTTACCGATATCGGCGTATTCGTCGTCAGCCGTATCGAATGGGCGGGAAAGGTGACACAGAGCCTTGAAGAGGACAAGCTGTACGTTCAGTCCGCACCAGGGATGACGGGGATCTATCCGTGTCCCCTTCGGTACACCGCACCCGCCGTTCACTTTCTCGGTGCCTTGCTGGATGGATTTAACTGCCCGATTGAAAACATCGCTGTGTTCGAAGACGATACATGCGAGTTCGGAACGGGTTTGCCGACCTCATACCTCAAGCTGGGCGAATTGCATCATTTCTTCCGGGTAAGGCGCGAACAGGTGTATCGCAAGATAGCACCTCGCATCAACGTCGACGCAATAGACGAGCGACTACGCATTGGTTGTAAATTGATTGCGGGACCCAGGCCGAGCCAGCTCGACCACGTTTGACATCCGCCTCGCCCTCAGCGGCTGGCGCAATAGACGCGGATGGGGGCGGATTTCTCCAGCGTGACGGTCATGTCCGACCGCGAGAATGTTTCAGGCAGTAGCAGGCTAGAAGGCTTAAGCTGGAATGACGAAGATTTGGTATAGCTTTAAGGCCAACGAATACAAGCGGAAACGGACGGGATCTCGATTTGTTACATGGTTTACATGGAATCGACCAGTCACGTCATTGATTTAAAGCGAGAAATCACATACTTGCCCGTTAGCCGGCTAACGGTCTTAAGCCGAAATGAAGGGGATTTTTGGGTAGGGAAGGTCTGAATAACCCGTTTTTTGCGTTGGACTTCTAACCGAACACCTAGAGTGAAGATCGCGTCGTCATTCACACGTTGGCAAGTCGCTACCAGTCGCATCTTTGCTGGCCAGCGCTGCGCTCATGCGGTGCATTTTCTTCCTTCGTTGCACCGCTTCACATCATCTTGCGCGCCATCCAGAGATTGGCCAGCGCAAACTGCGTTTCGATGTGCGCTGTGTTCTTGGCCAGTCCCCGATATCGCGCCTTCAGATATCCAAACTGGCATTTCAGTACGCGAAACGGGTGCTCCACCTTCGCTCGCACGCCCGCCTTGAGCCGCTCGATCTTGTTGTAGATCCGGTCCAGCCGCTTTTTCTTGTCCAGCTTGTTTCGCTTGCCCGGTCTCATCGCGACGTACCACTGGACCGAACCCGTTTCGCCTCGCTTCTCAATGCCCACATAGCCCGCATCGGCAAACGCAACCTTCTCTTTGCCATGCAACAGTTCATGCGCCACCGTGATGTCATGAACGTTCGCCGGCGTGCACTTCACGGTGTGCACCAGTCCCGACTCCACATCGACTCCGATATGTGCCTTCATGCCGAAGTACCAGCTGCCGCCTTTTTGCGTCTGACGCATCTCCGGGTCTCGCGTGCCGGGCTTCTTCGTCGAATTGGGTGCCGGAATCAACGTCGCATCGACCGCTGAGCCCGCCTTGAGCATCAGGCCTTTCGCCTGCAGGATCTCGTTGACCGTCGCCAGCATTCTGGTTGACAGTTCATGGGCCTCAAGCAGGTGGCGGAATCGTAGGATCGTGCTTTCGTCTGGCAGCCGCGTCATGCCTGTGTCCAGCAGCGCGAATTCCCGATACAACGGGATGTCGTGTAGCGCCTCCTCCATGGCCGGGTCCGAGAGACTGAACCACTGCTGCAGGAAGTGAATGCGCAGCATCGTCTGGATGGGAAACGGAGGGCGCCCAGTCTTGCCTTTGGGATAGTGTGGCTCGATGAGAGCGATCAGTTTCTGCCACGGCACCACGCGAGTCATCTCGTCGAGAAACTCGCGTTTGCGGGTACGCTTCGTTGACAGATCCAGACCAAGACCAAGCTGTGTCATCACACCACTCCTTTAACTATCCTGCTTCCAGGATAGTCGACCCTCGCGGCAATGCCAGGGCCTTTTGCAGAGATTCCGTAGCTTTTAGGCCACTGAATACAAGCGGAAACGGATAGGATCTCAGGTTGTTACATGGTTTGCATGGAATCGCCCGATCACGATGTCTCATTTTTTGCGTCAGACGGCTGACGAAAATTGCGGCAACATCGCGTCATCATGTTAAGCCTTTCGAAATGGGACGCGTCAGCACTTCTCGGTGCGCTAGATTCTGCGCCCCCACTCAGGCGACTGATTTTGGAAAAACCTTTGAAAATAGATCCGCACACGTTACGTCAGCAAGAAGCCCTCGCGCAGTACAACAAGCTTCGCCAGCGGAAGACGTCGATCATCATATTGGGTCGACTCTGCGCTTCCTTCTTGACCGGGCAAATTTGGCAATCGCAGTCGGAAATGGCCTTAGCATTGGGCGTTTCGAAACCGCACGTTACTCGGATGCTGCATGCCGCGAAGATTCCAGACGAAGTTATTCATACTTTTGGCGACGTATATCGAATTTCTTTCGCAATCGCGGAAAAACTCGTGAAGCTTGAAAAGCGAACCGGACGTCGGCGTTTGAGAGATTCCGCGGCTATCCTTGGCGCGCGTCCTGACCTCGATGTGCGCACGATACTTGCGGCTCTTGCCACCGGCTTGCCGGTGCCGACCGATAGAACGGTCGTGAGACTCACACGCCACAACGAAGAAAATTACATCAGGCTGTATTCGCCGCAGTTGAGCCGCATTTCTTCGGATGTCCCACGCCTTGAGAAGGCGATCAACGCCGTCCTGGGTGCAGTGTTGCAATTGATTTGAGTCGCAGGGAAGTTGGATCTTCCTCGCTGTTAACCAGCTGACGCTCTGATTAAAATCATTGAAGCTGGGCTCATACGGGTGTTCACCGACATTACGAATGCCAGCAGTCATCCGTGCCCTCTTGGGATAGGCAGTAGGGGGTGGGGCCGGTTGCAGTGGGTTCTATCGCACGCAGCTACCGTATGATGCCTGATGTCTTTGAGGGCCGACCTGACGTTTGATGTGCGCCCAAAATGCTCGCGATCGAACGAGAGCTATGCACCCGAAAGCTGCGTGCGCACGCGACTATCATCGGCGACCTGGCGCACGAATATGCGTCCAGTAACTGTCGCACGAGTTCAACAATAACGTCCCGCTTGGGGGAGGCGTCTCGTGTACGCATCAACAGGCGATGGAAAAGCGAGACTACTCACCACCGTCTTCGATCCTCATGGGTCTCTGCTCCGCTATTGCCGTCAAACGGAAAGCGTTGAACAACGCCGGGAGCAAAATCGCCACGGAGCAGGAGACACGATAGTTCAACCGTTCGTGCAGGCGCTGGGCCCTCCCTCGGACGGTTAGGGCGAGCGGTTGTGCTGCGACGTCGCCTCCTGACAGAGCGCCAAAAGATGCATGAGCGGCCTCCATCAATGTTCCATCTCTCCGCATTCTCCGTTAATCCCTGACAGGCTGGCCTCGATCGGCTTGTCAATGTTGAGCGGCGGGACAAGGGCGGACGCGACAACCTTACTCCGGTTGCCGTCCAATACGGCTGGAAAGTCGGTCTGCATTCCATTACCGCCCAGTCTGCCCACGTTGCGGCAGACTGGGCGCCTGTTCTTCGCTGTCCCCGATTTGAAGACTGCGTTCGCGCTGATAGGCACTGAACTCGTTCGTTGATCAGCCTGTGCCGCAGTGGGCACCGGACTACGGCGAGCGTGCTGCCAAGCATGCGCCGCTCTGCCCGCCGCAGCTTCCTTGACTTTCGCGTGGCGTGGGCATGATGAATTAACGAAAGTTACTTCAGCGTGCCATGCAATGTATAACGCGGCTTCACTGCCATGTGGTCAAAAGAAAACCAGCTATCGCGTTCATCGCGCTGGCCTGGTTCCTCTCGCGCACCTCGCAACGAACGGGTTTTGCAACCCAATGCTGGGACGTCGCTGCCCCGTCAGGGGGCGCGCAATGAAGCCCAGGTCATCAGCGATTCCGGTAAGCGAGGCGCCAAAATCACCGGCGGCATTAGCTGACCCCGAACTGGCGCATCTTGAAGCGGTATACGCCATCTCAGCAATACGGACATCCTTGATACCGGCTTTAGTCTCGGTGTGTCCTACTGGCTTACCAGGATTGCCGAGATCGAGCAAAGATTCTATTTGGTCCCGCTGCAGATCCGACGGCTCGCGCTGCTGCGAAAGATACTCACGGATCTTGGATGAATGGGACGTTGGAGCCGGGCCGGCGCTCAGTGCGTCCACGCGAATCAGGATAACGAACCTCTGGGTAGTAGTCACCCATGGCTTCGGAGGTTCCATCACGAATTGAATGATGTTGAAATGCAGTTAGGCCCCTCCGTTCTGACTGAAGTCACTAAAGCGTCACTGCATTCGGGAGCAATGCTACGAGCCCCGAAAAGCCGGAACTGTCGATTGCGACGATGATGAATAACGTGCGTAGGGGAATTGAGAAAGATGGGAGTCTATGCCGTCGGCTAGTTGTGGCGCAGCGGCGTGCATGGCTCACCACGACACGGCATCGCCTTCTGACAAGACCCCGAGCTTTCACCGTTGTGGTACGCTTTCTGCAATCTAGGCATCCGATGAGCGGAGATCAATCATGAATCTCGGTTTGTTCGTCCTATCTCTCCTAGCGCCGATTCTGGGTTACGGTGCTTACATGAGCAGTCGCGGTCGCAAGCGCGAACGACAGCGACGGCGGCGTATCTTGCGCTGATCGTCCAATTCAATTGCATAGCCCGTTTTCTGTTTTTGTAGAGGGGAACATCGTCGGCATGCTTCCTTTTCTGAGCCATGCACGAAGAGGCGGTAATGGGCCGCCAGCAGGCTTATGCCGGGCCTGACTTCAAGACGAGGTTCGATCGAGAGTTTCGTGCTAACTTGTATGCAAGGAGCGACTCCGAGCGAGGAGAACGAGCAATGGATATCAGCATTCTGGCGTTCGGCGCCGCAGTCGTCATGTGTGGACTTGGCGCGCTGATGGAGCACAATGCAAACAAGGTCAAGCGTCAGCGACGTCTTCCGCGCAGTTCACGTTAAGCTTCCACGAAACGGAGAATCGTATGGGCTTCAGTTTCTTTGCGCTTGGCGTGGCTGTCGCTTTGTCTGTACTCGGTCTGGTCATGGACCGAAACGGCCGAAAGGCTGACCGCGCTCGTCGGCGCATGTCATAGCGCCGGTGTAGGGTTAAGGACGGACAACAATCGAAGCAAGGCTGCGTCTTTCGGGCGCGGCCTTTTTCATTTTTTGAAATCCTGTGTCGCACCTTTTGGTCTGAAGCGTCACTTGACGGCAACGTTGATTGACATTGCCCGACGTCTATCGCGTCGCATGACCGTGCGGGCTGGTGGCTTCACAGAAAAAGCCACGCCAGTCTCCCTGCCGCGGGCGCTTCACCGGTGCCTGCGGACCACCAGCCAGCGCGGCACCTTGAATCGCACGATGCTCACGTAGAGCCAAACATACGTCGCTGCAAACACAATCACGAAGCAGAACAGATGCAGCGTATGCCGCCAGAACAGCGTCGCGGGAACCACGGCGATCAGGCAGAGCAGCCACAGATACGGCGAGGTCAGCGAATTGCGTCGCGTCAGCTCTCGCGCCGTGCGTGCACCAACCGCCCAGCGCATCAGCCGCTTGTAGACGAGCATGTGCAGATGAACGCCGTCGGGAATCCCGGGCGAGATGCCGCGGATGAACTTCTTCCGGTAGATCGAGAAGCAGGTCTCGAAGATTGGGTACATGAACAGCAGTACGGGGTACCACGCCGACACGTCGCGGTTGCGCATCACGAGCATGATCGACAGTTCGCCGAGCATGAAGCCGATAAAGTAGGCGCCGCCGTCGCCGAGAAAGATCAGACCCGCCGGGAAGTTCCAGATGAAGAAGCCCATCACCGCGCCCATCATGATCAGCGATGCCGACAGCACAATGGGGTCGTGCACCTGGAATGCGACATACGCGAGCGACGCGAACATCATGAAGGCGACCATCGACGCGAGCCCGTTGAAGCCGTCGATGATATTGATTGCATTGGCGAGCGCCGCGACGGCCAGCACGGTCACCGCGCAGGAAATGGCCGCGTAGGAGAGCAGAAAATCGAGCGGCGGCACGCTAATGCGTGTGACGGCGATTCCCAGCACGAAGTAAGCGAGCGCTGCGGCGACCATCGTGCAGATCAGCCGGGCGAGGGGCGATACCTTCTTCGTCAGGTCTTCGACCAGTCCCGAAGCGAAAGCCGGAAGACCGCAGGCGACAATGCCGAGAATGCCCGCCGAAACGGCCGGATACGCGCCATACAGCTGGATCGCCGAAACGACCAGCCCGACCAGAATCCCCGTTCCGCCGATGCGCGGCACCGGCCGCGCGTGGAATTTCTGCACGCCGGCCAGATCGGTGTCCGCAAACGTTTCATGCAGATGCGCATATCGCACGATCACGAGCGTGATCAGTAGTGAAACCAGGAAACCGAGCGCGAAACTGAGCATGAAAGTGGGGGCCGGAAAAGCAAACGGTGGATTATACAAATGAAACGCAGCGGGCACGGACGGGTTGACTGCGCGGCGGCAGGCGGCGCAGTTTTCGCTCATAATGCGCAGGATATTCAAGCCGTCCGTTCGAAGATGCGTATTTCCCTTCTTGCATGCCTGAGCGCGGCGCTATTCGCGCTGCCGCTGGTATCCATCGCAGTCCCCTCATCGGTTCCCGTATCGATGACGGGTAGCGCCGACAGCGGCGACACAGTCGAGCTTCGCTTCGACAGTCCTCCTTCGAAGACTGCCACGCTTCTGATAAAGGGCGACAGGACAGGATCCGCTCCAAAAACCGTTCCCTGTACATACGAACTCGAACCCATCCAGAAGGGCGCGCTCGAGAGCCCGGTCGTCAAGATCACGTTCAACGACAAACAGACTATGACGATCGCTTGCGATCCACTGTCGGACAACTGTCACGCTGACGGCTACCCGATGGTCGGCGGCACCAGCTTCTCCGTCCTCTGGCACATCACGCGAGCTGACGTGCAGTCCGCCCATAAAAAAACTCGGCTCCCACAGTAGTCGCGCGAGCAGACCGCGTCTGCGGGAGCTACGCGCAAGCTCACCATCCCACATGCTACGTCATGGATTCCCCCTATTCGGCGTTTGTCCCGCGGTGCCGATAGCCATCGATGGGGCTGCCATCCCGGGTGGCCGACAGCACGTCACGGACACTCATGCTCAAGAACATCACCATCCGGCAAGGACTGACGCTCGTCATCGGCATCTTCGCGGCCTTTCTCCTGATCGTGATCGGCGTCGGTTGGGGCGCGCTGAAATTCACCAACGATGGCCTGCAGAACGTGCAGCAGTCGTCGGCGGCGATGAACGCGTTGACGTCGAGCTCGGAAAAACTCCTGCAGGTGCGTCTGTCGCTCGGCAGCTACGAGACGCTCTTCAGCGTCGGCAAGGACACGGACGGGCTGCTCGCCGCCGCACACAAGCTGCTCGAGTCGTCGAACGAGGATTTCCGCGTCTACATGGCCGGACCGTTCGGCAGCGATGAAGAGGGCAAGCTCGCGCAAACCGTTGCGCAGGCGCGCGCTGCACTCGTCGATCAGGCGATCGAGCCGGAGCACAAGGCGCTCGTCGACAACGACTTCAACACGTTCCGCACGATCCAGGGCGAGACGGCAGACCGCTTTTACGGCGTCTACGCAAAGGCGATCGACGCGCTCAAGCGCGCGCAGGCCGACAACCGGCAGCGCGAGGCCGGCCAGTTGAGCCGGCGCTTCAACATCTCGACGGGCCTGTTCATCGCGATCGGCGTGGCCGCCGTCGTAGTCGGCGCGCTGGCCCGCGCGGGGCTGTCGTCCGCTGTTGTGAAGCCGGTGAATCAGACGATCCGCCACTTTCGGAGCATGGCCGAAGGCGACCTGACGACATCCGTCAAGGTGCGCTCGCGCAACGAGATGGGCCAGTTGCTGCAGGCGCTTTCGCAGATGCGCGACGGCCTTGTCGACACGGTGTCGAAAGTGCGCGGCAGCACACATTCGATCACGCTCGGCGCGAACGAAATCGCCGCCGGTAACGCGGATCTGTCGAGCCGTACCGAACAGCAGGCAGCCGCGCTTCAGGAGACGGCGGCGAGCATGGAAGAACTGTCGGCGACCGTCAAGCAGAACACCGACAACGCGAAGCTTGCGAGCCGTCTTGCGCAAGGCGCGCTGGACACGGTCGTGCGCGGCAGCGATGTGGTTGCGCGCGTGACGCAGACGATGGACGGCATCACCGCGTCGTCGCGCAAGGTCGGGGAGATCATCGGCATCATCGAAGGCATCGCGTTTCAGACCAACATCCTCGCGCTGAACGCGGCCGTCGAGGCGGCGCGGGCGGGCGAGCAGGGGCGCGGCTTTGCCGTCGTCGCTTCTGAAGTGCGCGCGCTCGCGCAGCGTTCGGGCGCGGCGGCGAAGGAAATCCGCGAGCTGATCGGCGATTCGACAGCACAGGTCGCGCAGGGCGCAACGCTCGTTGCCGACGCGCGCAAGACGATGCAGGAAGCGATGACCTCCGTCGAGCGGGTAACGGGCATCATGTCGGAGATCGAAGGCGCCGCGCATGAACAGAGCGACGGCATCGAGCAGATCAACAAGGCGATCGGCCAGATCGACGAGGTGACACAGCAGAACGCGGCGCTCGTCGAGCAGGCCGCGGCCGCCGCGAAAACGCTCGAAGCGCAGGCCGTCGTTCTGCGCGAGGCGGTGGCCGTGTTCCGATTGGAGGACACACGGGTTGCAGTTGATGCCGGATAGGCATCGAGCGGAAGAAGCCATGTGCTCAGAAGATGCGGCCAACCATGCTACAGAAGAGGCGACAGGTTCACGCTGAATTGGATAGTGAATGGGTCGGTATATGATGCTATGGAAGGATACGCAGTCGCTTTAGGTCCCCCAAAGGACGCACAAACTCGTGGCCCGCAAAGACACACGGGGATCGCTTGCTTGGCTGCCACGCAGGCCACCGGCGGGGGCGTCGATGAACGGTCTCTTCGGACCGCTACCATCGCGGCAGCAGGCAACCGACCTATCGAGATTCATGCTGCGCTGGAACTCGGTAGGTCGCAAGGATTTGACTCCCCTCAAAAGATGGTTTGCCATTGGCACGTGGGGGGCAATCGTATCGGTTTTGAACTGACGAGTGCTCAGCGTCCAGGTGCAAGTGTGATGAGTGGCGCGATGGGCGGATGAACGCCCCCCGGTGCAGGATCACGAGGAGGTTGAGGAGAACGCGTGGGTACGGTTTCCTCCGTCCGCATCGACGACCACAGTAACGCCGGTTGCCGCCTACCGGATAGAAGTTCGGTATGCGCTTCCCGACGATCAAAACATCGATACCGTAGGATTGCATCAGGCACAGCGAAGCCTCCGTCGGTGGAGGGACAGCGTGCAGAGAGGGGCTGCCGGTCACCAAGCTTGGTCGAAGATCGGGGTGAACGGTTTGGCTCATTAGGTGACTCCGAACATTTCATCTGAACGCCTGACGGACGATTTGCGTCGGCAAGAACCCGCGCAAAGATCAGGCTGGCCGCAACACCAAATTCATGCGGCGAGCGTGCGGGCCAGATCGCGCACTGTGTGATTGAAGGCAGTTGCCCCATTGCAATTGACCGGGACCACATCAGTCCGGGTTGCAGGTCTTCACACACCCACGCAATCACCTCATGGATCTTTTATGAAGCCCTCAATTTTCCGGTGCGCCTTGGCCGACGTAGTTGCCATTACCCGCACTGACGATTTGCCGAACCCGCCGGTGCAGTCCTCGCCGAGATTCAGTACCGTTTATTCCTCGCCTATCACAGGCCCGGTCGGCGTGCGTGTTGGTTGAATCTACGCAAGCTAGCGCGTTTTGTAACGGAGCCATATCGCTAAAAGTGACGAGCGGCACGTCGAGAAAAAGATGTCGAAAGAAGCGGGCGCTCTGTGCTCTTCCACAGTTTCTGGCGTCATTCACAAAAGGCCACACATGAAATTCAGTGGGTTCGTCGCCAACAATCGCGAGATCGTATGCCTCAGCAACGGGAACGCGAAACTCCTGATTCCCATGGAAGTTCCTTTAGCGGCGCTCGAACACTTCAGACGTCGCCTGCGGGACCGGGTTAGGCGCCCTCTCGCGTGGAAGCGCCGCGATTCGTGTGAGGCGCTTCGGGAACTGACAAGGCATCGACAAAGGCGCCAGCCTGTTGAACGTCACATCCCTGTGCGTGCTCCGCAGTTCCGTCATCGCAGTGTGCACGGCCTTGTTCGCCGTCGGGGCATCACGGAATGGACGCTTCGCATGTGATGACTGGGTCAGAATTCGGTGGAAGTCAACAATTTCGCCCTCATCGTCGAGGGGCTCAGGTAGTGTGAATACACTCTAGAGTAGCGAAATTGTCGGCGGCGCTGCCCAGCTCCTTTTCCCGCGTCGGCGTCGACCTCGAGGCGGAACCGGTGGAGTTGACGAGCGCGATCAGCATTGCGACAGTTGCGGGTCCATCACCAGACGGCAGACAGGGGGCATGAGCCGTCCGAACTGCTGACGTTGGTCTTTGGTGGACGATTTCTGCATTTTCGCAGGTCTTGCTCATGGGTCGTCCCTGTCCCGTCGCACGAGACAATGCACGGAACGTTCTGGGTCATCGCCGACTACTGCGTGGGCGAGGGACCGTCAGGGAAAACACCCCCTCATCGGGCGATGCCCGCACGGCATTTGAAGAAGTAGACTCCGCGAAAAGCCATTTACGAGTGAACCCATGTCGTCAATGCATGAAAAGCGTCCGGTCGTGCACCGCCTGACGGTTTACGCCTTAGCAGCACTCACAGTCCAGCTGCTGGCCTTGGTGGTATGGATCGTCCGTTTCTACATCCAGCAAGACCACTCATCCCCGATGGTTGGCTTCGACTTCGCGATTTTCTGGTCTGCGGCAAGGGTGGCCATGGAGCACGGGGCCGCCTCGGTCTTCTCACCCCAGTGGATGCTGCCGACGGAGCTCGCGTTGGGGCTTGACGACTACTCGCTATGGCCGTACCCGCCGACATTCCTGCTGGCCGTCTTGCCATTAGGACGGCTGCCCTTTGGGGTTGCGCTAGTTCTCTACTCCGTGCTCGGTTTGCTGGTCTATTGCGCCGTGCTGGCCCGCTTCTGTCGCAGACTCGACCGTGCATATCTGCCTCTGCTGCTGGCGTTCCCTGGTGTCGCCATTGCCATCGGACTTGGGCAAAACTCCTTGTTCACGATTGCGGCTGCCGGGGCTGCGCTGGCAATGATCGAAGTTGAGGCCGGTCTGGCAGGGGTATGCATCGCCATGCTCGCTATCAAGCCGCAATTGGGCGTTCTGTTCCCCCTGGCACTCGTTTGCGGGAGGCAATGGAAGGTGATCGGCGTTTCCTCACTGTGCACCCTCGCCTTCGCCGGGGCGAGCGTGTTGGTGCTCGGACAGGATTCATGGCATGCATTTGTCACGTTTCTACCCAAATTCAGCCGGATGGCGGTGGAGCAGGGTGGCAGGATGATGTGGCCAGGCATGCCAACCATCTTCGCGCTTGGCCGAAGCATTGGCTTGTCCGTCAATGCCTCTTACATGTTGCACGGCGTTGTTGCAGTGCCAGCGGCCTTTGCGATGGCTTTCCTGTGGGCGCAGCGCGCCAGATTCGAACTGCGGGCGGCCTCGCTCATTGTCGCCACGTTGCTGATGCAGCCTTACATCATGTTCTACGATCTGGCGTGGCTTATCTTGCCGATTGTCCTGCTCATGCGCGACGACAGGATGTCGGCGCTGGGGCGCATTGAATGGGTTGTCGTCGCCGCAGCATGGATCGCGCCTGCACAAGCACTCCTCTGCGCGTATCTTCATCGGTACTTCAACGTTGTCCCCGCTGTGATGATTGCATTGCTTGTCATCGTGGTGCGGCGGCATGTGGCGACGACAGCAGTTGTGCCGGCTTACCAGTCGTAGCAGCGCGCGAGCCCAGGCGTTTCGGAAACCATGCCTGACCCGCACCGCGTTAGCCAGTACGCAGATTTTTTGCAAGCTGGTTGCTGCCTGAGTGTGCCCTTGCGGGTACGCGTGCCGCGCGTCCGGATGAAAGTCCACGGGGAGCCATCCACGGGCGGCGAACGAAGGCCAAAGACGACCGATATGCCGAAGGATGAATTGCTTAACTTGCACACTGCTCGCCAAGCTCGCGCTGTATGCGCGACATATCACAAAGCGGCTCAGGAATCATCGGGTACGTTGCGCGGCGCAGTGGTGCTCGACAGATTGCAGGCGACGAATACGAGTTCCGAAGTGGCGCTTATGACGGTGCACGCGGACACATCGCGCGAACAACCGTCGCACCGACCAAACTAAAGAAGTTTGTTATCGAAGAACGTCATTGACATACCACAACCGTTGTCATCTGGCGGAGTCGAGACCGACAATGGATTGCCTGCAGTCAACGCCGCAGTCCACGCTTCGAGGTGCGCGAACGAAACAAATGTGTCGTCGCCCCTGACATTGGCCACAGCGACAAAGCGTCAAGATAACTGACGAGCATGACGATGACCGACGGCGAGAGCGGTGCACGCTGCGGTGCGAACTGGAATCAGGTGTAGCTTTCGCTACAGGCTTCTGCCACTGCAACGGGATATGCCGCTTCGGCGGTCCTGCTGCGCATGACGATGACCGCGAGAAGCGCCAGCATGACGACGGGCATGACGTTGCCCGCCGGCCATCGAGTCGGCAGGAAGAACACTATCGGCGAGAGCCATGCAACGATCACCACAGCCAACTCAGGCGGTCGCCATCCGTGGCGCGCGCCGTCCTGCCATAGGAGCAGGAGCGGAAGTCCCATCCATATGAAGTCATAGGACAACAGGTACGGCTGACACAGCATGCTCGCGATCACCAGTGCCGCTGCGCGTAGATTGTCTCGCGCATGCCGAATCCACAAGATAGACATGCTGGTCACGGCGATCGCCGCCACGGCACCGTGAATCACGCACGCAATGCCTACGCTCAAACCCATGCGATGCGCCGCCCCGAACACCGTGGGCATACCGGTAGGCCAATACGGTATCCTTTCGACGATATATTCCCTGAAGACCGATGCTGTGTCGAAGAACCTCACATATACGTCGACGCCCAGCACCGCGCCTGCCGCGAGGCAAAGCAAGGATGCCGTGTACGCTGCGGCCGCGAGCGTACGCCACCGTCGGCCGACTACCAGTGCGATCGGGATCAAAACACCGAGTTGTGGCTTGATGACAAGTAGCCCGAAGCACACTCCCGCCAGTCGGGGCCGGCGATCCAGCAAGGCCAGACCGAGCGCCATCAGTCCAGCCGTCAGGAATGAATTTTGTCCGGCCACGCTTGCGATCCAGACTGGCGGGAACGCAGCCGCTGCAAGCCAGAACGCAGAGGGCAGTTTGTTTCGGACCAGTTGGGTGCAGGCAAACGCTGCAAAGAGCAGTCCAGCTAGTACAAATGCGAGATAGGAGAACAGGAAGGACGCGTATGCGAACGGCCAAACAACGAGCAGGAAGGTCGGCGGATACGCCCATGGCGTGCGGCTGTCGGCGAAAGTCAGCCCTTGCAGCGGCCGCGCGAGTTGCTCGATCTGCACCCAGTCGAAAGCGCTCGCCGCCTCACCGTGAATCGTCAGATATGACGCGCTCCAGAACACCGCAAAGTCCCAGCCTGGATTCGCGATATGGGTGTTGTGCAGCGAATAACGGCCGTACAAATGGATGAATGGCAAGCTGAGATCGATCAGCAGCAAGACGCAGGAATAGAAGACCACTCTATCCCTTGTCAGCCAGCGGCCACAAGTGCGCAGTTCAGGTCCGGGCGATGTCACCATCGGTATGCCTCTAGTCTGCAATCGAAGTTTCTATAGCGAAGGCGAATAGGCATAAGCACATGCCTACCTCCTGGATCTATCATTGCTCATCTCGGCACGCGCGTTCCGAGCGTATCGCTATTGCGAAGCTTTCTCTGCTTTCAATACGACGAGCAGCGACACACCGCAAGGCAGCGCGCCACGGGAAATCCAGTGGCGCTCCGCACTGAAAATCCGGTATAGCGACTCATTCAACGCACTGCTGGGAACCGCATTACCAGTCGATCTGTTGCGTCGAAGCTGCCGGTCCATCATTCGTACGGCGATGAGGAGCGGAAGCAGCAGCGCGTTGAAGTATGTGATGCTTTCGACGCGATATCCCGCGGCTTTGACGGACGCGATCAGCGACTTGCGGCTATAGCGCCTGTGGTGATGGAGAAACACATCGTGCGCGCTCCACAGCCATTGATAGGCGGGCACTGTCGCGACGACCGTGCCGCCGGGCGCGAGGATATCGCGCATGCGGGCAAGCGAGCCGACATCATCGGCAATATGTTCGAGACTATCGAAAAAGCAGATAAGATCGAAGCGCTCGCGATCGAAAGGCAGGTCGTCCGGACAACGACCTGCGCGAACGTCGAAGCGTCCGCCCGTCTTCTTAGCGGCGAGGTCGCGCGCGGTTTTGTCCATTTCGACGCCGCTCACGCAGCCGAACTCGGTCAGCATATCGAAGTTACCGCCCGTGCCTGAGCCGATTTCGAGCACGCGCGTGCAAGCGCGGGGCGGCAACGTGAGCCGGCGCAGCACCGTACGCACCACGTCGCGTCGACCGCGAAACCACCAGTGTTGCGCTTCGGTTTCCGCCATTTCCAGGTACGCTTCGGGGGACATGATTCGTGCCTCCACGTCTCAACGGCCAGCGACTCTGACGCGCGGCGCAGTACGCCTGCGGGCCGTCTCAGGTGGCAAGGTGTCCCATAGGCGCGCGTTGCCGCGCTCGACGGGCAGTGGGCTGATCTCGGTCTTGGTCTGGTAGCGGCGCCGCACCAGATAAACCGGCCGGCCCTTCGATTCGTGATAGATGCGGCCGATATACTCGCCCACCACACCGATGCCAATCAATTCGATACCGCCCATGAAAAGTACGACCGCGAGCAGCGACGCGTAGCCGGGTACCGGGTTACCGAACCATAGCGTGCGAACGATGATGAACCCGGCGTAGGCAAAGGCTAGCGTAGCGATCGCAAGTCCGATGTAGGTCCAGCTTCGAAGCGGTACCGTACTAAAGCTGGTGATGCCTTCGAGCGCGAAGTTCCACAACCGCCATCCGGAGAACTTCGATTTCCCGGCGCTGCGTGGCTCTCGCTGATATTCGACGATCACCGTTCGATAGCCAACCCAGGCGAATAGCCCTTTCATGAAGCGATGGCGTTCGGGTAAGCTGCGCAACGCGTTGACGACCTGGCGGTCCATCAACCGGAAGTCCCCGACATTTTCAGGCAGTTTCACCTCCGAAAGCGCATTGTGGACCCGATAGTAGATGGCAGCCGCGGTGCGTTTTGCAAATGTGTCGCACGCGCGGTTGGATCGTTTGGCCGCGACCACCTCGGCGCCGTTGCGCCAGTGTTCAACCATCACGGGAATCAGGCTGGGCGGATCTTGCAGGTCGGCATCGAGCGGAATGACGGCGTCGCCGAACGCCTCGTCGATGCCGGCCGTCAGCGCGGCTTCCTTGCCAAAATTGCGTGTGAGGTCAATCACGCGGACCCGCGTGTCCTGATCGCGCGCGGCAATCAGTTTGTCGAGCGTGCCGTCGGCGCTGCCGTCGTTGACACATACGATCTCGAAGCGCGCGTCTTCAATCGACTCGAGTACGGGGCTGACCTCCGCAAAAAACCGTTCGACGGCGTCGCGTTCATTGTAAAAAGGCACGACTAGCGATATCAACGGCCCGTTTCCTGATGTGCTCATGATGTTTCCCCGTGTATTTGGTCACGTTGTTCGAATAAAGTGAGGTGTACGATTCTTCTCATTGGTTGACGTCGCGCTGGATGACAGGCGCACTGCGCCGTTCAAGCGCAATTCGGCGCGTCACCATCGCCAGGGTCCCCGCGGATACTAACGGCAATAGCTGAAGTGAAAGATGGACCATCACGAACAGGCCCGCCAGCGGCGCCAGCCATAACACCACCATCCATTCCCGCTCCCAGCGCTGCCAGCCGCGATGGGTGGCAAACCGGCAATACCATGCGATGACCACGCCGTACCAGGCGAGGTCATAGTCATACAGATACGGACTCACGAGCAGGCTGGCGCAGACCAGTGCAGCGGCACGCAACGGGTACGAGCAGTCGTCGCGCCACGCATAGACAACAGCTGCGGCAGCAAGCAAGGCACTGATGCCTTGGGATGCGGCGGCGAGTGATGTCGGTGCATGCGCAAGCTTGAACAACGCGAACACGGTGGGTATGCGACCCAGCCCCATCACGGCGTGTCCCGACTCGACAATACCCGCAGCCGCGACGGTGTTATGCAGGAACGCTGTATATGTTTGTGTGCCGAACACAAGTGCGGCCAGCACGAGGGTCATGGCTGCAGTAAGTGCGAATGCGACCAGGGCGCGCCACGAACGGGAGCACAGCAAGGCGAGAGGGAACAGCAATACCAGGTGCGGCTTCATGCACAGCAAGCCAAAACATAAGCCTGCGACAAGCGGACGGCGGGGAAGCGCCAATAGTCCGAAAGCGGCAAGTGCAGCGGTCAGCAAGCCGTTTTGCCCCACCATGATGACGAGCGCAGCGCCCGGAAACGCAAGCGCGATCAGAACCGTGTCCCTGCCCGGCATAATCTTGTGGACGGCATGGACGAACAGCGCGAGCGATCCTCCCGCGAATGCCACTGCCGCCGCCTTGTAAGGCAGTAGCGATAGCGGGGCCACAAACAGCAAGGTATTGGGAGGATAAAGCCACGGCAAAATGCCGCCTATCGTGCTGGAGTACGGCACGGTGTTGAATTCGACCACACTCAACGCATGCAGGTTATAGGCGTCGGGCGCATGCCCATGCATCGCGAGGAAAGACGCGCTCCAGATCGGCAGGAAATCCATCGCAAGCGGGCCAACGTCAGCGCGCTGCAACCACACGGCCCGATACACATAAATCACAAGGAATATCAGGTAACAGGTTAGTGCCACCATTGGATAAAGGCGTAGCCGCGTAGCGTTGATCCAGTGTGGCCGTCGCGCCGCCTGAGCAACAGGCAGCTCGAGACTTATCGGCCTGCCTCTCGCGGATGGCTTGTGCGAAAAGATCGAGTTCATGCGTTCAGCTCTGAGGTGATCCGCACTCGCTGCAGGATGATCAGCAGCGTCAGCAGCAGGATGATGGGGCCGACTTGCGGTAACACCGCCAGGCGGTTGAAGAATTCGTAGGCCGGCAAAAGCCATGCGAGTACGATGACCAGTTGTTCGCCACGCAGCCATCGCTTTTCAAGGCCGATCGAAGTCAGGCATGCAAGCGCTACGCCCAGCCATGCCAGCTCGTAATGCCACACATAAGGATTGACGAGCAACGTCGCGACACAGAACGTTGCGCCGCGCACGCGAACGTCGCGCGCGTTCTTCCATACGCGATACGCGGCGACCGTGGCGAGCAACGCGACACAGGCCTGGGCTGCGTATGCAAAATCGAGCGGTATCCCGTTGACACGCAACGCGGCAAGCGTAGTAGGTGAGGCGAGCCAGTAGTGCATGCTGTGGTCCATCAGCGTTTCTCGCGCTATGCGTGAGTTGATCAGAAAAGCATGCAACGACTGCGTGCCGTAAATGAGCGTGCTGAGTCCACAGAACAGCGGCGCACAAATTGCCGCCACCACGAATGGGCGCCACGCCCGTGCGGCGATCAGCAGGACGGGAAACAGCAACGCCATTTGCGGCTTGATGGCAAGTAATCCGATACACAAGCCCGCGCGCACCGGATTCCTGTCGATCCAGTAGATGGCGAGTGCGGCCAGTGCCGCCGTCAGGAGCGAGTTCTGGCCGAAAATCGCGGGCACGAATACGCACGGGCTAGCCGCGACGAGCAGCCAGCTCAGACGTGATCCATGGAGGACGCGATTCAGTCCGGACAGGCGCAGTGCACCCAAGGTAAAGGCGAATACGCTGGCGCCAACAAACAGAAAATAAGTGGCGACAAGGGGTAGCAAAGCGAACGGCACAACGAGCAGCAGAAACGTAGGCGGATAGAGCCATGGCGTAAAGCTATCATGCCCCGCCTTGCCGAAGAGTGTCTGCTGAAGGTGCTCGAACGACAACTGGTCGTATATCTGTGATGCCGGGATACCATGTAGCACGGCATACGACGCTGACCAGAAGATCTCGAAATCAAACCCAGGTCTGGTAAATCCCGAATCGGTGAAGCCGTGACTTGCCCGCGCCCACACGGCCAGAAAGATCACATACAGCACGATCATCGTGCCGCTATAAAGGACTAGCCGGTCAACAGTCAGCCAATCGCGAGCGCGGTTTTCGCCGCGACGCTCGCGCCGGATTGGAAAGTGCATACAACCCCCGTGTTGCGTGGTAGCCGGATGTGGTCCCGTGGGGCATCCGGTCAATTTGCTTCTTCTTTATTTCGATTCCTAACGTTTCGCATGAAACGTCATCCTTGGCGCAGTGTCCGTGCGCTACCGGCCATTTCATTGTTGGAAGAAACGGGCATCACTTCAACTTAGCGTTTTCCTTGAGGCCGCTGGACGGCGCTTTCAATGCCCGGAAAGCGGCAAATTCCTGGATTTTTACGCTCGCCCAAGCGGCCGTGTTGCAGGACTGAAACAATTTGCGGTGGTGCGACTGGCGACCCGTACTCTTCCCGGAACGGACATGGGAGGAGGGCTGACGTCAATCAATTCCACCGCTTTGTTCGTTGCAGTACCGCCTCGGCCTGGCACTGGAAGAGGCGAGAAACGTCTGACGAGAGATCGGAACATGTAACGTGGTTGTTACATTTTTAGGTGATTTGGCTCGGCACTTTTTTCCAGTCTGGTCGAGCAATTTTAACTAGGGTAAATCCTTGGAGAATCAGCGCAAGGCCCGCCAGATGGGCATTCCGAGGCGGATCTAAGATCCGATGAAAGCCGGACGAATGTAACGAGAGTGTTACATTCCGCGGAAAACCGGTCGGACAAGCTTATGGCCACCCTGGCCCGGAGCCCCGTCTTTCCTGCATTTCCCGATCGCTGGCCCACCTCTTGCGATATGAGTTGCGCGGAAGCCGACGACGTGACCAGGACGATTCGAAGCCAGAGAGCGAACAAATGAATCGCAACGGTGCAGCCCTCGGGGACATTTCTTCCTGCTCGATGTTGCTCACATAAGAGCGCACCGAACATGGACGGAACGGTGGGTAGTCGTCGGCTTACACGCACACACCGGCAATGCCGGATTTCAAGATGTATGTAGATGTCGGGGGAGCTATGAAACTCGAAACAGAACAGCGGAATGACCGCTACGATAACTACGACAGTGGCCGGGAACGCGCGTACAGGACGCCTCAACGGCGGATAGGGACGGCGCGCGCGCCAACACTATGGCTAAGGCGTGCTCTCGATGTGTCAGAGATCACGCATACCTCACACATCTTTCACCAGTCAGACTCACTGACCGCTCCTCGCGAGCAACTGTACGCTTGTGCGCTGATGCCGGTCCTGCACACCTAGAGCTGCATCTTCGTTTTCTCTGTAGTAACTGTAGTACCCATCCACCCGAAGCCATCCAGGTTAAGGGATTTTACTTAGGTATCCGAAAAGGAGTGTGTTATGAAAAACTTCATTGCCAAAGCAAACCGTTTCGTTCGCGACGAAGAAGGCGTGACCGCCATCGAATACGGGCTCATCGCTGCGTTGATCGCGGTGGTCATCATCGCGGCGGTGAAAGCGGTTGGTACCAACCTGAGTACAACCTTCAGCGGCATTGCGGCGTCACTTTAAACCTCGCGGCGAACCGGAATGCCGGTTCGCCAAAAAATGGAGGGTGTCGTGCAAGTTCTAATCAAGAAACTCAGGCAGTTCGTTCAGGAAGACAAAGGCGTCACTGCCATCGAGTACGGACTGATTGCTGCGCTGATCGCGGTCGTCATCATCGCGTCCGTTCAGTTGGTCGGTACGAACCTCAGTTCAGTCTTCAGCAGCATTGCTGCAGCACTGTGAGCCACGCGCGGATGGGCGCGCCCGATCCTTCGGGGCGCCCGTCATTTCCCGCGCATTCAATAGTGTGGTGACAAGGATGAAGGAGTTTTCCATGCACGCATTGACCGATATAACGAAGGCGTTGATCAGGGGAGACGACGGTGTCACCGCGATCGAGTACGCGCTGCTGGGGGCGCTGATCGCGATAGCCATTGTTGCATCGGTGTTGGAGCTTGGGAACTCTGTGAGCGATCTCTACCAGCGCATTGAGGACGGGGTTGTATCTGCACTGTCTTGAAGATCCACGAAACGAATAACGAGGTACCTCATGATTTTGCCTCCTCTGCCGCCGCATCCGGTGCCGTTGTGCACCGTCCTTCTGGTGGTCATTGCGGCCTCCACGGACATTACGTGCCGCCGCATCCCCAATCGCATCATTGCGATTGGGCTCGCTGCGGCACTTCTCGTGCAGGGGTGGCTTCATGGCCCGCTGACGGGTGGGCTCGTATGGCTGATGGGTGCCGCGTGTGGCTTCGCGCTGCTGTTGCCCTTCTATCTAATGCGCGGCATGGCAGCTGGCGACGTCAAACTGCTGATGTTGATCGGTGCATGGGTGGGACCGGAGATGACCTTCTATATCGCGTTGGCGACCTTCCTCGCCGGCGGCATCTGGTCGATCGGGATTGTGCTGTATCGCCGTCGCACGCGGCAGATGCTGGCCAATCTCGCGCACCTGACGGGTGCGTGGCAAGACTCGACGCGGGAACCAGCATCGATAGATCGCATGCCGGTCGAATCAGTCGGAGCGCTGCCTTATGGGGTGGCGATAGCGGCGGGAACGTTGGGCGTGTTGTTCGCGTCGGCAGCGTAGCCGCGCGGAACCGGGAGCCCGCAGCAGGGTAGTCGAAACCGTATAGCGCCGGTTGTCACCGGCTCGGAGATGACATGATGGACGCGTCGAACTTTGAACCTGGACCGGGCGCACAGGTATGTCGCTTGCCCGATCACGTATCGTCTCGGGAGCGTCACTCGGGGCAGTCGACGGTGTCGTTGCGGGCGCCGCGTTCACTCGCCGAGACAGGTCTGCCCGCCGTCTTTCTCGCGCGGCTGGTCCTGAAGTCGACGCTCATGCATGGCAAGTCGGACTTTGCAATGCTCTCGGAGCGCCATCGGCTGGCGGTGTCAGTGCTCGACGACGTGCTGGGCTTTCTCGTACGTGAACATCTCGCAGAGATTACTCATCGTGGCGCGAGCGACATCGATGTGCATTTCCGCCTCACCGAGGCTGGCCGCACGCTCGCGCTGGAAGAGATGGCGCGCTGCAGCTACTGCGGCCCGGCGCCCGTGACATTCGACAGTTACAAGGAGGTTGTGCGAACGCACTCGGTCCGCATGATCCGTATCGCGCAAGCCGACGTATACGCCGCCTTCCAGCACATTCTTGTCGAGCCGGCGTTGCTTGATGCCGCTGCCACTGCGGTCGCGTCCGGACGTCCGTTGCTGCTTTACGGTCCTGCGGGCAGCGGCAAGACGTTCCTGGCCGAGCGGCTTGGCCGGCTGTTGCGCGGCAACGTGCCGATTCCTTACGCCATCTACGTTGGCGGGGAAATCGTTCAGTTGCTGGACCCGCTGGTACATGAGGCTGTCCCCGAAGAGGAAGAGGCACCCGGTAATGACAAACGCTGGCGTAGCTGCCGCAGGCCTGTCGTAATCTCAGGAGGCGAGCTGACGCTTGACGCACTCGACCTCAGGTTCGACGCCGCGGCCGGCTTTTATCAGGCGCCGCCTCACATGAAAGCCAATATGGGGCTTTATATCGTCGACGACCTTGGCCGTCAGCGGATTGCTCCCAAAGATCTGCTTAACCGTTGGCTGATGCCGCTCGATCGTGGCGTCGACCAGCTCACACTGCAGTCGGGCAGCCGCTTCCTGGTGCCGTTCGACGTGTGGCCGGTATTCTCCAGCAATCTGGATCCGACCCGTCTCGGAGACGAAGCGTTTTTGCGCCGACTCGGCTCCAAACTCTATGTTGGGCCGCTATCGCTTGACGAATATCGCACGATATTCGACAGGCGCTGCGCCGCACTCGGGCTTACCGCCTCGCGTATCGTCTTCGACTACCTGGTGCACCACCTGCATCTGCCGTCCGGCAAGCCGTTTCTTGCGTGCTATCCAGGCGATCTGCTCGATCTGGTGCGGGCGGCTATGCACTATAGCGGCGCCAGCAATGAGGTCACCGAAGAAGGTCTGCTTCAGGCGTGGTGCAACTATTTTGGTGTCCTGCCGGAACAGGGGAGTTTTCACCCACCTGCTGCAGATCGACCCGCCCGCAAGCTAGCCGCCGGCTGATCGGCGCATTTCAATAAACCCTACTGGAGCATCGCCATGAAAAACGGTCGCGCTTTTGTCATGTTGGGGGTTGCCGGGCTTGCGGGCCTCGCCGCCGTCGTATTCGCATCACGCTGGTTGGTGCAGACCTCGTCGAGTGCCGTCACGCCCGTCGTGGTGGCTGCCGGCGACGTTAGTCTCGGTGAGCCCCTTAACACGAACCTCATCCACACGGTCAGCTGGCCGACGGGCAGCATTCCGCCAGGCACCTTCACTGATGCCAAATCGCTCGAAGGACGCGTCGTGCTGACGAGCCTCGCACGCGGGGAGCCGGTGCTCGAAGCGAAGCTGGCGCCCGTGGGTACGAAGGGCGGGTTGTCGGCCGTGATTGGCGCGGGCAATCGGGCCATCACGGTTCGCGTGAACGACGTGGTCGGCGTCGCGGGCTTCGCGTTGCCGGGCAATTACGTGGACGTGATCGTGAATACCCAGGAACCAGGGAAGAGCGACGCCCAGCAAAGTATCTCGAAGATCGTCCTCGAAAAGATCCTGGTGCTCGCGGTAGCCCAGCAGGTGAGTCGTGACGATACGCAGCCCAAGGTCGTCAACGCGGTCACGCTGGAAGTGACGCCCGATCAGGCCGAGAAGCTCGATCTCGCGCGCAGCGTCGGAACCTTGTCGCTCGTACTGCGCAACCAGGTCGACAAGAAGACCACAGATACCGGCGGTGCAACGAAGACGACGCTGCTGGGAACCCCGGCGGCGGCTTCGGCTCCCGCGGCTGCGCCGGCGCGTCCCGTGCGCGTGCATTACGCCGCGCGTCCGGCGCCGCGGCGCGACTGCGTTGGAGTGTTGTCCGGGGTCCTGGGTAGCGTTGAATGTTTCTAGGGCGGTGCGTGGGCATCTGCGAAGACAGATCGCCGCCACTGCAGACAGGTGAGCAATAACGAAAGTCTCGGCACATGGATATCGAGGCAACGGGGGTTAGGAAATGAAAGCAAAACTGGGATTCTCATCCGGCTGCGAAGTGCGTTGCCGCTCGCTGGGCGGCACGGTGCTCGCCGCGACGCTGTGCGCTGGGTTGCTTGCGGCTCAAAGCGGCATGGCACAGGAAGCGGTCGAAGCTCCGGGGCTTGCGAAAGGTGTATCGGGTGCGCCGTTGCCAATGGCCCGAACGGCCAGACCCATGATGGTCAGCATGGCGCCCATACCTGCTGGCGCGGCCGCCGCTGCCGCCGGTGCGGCGGCCGCCGCACCGCTGCGCGGTCCGAGCTGCACAGGCGACATCCGTGAGCAATCCAGCGTCGTCGTGCCCGTCGGCAAGTCTGCACTGGTACCACTCGTGGAACCAGCACGCGCCCGCACACTCGGCAACCCGACGATCGTGCAAGCCACGCTCGTGTCGCCGCGCACGCTCTACCTCGTCGGCATGGCGGTGGGCACTACCAACATGATCGTTCAAGGACGCAGCGGCGCATGCCAGATGATCGACGTAATCGTCAATATTGACGCCAACGGACTGCAGAATTCGCTCGCGCAACTGATGCCAGAAGAGCGCGGCATCAGGGTGTCGACGGCTGCGGGCAACCTCGTGCTCGCTGGCCACGTTTCGAGCGCGCCGGCTGCGCAACAAGCGATGGCGATCGCCCAGGCCTTCGCGAGTGCGCAGCCCACCCAGCAAGCCCAGTCGGGAAACGGCATCCTGGGCGGCGGCACGCCTGTAAACCAGCAGAGCTCGAGCACGAGCAAGTCCGCTGAAGTGATCAACATGATGACGGTCGACGCGCCGCAGCAGGTGATGCTCGAAGTCAAGGTTGCCGAGGTGTCCAAGACGCTCATCAACCAGATGGGCGCGGCGCTCAACATTCAAGGCGGCTTCGGCTCCTGGTCGGGCGCGCTGGTCAGCAACCTGCTGGCGGGTGTCTCGAGCATCCTGGCGGCCAGCAAGGCGAACAACCGTCCGCTCAACTTCGCCCTCGATGCCCAGAATACCGACAATCTGGTGAAGATCCTCGCTGAACCGAATCTCGTGACGATCAGCGGGCAGGAGGCGTCGTTTCTCGCGGGCGGCAAGATCTATATTCCGGTCCCGCAAAGTAGCAGCACGGGTGCGACGAGCATCACGTTGCAGCAAGAGGAATTCGGCGTCGCGCTGAAGTTCACACCGACCGTGCTCGCCAATGGCCACATCAACCTCAGGGTCGCGCCCGAGGTGTCCGAGCTGTCGCCGACGGGTGTCACGCTCAGCGCGACCAACGTGAGCGGCGTGTCGATCCTGCCGCTGATCAACACGCGCCGCGCATCGACGACCGTGCAGATGGCAGATGGCGAAACCTTCGCGATCGGCGGCCTGATGACGAACAACATCACCGGTGCGCTGAAGGCGTTTCCGGGCGCGGGTGAAATTCCTGTGCTTGGCGCACTCATGCGCAGTACGTCGTTCCAGCAGGACAGGACGGAACTGGTCTTCATCATTACGCCTCACCTCGTGAAGCCGCTGCAGACCGCGAGTGTGCCGCTGCCGACGGATAGCTTCACGCCAACCAATGAAGCTGATGTCTATGCGACAGGGAACATGGAAGGTCGCGGCGCCCACAAGTCCGGTACGAAGCCGGCGGCCAACCCTTCGGAGATGCCGCAAACGCCTTCGCCGGTACCGGCACCCGCACAGCAGCCGGCGGTGCCCTCTGCGGCCGCTCCCGGGTCGCGCGACTCGCAGTCGGACCAGCCTGTAACCACGCTGCCGGTGCCGACGCCCGTGTCCGTCGCCAAGCCGACCCCGCCGACTTCACCAGATGCGCGAGCAGCGAGCCATGAGGAGAGTGGAGCACTCAATGCGCGAATCGCGCGTATCGAAGGCGACGCTGCCCGGATCGCCGCGGCGCGGGCGACAGCGGCAGGTCTCACTTCAAGCGCAACGCACGACCGCACGCAAGAAATTGCGAAGAACGGCCCGACCAACGCATCGTTCGATCGTTGACGCCAAGTTCAAGGGGAACCTCATGAAAATCGCACAAATTGTCCTCGCACGTCGAGCCATGCTGCTCGCGCCGATGCTGGCCGCGCTGGGCGGCTGCATGACCAGTACGCCAATATGGGACGCGCACTTTGGCGAAGCCGTGCGCGCCGTCAAGCAGGCCCAGATCATCGATCCGCACGCGGCGGAGCACGCACCGTCTGTGAGCGGCGTCGATGGTAAAGCGGCTGCATCTGCAATGGATAGCTACGACAAGTCGTTTCGACAGCCTGCACCAGTCACGAACCCGTACGTGATCGGTGTAAGCGGCGGCGGGTCCAGCGGTCAATAACGTCAACAAGTTTGGGAGAGCGCCATGAATCGCGGATCCATGTCAACCATGCGAAGCATCGGGAGGCGGCGAGAGCAGGGAGCTACTGCCATCATCGTCGCTTTGATGATGGCCGTGCTGATCGGATTTGTCGGGCTGGCGCTCGACCTCGGCAAGCTGTATGTCGCAAAGAGCGAACTGCAGAATTCGGCAGATGCATGCGCGCTTGCAGCCGCACGTGATCTTACGGGTGCGATCAACCTGTCTGTTTCCGAGGCGGCTGGCATCACGGCCGGCCACCTCAATTATGCGGTCTTTCAGGGCACGGCAGTGCAACTCGCGACGAACAACAACGTCACTTTCAGCGACTCGCTCACCAATCCGTTTCTGCCGAAAAACTCGGTCACCACGCCTGGAAATATCAAGTACACCAAGTGCACGACCTCTGTTACGAACATCCCCAACTGGTTCATGCAGGTGCTCAACCTGATGCCTGGCGTCAGTATTGCAAATGCGTCGGTGTCAGCGACGGCCGTCGCGACAGTCGGATCGGCCCAAACGACCTGCGCGATTCCCGTTTTCATCTGCAAGGCGGGTACCCAGGTCTCTCCTGCAATCAGCGGCGCGAGCTACAACATAGGCGACTGGATCGAGTCGAAAGCGGGCTCACCCCCCTCGTTCGGCGCCGGCAACTTTGGCTGGGCGGCACTGGACGGCAGCAACAGCGCGAACGAGGTAAAGAACGAACTGACGGGAAACTACTGCACGCTGCCGGCGACGGGCGCGAGCGTCGGCTCGCCCGGCAACATGACGTCGGCAACGGATGCATGGAACACGCGCTTTGGTATCTATGCCAACCCGTATTCGCAGACAGGCGGGAATGGTAACGGCAATAAGAGTGCGACACCCGATTTCACCGGCTATGCGTACACGTCCCAGAACTGGACCGCAGGGCGTGACGCATACGCAAACTTCGTGAGTCAACGCCAGAGGTTCTCTCCGTATCAGGGCGACTCGGCTATTTTCCCCAACGGTTCCAACACGAGTGGTTCGTCCTCAGGAACCAACTATGCGGCTGGCGCGGATCGGCGTCTTGCGCTCGCGCCCGAAGTCGACTGTAGCCAGTTGCTGGCGACCAGCGGCAGTCACTCTGCCGCCGTACTCGCCTGGGATTGCGTACTGATGCTCGATCCGATGCAATCGGGGGGGAGTCCTGGCCCCGTGCATCTCGAGTATCGAGGATCGTCGACGGCAGCGGGCAGTCCGTGCGCGACCCAGGGCGTTCCGGGCAGTGGCTCCTCAATCGGGCCTCAGGTGCCCATGCTGTTGCAATAGGGGAGACGACCATGAAACGGCGTGCTGTCCATCTGAAGCGCATGCGCGGCGTTGCCGCGATCGAGTTCGCCATCATGCTGATTCCGCTCGTTTTGCTGGGGGCGGGCGTGGCCGAATTCGGCCATGCAATCTATCAGTACGAGGCGCTGACGAAGGGGACCCGCGACGCGGCTCGCTATTTGTCCACCTATCTGCCGAACGATCCGGCGTACCCGCTTGCGCAGGCTCAATGCCTGGTCGTCTATGGCACTCCGACCTGCCCGGCCAACAACTCCGGTACGCCGCTTGTGCCGGGGCTGACGACGTCCATGGTGGTGGTATGCGACGCGTTGAACACGGCGGGCTGCTCCGATGCTTCCGATCCGCCAATGTTCGCCAACGTGCAGACCTACGACACCGACAACGGTGTAATCAATTCCGGCAGCGCGGCGGGCAGCATCAATCTGGTCGAGGTGAAGGTTACTGGCTATCCCTATCAGCCGATCACGCCGTACTTCAACCTCAACTTTACGTTCGGCAACATCATCAGCGTCATGAGGCAGGTGTCATGAATCCACGCCCATTCGCGGCCGCGCGCCGCACGAGCCGACAACGTGGCACGACAAGCGTTGAGTTTTCGATGATCGCCGGCATGCTTTGCATGCTGCTCGTGGGCATCTGCGAGTTCGGGCGCGTGCTCTACTACTGGAATACGGCGAGCGAAGCGGTGCGTCTCGGGGCGCGTACCGCTGTGGTGTGCGATGCCAACGCTTCCGCCATCAAGACCCGGATAAGGGGGCTTTTGCCCTTGCTGGGCTCATCGAATGTCGCCGTCGCATATACCCCCTCCGGGTGCGATTCGGACGCGGCAACGGCCCGCAATACCTGCACATTTGTCACCGTGAGCGTCACCAACGTGAGCGTCAGGACAATGATTCCGTTCCTGCCCGTGACCCTGACGATGCCGCCCCTGACCACCACGTTGCCGCGCGAAAGCCTCGCGACTTCCACTGGCGGCACCGTCTGTCAATAACCTTCGTCAGCCATGCCGAGAACATCATGATCAACATTCTCACCCTTTCCGAAGACGGCACCCGGCTCGCCCAGATCATGCGTCTGATCAGCGAATGCGGCAACTACCGGACAACTCGCGCGAGCGGAAATCCGTCATTGCTCATCGAACGAGGAGACAGTCTTGATGCGTTCGACGTCCTGATCGTCGATGCCGCGTCAATTGACCAGGCCCAGTTGCCGGTGATCACGCAACTCTGCGACAGGCATTCGCGGCTGACCTGCATCCTGCTGGTACCGGAAACGTCCGAGCAAACGCTGATCGCGGCAATGCGCGCAGGTATTCGCGACGTGCTCGGCTGGCCGCTCGAAAAACGTACATTCGCAGAAGCGCTGCTGCGGGTGGAAGCGCAGCGCACGCAGCGCGGGGCGCGTGAGACTCAGGTTGTGTCATTCATCTCGTGCAAAGGAGGGGCGGGGACAAGCTTCATCGCAAGCAATGTCGCTCACACGATTGCGACTCTGCAGCAAAAACGCGTGCTGCTGATCGACCTCGATCAACTGTTTGGCGACGCCGCGTTTCTCGTCACCGATCAGACACCACCCACCACTCTGCCACAGATGTGCTCGCAGGTTGCGCGAATGGACGCAGCGTTTTTTGACGCATGTCTGACGCACGTTAGCGATAACTTTCACATTCTTGCAGGCGCGGGGGATCCAACCAAGGCAGTCGAGATTAAGGAAGAACGACTGGAGTGGATTCTGGGTGTCGCGGTACCCCGCTACGACTTCGTTATTTGCGACATCGGGCAATGCATCAATCAACTGTCGATCCTCACGCTCGATCGCAGCGACCAGATTCATCTTGTCTTGCAGGCAAGCATGCCGCACGTGCGCGCCGGGCGACGGTTGCAGGAAATTCTCCTGTCGCTTGGCTACCCAACCGATCAGATGCGACTGTTGCTCAACCGGTATGCGCGTCATGGCGAACGTGCGCGCGCCGCCCTGGAGGAGGTGCTGGGCATGCGGCCGTTCCAGGTTATCCCGGAGGACACCAAGGTTGTATCGGACGCAATGGATCAGGGGCTGCCTGTCATCAAGACGGCGCGCAGCAGCGGCGTTTCACGCAACCTGCAGACGCTGGCGGAAAACATTGTCTGCCGGACGTCGATCGGCAGCGGCCGGGCGCGTGCGCGGAGCGATTCGCTGTTTGCCCGCATGCTAGGACGCGGTGCCACGCCGAAACTTGAAGCCCTGTAAGACCCGACAAGGAGATTGACATGTCACTGCGTGAACAGATTTCCGCTCAACGCATTCAGCCGCTTGGCGAGCGCCGCGATACGACACATCCGTCCGGCAACGGCGTACGTGCCGCCTATCAGAAGTTAAAGCAGGACGTACACCAGATTGTGATCGAGCGCGTCGAACTGGAGCGGCTGTCGCGTCTGCCGACGGATCAGGTGAAGCAGGAGATCGGCGGCCTGATCGGGCGCATTCTCGAGGAAGAAAAGCTTCCCGTCAACGATATCGAACGCAGGCAGCTTTCGATCGACGTGTACGACGAAATGTTCGGCTTCGGTCCGCTGGAGTCGCTGATGCGTGATCCAACAATTTCGGACATCCTCGTGAATACGCATCGGCAGACCTTCGTGGAACGCCGTGGTCGACTGGAACTGACCGACGTGACGTTTCATGATAATGCGCATCTGATGAAGGTGATCGAAAAGATCGTCTCGCGGGTTGGACGACGCATCGACGAATCGAGCCCGATGGTCGACGCACGGATGCCGGACGGCTCACGCGTCAACGCGATCATCCCGCCGTCTGCTGTAGACGGTCCGCTGCTGTCAATCCGGCGTTTTTCGGTGAATCCGCTGCAGGTCTCCGACCTCGTGCAGTTGCAAAGCCTGACGCCGCCAATGGCTGAACTGCTTGACGCATTGGCCAAGGCGAAGGTGAACATCCTGGTGTCCGGGGGCACCGGCAGCGGCAAGACGACCTTGCTGAACATCCTGTCTGGTTTCATTCCTGAGTCGGAGCGCATTGTTACGATCGAAGACGCTGCGGAGCTGCAGTTGCGCCAGCAACATGTGCTCAGACTCGAAACACGCCCGCCGAATATCGAAGGACGCGGCGAGATCACGCAGCGCACGCTGGTGCGCAATGCGCTGCGGATGCGTCCCGATCGCATCATTCTTGGCGAAGTGCGCGGTGCTGAAGCGCTCGATATGCTGAATGCGATGAATACCGGTCACGAGGGATCGCTTGCGACCATCCACGCGAACACCCCTCGCGATGCGCTCACACGCCTCGAAAACATGATCAGCATGTCTGGCTTCTCGCTGCCGCCAAAAACGATGCGTCAGCAGATCGCATCGGCTATCACGGTGGTCGTGCAGGCGACGCGGATGACCGACGGCAGGCGCAAGATCATCAGCATCCAGGAATTGACGGGCATGGAAGGGGACGTAATCAACATGCAGGAGATCTTCACGTTCAAGCGCAGTGGTGTTGACGCGAACGGCAACATACGCGGATGGTTCTGCGCGACGGGCGTACGGCCGAAGTTCGCCGAGCGGCTTCAGGCATTCGGCGTCGGCTTGCCGGAGCAGCTCTACGATCCTAACCGGCGCTTCGAAACCACCTGATTCGCAGGCACGACAAAGCGACTGATTCATCGCAATTTAAGGAGACGCTTATGTCCCCGATGTTCTACGCCTTCATCATTTTGCTGTTCGCTGCCGTGGTTCTCGCTTTCGAAGGCGCATATGAATGGTGGAACAACCGTCACGGACCAACGGCACGCCGGCTCGAATCGCGTATCCGCGCGATGTCAGCGGGCGGCCAGGTCCAGAAGGAACGCCTGACGATCCTGAAAGAGCGGATGTTGAGCGAATCGGAAGTGCTCGACAAGATGCTCCTGCGTGTGCCGCGCGTACACGCCATTGATCTGCTACTGCAGCAATCCGGGCTGAACTGGTCGGTGGCCAAGCTGGTCGGCACGAGCCTCGCATTGCCGGTGCTTGTGCTGGCTGCCGGGATGTTCGCGCCTGTGCTCATGATGTATGTTGCGATCGCGGCGGTTGTATCTGCCGCGCTCCCGTTTCTTTATGTGCGGCGCCGTCGCAACAAGCGTATTTGCCAGCTGGAGAGGCAACTCCCGGATGTGTGCGACATGCTGGGCCGCGCGCTGCGCTCGGGCCATGCGTTCGCCGGCGCAATTGGCATGGTGAGTTCCGATTTCGCCGAGCCGATGAGCGGAGAATTCCGCATTACGTTCGACGAGATCAATTACGGTGTGTCAACGCACGACGCGTTGATGAACCTCGCAGCGCGTGTGCCGATCCGGGACCTGCGATATTTCGTCATTGCCGTGCTGATTCAGCGTGAGACGGGGGGCAATCTCGCCGAATTGCTCGATGGCATCGGCCTGTTGATCCGCGAGCGATTCAAACTCTTTGACAAGATTCGCGTACTTTCGGCGGAGGGCAAGATGTCCGCGTGGGTGCTGGGACTGCTGCCATTCGGAACTGCCGGGGTGATGATGGTGATGAACCGGTCGTTTCTTGAAGTGCTGTGGCAGGACCCTGCAGGCCTGAAGATGGTGGGGGCGATTTGCGTGTCCATGCTGTTCGGCGTCCTATGGATGCGGCGGATCGTGCGCATCCGGGTATAGATACCGGCTTCGTCGAAGCGATCGATGCGTACCAGTACGGAGATACTATGGAAAACTTTGATCCGATGCACATGCTGCTGCTGTTTGGCCTGTTTGCTCTGGTGTTTGCTGCGGCGTTTGGCATGATGCTCGTTTTCTCGCCGCGGGACATGAGCAGGCGCATTGAGCAGGCAGGCGGGGCAACAGTCGCGCCTGCGTCGATGCCTGAAGCAGGGTCGCAAGCTGGCGCGTGGCTGGAAAAGCTGGCGGAGGTATCGGAGCCGATTTCCAGGCTGTCAATTCCGAAAGAGGGTTGGGAAAACTCTGCATTGCGTGTGCGGCTGATGAACGCCGGCTGGCGTTCACCGGGAGCGGCAGCGCTCTATTTCGCTGCGAAGACCGTACTGGCGGTGGTACTTCCGCTGCTCGCAATGATCTGGCTCGTCGGTACCTCGCTTTCAACCACACCATTCGAATTGTCGGCAATATTGATTGGGCTCGGTGCATTCGGGTATTACCTGCCCAATATTGTGCTGGCACGGCGTGTCGCCTGGCGCAAGCGTGCACTCTTCGAAGACTTCCCGGATGCGATTGATCTGCTGACTGTGTGTGTCGAAGCTGGCCTGGGCCTCGACGCAGCGTTGATGAAGGTCGCGGACGAAATCCGGTTGCGCAGCCCGGTTGTCGCGAGCGAACTGGAGCTGATGCTCCTCGAAATGCGTTCGGGATTTACGAAGGAAAAGGCGTTGCGAAATTTTTCACTACGCACGGGAGTCGAAGACATCGACTCGTTCTGCGCGATGCTGATCCAGGCCGATCGATTCGGTACGGGCATCGGTGCTTCGTTGCGCGTGCTATCCGACATGCTGCGCACCCGTCGTCGGATGCGAGCTGAAGAGAGCGCGGCGAAGATCGCGTTGAAACTGCTTTTCCCGCTCATCTTCTGCATCTTTCCAGCCCTGTTGGTTGTTTTGCTTGGGCCAGCGTTCATTCATATCTACCGGGTGCTTTTGCCCACGATGAGCGGTTCTTGAGGGCAACGGGTTTTGCTTTGTTGCGCGAGCTTGACGTGGCCCGGATTTGCCCTACATAGATTTGTGACCGCAGTACCCGACGTCTCGAGTGGGATAGCTGGTCCGTGTTACAAGTCATAGTTATTAGTAGGCTCAGTGGAGGGCGCGTTGCAGATAAGCAGACGTAGTCGCGCACGTCGCGAGGCGAAGCGGGCTTTCGCGATTGAGAGCGAACTTGCAGAGTTCGAGCATGCGCTATTGAATCTGATGCTTCATATGAGTGCGCGACATATCAGGGAGGCCCTTGCTATCCGGAGCGGCTATCGGATTTCGCGGGCGTGCTGGACAATCCTTGAGCATCTGAAGGCGCATGGCTCGATGCGCGCGAAAACCTTCGCGAACATGCTCGGCGTGGGAGCTCCAGCCCTCTCACAACATCTCAAGATGATGGGCTGGCCCGTGAGCCTGTTCACGCGCGACTCGGGGCAAGACATTGGTCGCCCGGATCATCAAACGAAACTGGCCGGCTTTTTGACGACGGGTTGGGTGAGAGAAATCAGACGATGATGTTCAGGATGCGCGACAGAAACATCTCATTCGCGAACGGTCCGCGATGGATTCCGGATGCGACTGAACGCGTCACCTGATGGCGTCCGCGTCGGACAGATCCGCGCCACCCATACCCGGTGCGGCGGGCAAAGTCCCGCTGCTACGCAGCGCCGAAATGACCTCCTCGACGGTTGCGTCCTCAAGCAGACGGCGGCCGGCGACCTTGCGCTGCATGTTGGTGGCATCAATACCGCGTTGAAGAGCAGCAGTCTGGGCAGCAATGTACACAGCCATCCCATATCCGTAGCCCCGGGCGAGGTCGACGTTAAAGAAATTCTTCATAATTGGATTTTTGGTGCCATCAGGCAATTTCTACCGCGCCGGGCGCCGCGGTCGCGATCGATAACCGCATATTTTATAAGACCTGCGAACTGGACTTGGGCGTAATGCCAGTCGTGTCCGGCTTCTCGGCAATTGCGCGTGAAACTTTAGGGGGAGGTAAGGGCGGCATGCAACGGCAGGGCTCGATTTCGTTGCACGTTTATCTGGGTTTGCGCGTGCTGCTCTGGGTGCGCGGGGCACGTTGTGCAAGCGCGTAGCGCCCGTTTGCTATGCCATCACGATTCTCGCTCTGCTTCTGTGGTTCGGGGTTTGCCGGTCACCAGGGCGGCGATGGCGGCGGACGTCCCCGACAGCAGCAGTCTGATCGGAAAACCCCTGCTGTGACGGCACACGCCCGGATGAAACGATGAAACGACAAGAACATCCTTACTTTCGGGAACGGCAGGTTGCACCTTCATGCCGTGATATCGCGCGGGAACATCTGATCAATCAAATCATGTTGTACGAAACGGTATATTTGCGTACACGTACGGTTAGTGACCAGGCTGCCAGGTCGGATCCATCTGGATACCGGGCCGCGTGACCGGCCGCGTCCGCCTGGTTGCGTGGGGCGCAGGCGCCGTCTTTGCGCGGTGGAAGCGGCGCTCCGTGACTCGCGTTGCAGGACTGAAACGATCGGTACACACAAGCGCCGCTTCGTGAATGCCTGTTTGCCGGTACCTTGGTTGCAAAGTCGCCTCATCGGCGGTTCATGCCGCGTAGAGTTCTTCGCGAGACCCGATAGGCTTCCGGTCCGGACGTGGATTGCGGCGGGCGGGAATCGTGTTTCAGAAGTGAATCACGGAATTGAAGGTCGCTCTTTATCTGGCCGAAGCCTCGTGGCATTTGCGAATCAGGATCGGCGCGGGTCACTTTCCACACTGTTGGGAATTCGCTGGGCGGTTCACACGTTTCGCAAATGAAACGATTTAAACGGAAAAGCTGGCGTTCGCACCTAATCTGCGGCCTGCCCCACAGAAAATCGCAATTTGGCACAGTCTGTGCTTTTTCGATCGACCGAGCTCGGCTTTAGGTTAATAACAGATAGTTTGCGGTCTGATTCTTGTTCTAATTGCTGAGCATCGCTGAATACAAAGAAGCTCGATGAAGAGGCTTTAAGCACAATTCAATCAACGAGAAAACGCTGAACGCGTGCTACGCCGCGCGTCGGGGGACAAGCAATGTTCGGTGTCAAAGGTGTGTCAGTGCAGTCCTTCTATTCGCAAACGCCCGAGACGTTCAAGGCTATGCAGCACCTGGTCGCGGTGATGGACGATCTCTCAAGACCCATGCAGTTGCTGGAGAACCTGGCGGACCATATCGGAAGAACAATAGCGGCGATGCGGTCAGATGGGATCATCACGCCGCAATCGTCCGCCGCCGATATTCACTTCGTGCTACAGGAAAGGTTTACCAGGTTCTTCGAGGCGTTCGCCACCCGGGTGGGCGCTCAGGCCGCTGCGGCAGTAATTTTCAATGACGAGGTGTCGAAAGGCATTGTCGAGACATACGTCCTTTGCGGGGTGGAAAAATGACAGGACTAAAGAAGCTGTTCAATGTCGCGGTGCTACTGTTCATGGTCTGCTGGAGCCTCGCCTTGCTGGTGCCGGACCAGACGACCTTAGAGCATGACACGCATGCGAACCGCGGCGGCGAGACGATTGAACGGCAGCCAGCGTATGGGCAGACTGGCGCAACTCGTGTGAGCGTTGGTACGCCGTAGGATGGCGCCAAGGAGCGTTACGCGTTCGCACTACCTCAGGGAGACTTCCGGGCCCGAAGGTACACATCAAGATCATCTGTGACATGGTGGCCATCATGTCGACGGTGCATTCACGGGCCCTTGCGCCGGCGTCTGCCTGCCGGTGATCTGTGCGAAGATGGCTCGCATATGCCGGATGCCATGCTTCGCGAAATAGCCAGCGCGTCCCCACCAGGTTGGAAAGACGAGGCATGACGATGTCGCGTATGAGTTGCCGCCACTCCACGACGACTTGTACTGCTGCTCGCCCGGCCCGAAGTCGAAATCCAGCCCTCGGTCGAATGCCCATTTGACACATTCATCGACGAGCACGGTTCCCGGTGACAGGTTCGCATGCTTCAGGTCGTATGTCGTCGTCAATAGATACGCGCGCGTGGCGCCTACCGCAACGACGTTCGCGGCAAGCGGTTTTCCCTGGAGTGTCAGTACAAACAGGTGAAACACGCCGTGCTGATAAGCAGCGTTCGTTAGAAGACCGTTCCAGAACCTGCTGCTGGATTCGGAATAGACCCACGGACTATCGATGCCGTTGTGCTGTGCCCATTCGCGCTTTCGCAAAGCAGACCACTCGACTAGCGACGGGATGCGCGGATCATTCGAGTCGAGCATCTCGACATTGAATTCGCCATGCGCGGCCAGCCGCCGTTTCAGATAGTTCGGGCGGGTTTTCGAGCGGCCCGGTCGCGAGCGGCAATACGCTTCCCAATCATGCTGGCCTCTCAATTGGGCATAGGGCGTGCGTTCCTCGGTCGCACGGCGCGTCACGGCATCGCGCGTCAGGCAGCGTTGCAGTGGCGAACTCGAGTTAATGCGCCAGAACTCGAAAACGTCGGCCTGCGTCGATTTGCGGGCTACTCGCCATGCACCCATCGCTACCTGATGGACGTCGCAATCGGGCGCGACAAGGATGTCGCTTGGTGATCTGTTGGGCGGCGTAAGCGGAGTGGCGTATTTCCAGCAGTTTCTCCACGACGTGACGAGCGGCCAGAGCGCGACGAGCCGACCTTCACGCCGTGCAGTGATGCAGTGGAGTTGACGTCGACGTGCAGCCTCCGCTATGAGACTGCCATGGCAGTACGCGTACGACTGAAAGTACTCGCCTCCGGCACGAGACCACAAATCGTCCCACTCGGGCTGCATGGCACAAAAGCTGTCGATATCGCGAACGACTTCGAACGTCAAGGTGTGCATCGCGAGTTGCTCCCGAAGACTTGTAATCTTCTGCTAAAGGCGAGAGTCTTTATCTGAAGCCACTGAGGCCGAATAATGGCCATGGCTAAGAAAGGTACCTTTCTTTTTGCTTGATGTCTACAAACGAGAGCCCGCGGCTCGTATCACGCGAGGGCCTGTTTCGGTAAAGGAAGAGGGTAGGCATTGCTAGCGGTGCATTATCGACAAATTCGCAAAGATGTCTCAGGTCCGTAGTCTCGTCAATCACTTGCGCCCCGCTGCATTGAATTTTGGGCTCGTATCCGCGCTCGAACGGCTTGCCACGGGTTTCAGCCGTCGTGCGATCCGACTCAACTGTCTCTACAGCGCGGCAATCGCGCCGATGCGCGGCTTTTTTAGCAGTAGTGTCGCCTGTCAAGGCAATTGAAGCGTCGCAGTGTGACGTCGCCGATGATCGACGAGCGACAAACGTCAGTTTGGCAGGAGAGAGGATGACCAACGATTCGACGTTGCTCCAACGCCGCCTGCCGCCCCAAGTCTGGTTAACCACGGTACCGCCATGGCCGCCGTGGGATCTGGTGGAGGGGGCTGGATTCGAACCAACGTAGGCGTTAAGCCAGCAGATTTACAGTCTGCCCCCTTTAGCCAGTCGGGCACCCCTCCGTAATTGATGATTGTGGGGCGCGAGAAAATCTAGTCAATGCTCTTACAACCTGGCGTGTTCCCTCCCGCACAGTTTCTGCAAAGCAACTGCTGCGGATCAGAGCGCCAAAGCAAAGCTCGAGCGACCGGAATAGGGCACAGGTCAGACCAGGAAATGGCTAACCGTGGTCGCGCGAATGGCGCGTGAATGCCGGTTCCGCTGCGGAGTTACCTGCGCCCGTCCGATGCATGGGCAAGCGTCCACGACCGTTTGCGCAGGGAGGTTTTGCCCGGGTTTTCAGTGCCTCGTTTTAAAAATTTTCGTCCAGTTCAAGCTGCGACTCGGCAGCCACACGTGTTGAGCCCTGTTGCACCGTGTAGATGGCAAGCGCGTCGAGCAAGGATTGCATGGACCGAGCGATATGAAACCGGGAAATGAAGCACTGTCTGGCGTGCGTGCGCATGTCAGCCCACTCGCGTCGCGAAGCGCCCAGCCAGCGGTGCAACAAGCAGACTGCCCCTGCCAGGTCGTCCTTGTCCACGAATCCTGCGCCAGACTGCCCGATCTCACGCCAGATGTTGACCTTGTCAGTAATCAGCGTCGGGAGCCCCGCAGACAACGCTTCCGCCACAGCAACCCCAAAATTCTCCTGATGCGAGTTGAGCACAAATGCGTCCGATGCAAGTAATGCACCCCACTTGAGGTCGTTGTCGAGCAATCCCGTCCATGTCACCCTTTCTGTCAACTCCAACTCGTTGCACAGGGCTTTGGCCGCACTCGCGTACTCGCTGTCATCGGGGCCCGCTATGATCAGTCGCACATCGTTGATTTTGTCTTCGGGTGTGTCTTGTATGCATTGAGCCAGTGCCCTCAGCGTAAGGTCGATTCCCTTCTTTTCATGGATTCTCCCAAGAAAGAGGAGATTTCTTTTGCCGCGCAAATGCGGAAACCTCGAAAGGAACAGTTCGCGTTGCATGTCCGGATTGCCAACGGCACCTGCTGTGCCGTAGCTGATGACATGCTCGTTGCAGTGGTATGGGCGAAACGATTGGCGGGCCAATAGACGTTCTTCCTCGCACGTAAAGAACACGGCATTGGCATCGCGAAGAACCCGGTAGTCTGCCCATGGCCAATAGAGCATCTTCTTGAAGTGCTTTAACGGGTAGCGCTGCTTGAAATACGGGTCCAGCATCCCGTGCGTGAATACGAAATAAGGTATCCCGGAATCGCGTAGCGCACGCCAGACGCCAAACGATATGTAGTTCCAGATTCCGTTGACAATCACAAGGTCGTATTTCGGCGCGTTGGCCCGCAGCCACGGGACCAGCCTCGGAGCATATCTGTACTTGCCGAACCCCGGGCCGACGGGATGACAGATGACTTCACACTGAGCGAGTGAGCGCTCGTCGGGTCCATCGAGCGTAACGATCTCGATCGAATTTCCCATGCGCCGATGCTCACGAGACGCCTGAATGATCCCCTCAATAGGCCCTCCATATGCCGGATTGACGGTGATGATGGCATGAAGAATTCGCAAACCCATAGAAACGTATCCTTGAAATCGCAATCAATCGTGGCACTGTGACTTGCACCTGCGTTAGAAAAACGAATGGAATTGCTGGTGGTATGGAGTAGACAATCCTTGTTTAATTTTCAGCTATCCGCCTGCGTAGGGGTCGTTGCGCTTCAGGATCACGTTTGTGAGGGCGAGCACGTTTTGGGCGAAAAGCTCGGGGGTCCAGTCACGGATCGTTGATTCCGCATTGCGGGCGAGATCTTCGCGAAGCGCATGGTCTTCGGCGAGCTGCTTCATTCTCATTGCAAGCTGCTCGCGGTCGTCAGGCCGAACAATGAAACCGTTGATGCCGTCATGCACAACTTCGTTCGCGCAGCCACAGGTCCGCGACACGATCGCTGGCCGCCCGGCAGCCATAGCCTCGTTGACACACAGCCCCCACTGGTCGAATGCGCTAGCGAGCACGATGAAGTCTGCGAGCGCATACAAGGCTGGCATGTCGCAGTTCAGAATCGCGCTGAAGATCAGGACTCGCTCGCTTAGCCCGAGCGCGGCAATCTTTTCACGAATCGTCTGTTCCAGCGGACCCTGACCGACGAGGACGAGGGACACCCCCTGTTGCGCAAGCTCTGAGCACGCGAACGCCTCCAGAACGAGCGGCACGTTCTTGCGCTCGACAAAGCGGCTCACGCATAGCACGTATCGTGACGGCAGGGCGAAGCGGTGTCGCGCGCTGTCGGCGTGTGCGCGTACGGCTTTTGCGGCGTCGCGAAAGTAGGCAACGTCGATGACATCAAATCCGATACGTGATCGGTGCAAGGGAATGCCGAGCGATTCGGCGTATCGACGATGTTTCTCACCGGCCACGAGTGCACCATCGAAGCGTGAGACGAGGATTCTTTTCAAGGCTTCCTTGAGTCGGTGCCGTTTTCCGTCGTCAGCCTTCGAGTCCGACATGTAGACCAGCTTGAATCGACGCGTCAGCGTCCTGAGCAGACACAGGTAAATCGAATAGCTGGTGTTGTAGCCGAGCGTGATGACAAAGTCGGGGCGTGTGGCACGCACGATTACGCGGAGCCGGGCCGCCACCGTCAGCCAATGCTTGGTGCCTGCAGCGGTACCCTTGAAGACTGTAACCATGTCGGACTGCGCATCCTGAAGGAACGCCGTGCGATTGCTCTGCGGATAGTCATAAAAGCTCGTGAATTCGAATAGCTCTACGAGGGATACCTTGCATCCATGTCGCAGCGCGAGCTGCACGAGCGCGCGGTAGCGTGGTATGTGATAGTCGCTCAGATTGCCGATAACGAATTGAACGTGCATAGAGTCGATCTCACCCGGTGCCCTATATCGCATTCCGCTGCTGCGCTTCAAGGCGCGGGACGAGATCGTGCCTCATCAGGCTTACAGCCTCGAAAAACAGCGGAATAACTCCCGGCTGCCGCGGATATCTGCGGACGCCGCCCCCCTTCTTTTACATTTGGGCGCGTGTCGTTCTGCGCCAGAATCTCGGTTATTTTCGCCACTGGCAACACATAGGAAGATTGGTCGGAAAGAGTGTCAGACATGGCGCGTGCCGGGTGTAACCTGTTCAACATCGAATTTCCAAAAAGCAGGCCGGTGCGCTTCCCCCGACATGGCCACCAGGCCATGAAGCGTTGAGCAGAAAATCTGGTCTTGTGTTCGGGGCGTTTGCTGCGCTGAACAATAAGCAGGCGAAGTGCTGGTGGAGACATCCGGGATTTTCTGTTGCCCGGGAAAAGAGTTGATGCATAGGGGAGACATGAAGCCATGAACAAACTCTTTTTCAGAAGCACGCGTCGGGTGCTCAAAGGCGCAGCGTCGCTTATGCCCGATGACCTGTATCTGGCCTTTTCCCATCGTCGAAGAATCGGGCGGTTTCCGAACATGAAGCGTCCGAAGGCGTTCAACGAAATGATCCTGATGCGATGCCTGCAACCGGATCCGCGCTGGAGCAGCCTGGCCGACAAGTTGAGGGTCCGCGAATACGTAAGGGAACGCATCGGGGAGAAGTACCTTATTCCGTTGCTCGCGGCGCCCGATGTTTTTACGAAAGACGTTTTCGACTCGCTACCATCATCGTTTGTGATGAAAGCGAATCACGGCTCCAACTTCGTTGAAGTAGTTTGGGACAAGTCGAAAAGATCGTTTGAAGAACTCCGTCGGATCGCCGGCAGATGGTTGAGCATTGACTACTATCGGGTGGCGCGTGAACAGCACTACAAGGGCATTCAACCCCGGATCTTCTTTGAAACCCTGCTCCTCGACCAGGCGGGCACCGTTCCGTCTGATTACAAGATGCACATGTTCGGCCGCGGTCCAGACGGTCCGGTCATTTACACGGGCATCATTTCCGATCGTTTCGGCACGCCTCGCGCCGATGTCTACGACGCCCGGTGGAACAGACTTGATCTGGCCTGGGGCGACTACGCGCGCAGCGAACGCGCAGTGCCCAGACCGTCGAATTGGGAAGAGCTCAGCAGCGTAGCCATGGCGCTGGCCGATGGGCTTGGTTACGTGCGTGTAGATTTCTATTCGTGTGACGATCAGATATTTTTCGGGGAGCTGACTTTTACGCCCGGGGGCGGGACGATGCCCTATACGCCTGATCGCTGCGATTATGACTGGGGGCGTATCCTGCAAAATGCCAACTACTCCGTTACTCGGGGATAAGGCAAAAGCCACGGAGGGATGCCTGGCCTGGAGCATTGCGAGCATCATAGCGGAGCATGGCGGATGGGGTGCGCGCGTTCTCGCATGCGCGGGCATGCCCGCTGGCAATTCGGCGCTTTTGAGCTATCCGCATGCTGGCTCGCCACCCGATCCTGTCTGACAGGCGCTATCGACGCTATCGTTCGGTTGAGGTAGCGAGGTGTTCCGTCCCGAGGCGAAGCAACGTGTCGGGCGATCCGCAGTTCGGTGAGCTTACTGTAATCAACGCTTGCGCCGGTTGTGCATCACCTGGAATGCGTTGTTTTCAGCACCGGTTTGAGGTGCGCCGGCCGACCAGAGACCCGCCGGAGAACCGTCCAGTGTGTTCTGATGAATCCATGAGCCGCAAACGTTACAGCGGTATTGGACATAGCGGGTGACCGTGTGCGCAGGTGGGCCAACGACCTCTGCCCGGATCCGCTGTAGCGACGCATGCGGGGTGACTGTCGAAGGCATGCCTACCAGGGTGTCACATGCAAAGCACCGGTTCATAGTCACCTCCGTTGTCACATCGATACGGTCAACGCATAGAGCATGGGCGATCACTGATCAAGATGCCGCGGACGGATTGTCTTTTTGCTGGATAGATCGCAGGGACTGAGCGTTTGCTCAGAGCGACCGTCCTGACGGCCCCAGTGCCGCCGCAGCCGTCCGTCAACGTACGAACACGTGATGATTGTTTTGACTTGATCCAGACCGGCGTTTCCTCGAACGAAACGACCATCGGGAGAAATCGCATGTCCCCGGCCTATGGTCCATATTCCGACCGGGTCCAGATGAGGATGGATGTTTGCAACGGCGAGCTCGGGCAAGCCTTCGAACTGGTGAACAAGGTTGATCGTGTCGTCATCGACAGCACGCGGTTGTGCCATGATGCCCTTCCGTCGTTGCCCCGTCCTTACTTACCTGTTGCAACAGGCGTCGGCCCCTCGTGCAGGCCGATGTCGAATAAATCTGTCATGGAGTCTCCATATTCAATGTTCGCTGCCCCACACAACATTGAATCGAGCATTCGTTCGATGAATAGGCAGCCTTTCTGGAAATCCTCTATTTCATGAATTTCGATACCCGAGCCTGGCTATCTTTGAAATCATGCACGCAAGAGGTCTCTTGAATTAATTTTAGAGTTTTCCGGTTTCGGATAGCTGAGCCCATCTCGAACGCTGGCGTCTGCCTCTTATACCGGCATCAGCAATCGAAGCAGTGCGGCATTGTCTAGATCGCAGATCGCTTTGCGGGTAGGGAAGATACGCTTTTGGTCAAGAAATAAGGAGTACAAATACATCGATTGTTCATTGACACGCGATTTGCTGTGCGCTCAATCAAAAAGCATACGGTACTCGTGCGCATTGCTCAAGGAAAAGAGGGGCAACTCGATTCGCAAGGCGAACCGCTCGCCAGGGAACTCTCTTCATTAGGCTGTCGATCTTTCACAACCCTGGGAAGTGGCCGGCTCGACCTGTTCAAGCCGCGTGCACCTCTCGAGAGTGCGCGATGGTGGGACGTGGCGTTGCTTACGCTCATCGATAGAACCGCGCGAGGCGAGGATTGTGCACAGAGCAGAAGAACGTCGCCAGATCCCGCGAGAGGGCACGTCGTGTCCAGAGGGGTGGATTTCGTCTGATCTTTCGGTACAATCCCTATTTGAATGGACATACTTATTCGTTGGCGAGGACTTCGGGGCGGGGTCCAAATCTCTGTCCGCGCGATTGATTTCAGTCGGGGTCGGAACCAACGTTCGATCGTCTGCAAACAGGCGCTCCAAAGCCGAATCTTAAGTTGTCAAGCGTCCCTCCCAGATTGTAAAAAAAGATTTCCCCAATTCACCTAGGGTTCGCGAACGAAAACCTTATTTTTCCCGAGCGAATAGGTGAGTATCGACCAAGTTGGCGAATCATCTTCGGGTTAGTCCTTAACCGATATGATTGCCGTCAGCGTTTCAACAATGAAACGTTTATACTTCGGTTTCTTTCAAGCCACACGCAAATTATACCTAGAGGTTCAAAAGGGTTCGGTAATTGTTGCATTGCCGCTCTCTTGTACGCGGTTCGACCGCTGTGTGGGCCGATCAGGCACCTGGCGATATCGTATGGCTAAGCGGATGCTTAGCTGCGGGAGAAACCAGAGCTTATGCCGGCCCCGTCGATTGAACATTCGCGCGAGCCGAAGGTGAAAGATAAAAGAAAGCAGTATCAATCTTTTAGTATGCCTAAATGTAAGGGTCGAATTAGAAGGTTGATTGTCTGTCAGCAGTGTGCCCGGGTGTGTGCCGTCGCTCTTTCCCGCACTGCATCCGGTTGATGCAACCCATGGCTTTTTCGTTAAACGGAACTTCATTGAGGGGGTGTTTGTGTACGCGCGTTGAGGACTACTAAGTTGAAAGTTCAGTAAGGTTGGCGGGTCTGCCTGGCTGGCTCAACATGCGACGGTCCTTGGGGCTAAGTATCTGGGGGTGTCGACCTGCGGATATTCACATCATCAGCGTCGAGCGTGCTCGATGGGTTCTTCCTTTTCATCCGTAAAGAGTTTCAGATCTATTGGAACGAAATCAATGAGACAAATTAAGTACTTCTTATTTCTACTTTTTTCGCTGACCTTCTTTTCCGCAGCGCATGCAGCGGGCAATCCGGCTTCGGTTACCGTCAACGGCGTCACGTGGACGAAATGTGCCGACGAACACGGCACCTGCAGTTTCTCGGGCACGCAAAGCGTGCTCTATGGTGCATGGCCTCCGAACTCGCCATCGGCCATGTACGCAGTGAATGGCTCCTACACCCGCAGCGTGCCGTGTGACAACAGCGCGATGGCTGATCCCGCTACTGGTTACATCAAGGCGTGCTATGTGAAGTCCACCACGACCACGTCGTCGGCTACCCAATACACGCCGCCGGCACTGGTGAATCCGGTGAACCCGATCACTTATGGCGCAAAGTGCAATGGCTCGACCGATGATACGGCTGCGTTCCAGAAGGCGATCAATGCGGGCGACGTGCTGGTTCCTGCCGGCACCTGCGTGATCAATGGCACGCTCAATGTGCGGGTGAGCAACCGCCACATCCAGTGCCAGGGCACCATCCTGAAGCGGACCACGGGCTACAACATGCAGATGTTCGTCATCGGCGACTACAAGAACGCCTATACGAATGACAGTATCGTTGAGTGCAATTTCGTGGGCGCAAACACCGCGGCCCCGCAGTACTACAACAACGACAACCGCCATTGGGATATTCCGGTTGAAACAACCGGTCCGGTAAGCAACTTCTTCCTGGCGGGCAACAGCTTCAAGCAGTTCTTCGGCCAGTCGATGTTCCAGACCTACGGCGCGCCCAATGGCGGCAGTGGCGACAAGATCATCTACAACACGTTTGCAAGCTGCGGCTACTATGGTCCGGTGTTCGTTGCTCACACCAATGGCTACATCGGCCATAACACGGTGACCGACTGCGCGGTGGGTATCGAGAACGACAACACGACCCAGGCGACTGGCAACAACGTGATCGAGTACAACACGATCAAGGCTGTGTACGGCTATGGCGCACCTGACATGACTTCGTCGGTGATGCTCACGGGCGGCGTGGCGGCGAGCGCCGACTACTCGACCAACATCGTGCGTAACAACACGGTGTCGGGCACGAGCAATGCGCAGGGTTTCCGTGGCGCCAATATCCCCAGCCGTACCATCATCGGCAAGAACTGGGGCATCAAGGCGGCGCAGTACTCGAACAACACCTGCGTGACGGGTTGCTCGGTTACGCCGTAATCAATCGATAGTGACCCGCGCCTGCGAAGGTCAACAGGCCGGGCTGTAAACTACACCTCAAAGTTGGATACCGATCCGACTTTGGGGTGTTTTTGCGTGGAGCGCTTGCGTTTCCGGATGACCTTGACTTTTGCGTAACGTGTGCCAAGAACGTGAGCATCGACTGACCGATGCTTGCGATGCGTTACCGAAGATAAGGGACAGTGACACTCATTCGGTCCAGTCGCATTACAGGCCCTTCAACCCTCCGACGGACGTCGCCGCCCCTGTGTCCCGCATCGGTACTCTCATTCTTGCGAAGGCCTTCCGCCTGGATTTCTCCCTTCGCATCGGGACGACAGGTTCTCAAGCTCCCCACCAAAGGCTGAGTCAAAGACACGCCGCCTTCATGCCGGATGCCGAATGGGCCGTCAGCAGGCATCGTCAAAACTTGTCCAGGAGCACCCGATTCCCCCGGTTTTGACATCGCTTATGATTTTTTTCATCAGCGGTCCACTGACGTTCGTCTTCATGACTCCCACCTGCCGGGTCAAACGCCGACTTTTCCAAAAACGCTCACCGTATGCTGGACGTCAGGCTGGCGGCCTTCGACAGTTTGTGGCGAGTCAACTGGGGCTCAACGTTACCAACCTGGAATGCCTTGACGTTGCCTATTCCGACGAAGTGCAACCGGTCACGCCGAGCAGGCTGTCAAAACTGATGGGACTATCGCCAGGCAGTGACTATCGCCAGGCAGTGTCACGACATCCCTGAAGAGCCTCGAAAGAGCGGGGCTGATTACCTGCGAGTCCAATCCGACCCATGGGCGACGCATCCTGTTGCGGTTTATTCCGGGAAGTCGTGCTGCGATTAAGTGTTCACGAAAAATTAACTTGGAATTTCGAACCATATCCGTTGAGCAGAATTTCCAGCTCCGCATCGATGGT
>NZ_JAWRXV010000309.1:0-390 GCF_046534875.1 Paraburkholderia sp. SIMBA_054 | reverse complement strand
GTTCAGGCGACAACTACCTTGACACACACCGGCCGCCGCAAAGAAAAGTAGGCAAAAGAAAGCGGCTCACACCGCCAACACTTTTTCCTGCCTGAGGGCCCTCAACGGGTCCCACGCTTCACACGGCAACCACGTGACTCATGCTTGTTGCCAACGCTCTTGCGTTGCGCCTCACCCACTTCACGCCCCCGCGTCGCCACATGCCGCGCCAGATAATCCACTGCCGCCCAGGTGGCAAACTGTGTGTAGGCCGTAGCACTGCACACGCCTCACTTCGGACCCGATAGCGCGCGTGCCACCATGTAAGAGCGCTACCCTATACGACGCGGCAACCTACACACAGTTTGCCACCTGGGCGGCACATACCATTCGCTGCTGCTTGCCCGAGTA
>NZ_JAWRXV010000308.1:0-391 GCF_046534875.1 Paraburkholderia sp. SIMBA_054 | reverse complement strand
TGTGATGGACGGCCGCGCGGAGCGCAACCCGTGGGACGAGTCCGAATGGGCCGCGATTCCTGGGCACACCGGCAAGCCCTGGTTCTTGCCGCTGGTCGGCACGTACTACCGTATCAAGGACATCTTCTACTGAAGTCCCGCTGTTGCACTCGCTGTTGAAGTCCCCGCTGTTGCACCCGCTGTTGCAGTCGACAACTACAAACCCACGCAGCCCCCACAACTGCCTTACCTCGCGGAGAAGTTCGATGAATAAGGAAAACTCACCCCACTGCGCTCCTGGCCTCGACAACGGGCTCGAGCAATTGACAGCGAGAGGCGCGTCGCGGCGCGACGTGCTGCGCGCGCTGACCGCGGCCGGGATGATGTCGCTGACGGGCGCCGGGCTGATGGC
>NZ_JAWRXV010000307.1:0-391 GCF_046534875.1 Paraburkholderia sp. SIMBA_054 | reverse complement strand
CGTCCGCACGCCCGCAACCGCAAGCCTGTTTCCCGCCCGCGCGGCGAAGCAATGGCAGTAAAGAAATAAGCCCTGACACACCAATAACTTTCTACGGTTTCTAATGTAGAAACTTAAATTTACTATTCTAACCGTTACCCCATGACATAGGGATGCAAATTATGTCAGTATCCCGCCGATTTCCGCACACAGAATAATTCCTGGCAGCGGCAACCGACGAATACGGAATGCATATGTCATCTCTCCTGAAATCGGCTCCCGTCCGCATCGCAGGCAAGTTCGTCTTCATTTTATTCGTCCTTATCTTTGCGATATGGGCCAGCTTTGCCATGTGGTTCCAGTTGCCCTTCGGCGATGCCATGAGCGGATCGATCATCGCCGTCTGGCTTCT
>NZ_JAWRXV010000306.1:0-391 GCF_046534875.1 Paraburkholderia sp. SIMBA_054 | reverse complement strand
CGAAATAGATCGCGATCAGCGCGATGAAGGTCAGCACGAAGAACACCAGCAGCGCCGGCAGGTTGTGCAGGCTGGCGCGCAGGCTCTGGCGCAGCGCATGGGCGCCGGTGGCATGGTCGAACATCACCTGCGGCGGCATCACGAACAGGGCCAGGCTGACCGCGGCGAAGGTCGCCACCACCAGCAGCAGCCACAGCAGGATGCGTCCGGCCGGCAGTTCCTCCACCAGTGCGCGGACCTGCGCCTGGTCCGGCTGCGCGCCGGACTGGCCCAGGGCGTTGAGCTCGGCCATCACGTGCGAGAGGTGGCTCCAGCCATCGGTGCCGATCAGCAGCAGCAGCAGCGCGCCCAGCAGCAGGCCGGCCACGGCCTGCGGCAGCAGCGACAGCAG
>NZ_JAWRXV010000305.1:0-391 GCF_046534875.1 Paraburkholderia sp. SIMBA_054 | reverse complement strand
ACAGCGTGCGGCTCGTCAAAGGCAGCCACATCGTCACGCGGCGGCTGTTCGAGCACGACCACGCGTACATTTTCCAGAACCCGGACAAGCGGATCATCTTCGCGATTCCATACGAGCACGACTACACGCTGATCGGCACGACCGACATCGAATACCGCGGCGACCCCGCGCAGGTCGCGATCACCGCCGACGAGACGCAGTACCTGTGCGACTCCATCAACCGCTATTTCAGGCAGAAAATTTCGCCGGCCGATGTGCGCTGGACCTACTCGGGCGTGCGGCCGCTGCTCGAAGAAGAAGGCGCCGATAATCCGTCGGCCGTCACGCGCGACTACTCGCTCGAACTCGACGCGCCCGCGGGCGAAGCGCCGCTGCTATCGGTGTTCGGCGG
>NZ_JAWRXV010000038.1:0-102887 GCF_046534875.1 Paraburkholderia sp. SIMBA_054 | reverse complement strand
TACGGGGTACGATGCTTGCCCATAATCGGCACCTCCTTCTCCAAAGGATAGATGTCCGTTTTTCTGGGTCAACTTCACTTTTCTTTGCGGCGGCAAAGAAAAGCAGGTGCCGCCCCGCACAGGGGCGACGCGTGAACGGCCAACACCGTAACGCGGATGCCAGTGCAAAACACAAGCAAACCACCCAGCGTCGCAGACAAAACCAAAATCCAAACCCCAAAAAAGAAAAAGCCGCCCAAAGGACGGCCTCTTCCCGCTGAAAGCGAAAAAAACTTACTTCGCGTTAGCCAGTGCAACCGCCGTATCCAACATGCGGTTCGAGAAACCCCACTCATTGTCGTACCAGCTCGACACCTTCACCAGGCGGCCCGACACCTTGGTCAGCGTCGCATCGAACGTCGACGAAGCCGGGTTATGGTTGAAGTCGATCGAAACCAGCGGCGCCGTGTTATACCCGAGGATGCCCTTCAGCGCGCCTTCCGACGCTTCCTTCATGATCGCGTTCACTTCATCGACAGTCGTGTCGCGCTTGGCGATGAACGACAGATCGACGATCGACACGTTGATGGTCGGGACACGAATCGCGTAGCCGTCCAGCTTGCCGTTCAGTTCCGGCAACACAAGACCGACAGCCGATGCAGCACCCGTCTTCGTCGGGATCTGGCTATGCGTGGCCGAGCGCGCGCGGCGCAGGTCTTCGTGGTACACGTCGGTCAACACCTGGTCGTTCGTGTACGCGTGGATCGTGGTCATCAGACCCGTTTCCAGACCGATCTTGTCGTTCAGCGGCTTGACGAGCGGTGCCAGGCAGTTCGTCGTGCACGACGCGTTCGAGATGACCGTGTCCGACGCCTTCAGCACGTTGTGGTTCACGCCATAGACGATCGTCGCGTCGACGTCCTTGCCGCCCGGTGCCGAGATGATCACCTTCTTCGCGCCACCCTTGATGTGCGCGCTCGCCTTTTCCTTCGTCGTGAAGAAGCCCGTGCATTCCAGCACGACGTCGACGCCCAGCTCGCCCCACGGCAGTTCAGCCGGGTTGCGGTTGGCCAGCACGCGGATCTTGTCGCCGTTGACGATCAGGTTCTCGCCGTCGACGGTCACTTCGCCCGGGAACTTGCCGTGCGCCGTGTCGTACTGCGTCAGGTGCGCGTTGGTCTTGGCGTCGCCAAGATCGTTGATCGCGACGATCTCGAGGTCGTGCTTCTTGCCGTTTTCATAGAAGGCGCGCAGCGTATTGCGGCCGATCCGGCCATAGCCGTTGATTGCGACGCGAATCGTCATGTTCTATCTCCTGATGGCTGAAAAAATTCTTCCGTGATGCTTCGGCTGATGCGCAACGAGCCGTCACGCGCGCCGCCGAAACGCAGCGCGCATGACGCGGCGCGCAATTAGCCGAGTGCGGCCTTGGCCGTCTCGACAACCTTCTCGACGGTGAAGCCGAAATATTTGAACAGCACGCCGGCCGGCGCGGATTCGCCGAACACGTCAATACCGACGACGCCGCCTTCCAGGCCGACATACTTGCGCCAGAAGTCCGTCACGCCCGCTTCGATCGCGACGCGGCGCACGCCGTGCGGCAGCACGCGCTCGCGGTATTCGGCGTCCTGCTTGTCGAACGTGGTCGTCGACGGCATCGACACGACACGTGCCGCAATGCCTTCGCGCGCGAGCGCTTCGACCGACTTCACCGCCAGTTCGACTTCCGAACCCGTCGCGATCAGGATGATCTTGCGCGCCGGAATGTCCTCGTTCCAGTCCTTCAGCACATAGCCGCCCTTCGCGACATTCGCGATCTGAGCGTCAGTGCGCGGGTTGAACGCAAGGTTCTGGCGGCTGAAGATCAGGCACGACGGGCCTTGATGCTCAACAGCCTGCGTCCACGCAACCGCCGTTTCGACGGTATCCGCCGGACGCCATACCTGCATGTGCGGAATCAGGCGCAGGCTCGCGACATGTTCGATGGACTGGTGAGTCGGGCCGTCTTCGCCGAGGCCGATCGAGTCGTGCGTGAACACGAAGATGGACGGCGACTTCATTAGCGCGGCGACGCGCAGCGCGTTGCGGCTGTAGTCCGAGAACGTCAGGAACGTGCCACCGAACGCCTTGTGGCCGCCATGCACCGCGAGGCCGTTGATGGCCGCGCTCATGCCGAATTCGCGCACGCCGTAGTTGACGTAGTCGCCCGCCGCGCCGTGCTCGCCGACGCGCACGTACTTCGCCGCCTTCCAGTTGGTCAGGTTCGAGCCCGTCAGGTCAGCCGAGCCGCCGACCAGTTCCGGCAGCACGGCCGCGAGACCTTCGATAGCCTGCTGCGACGCCTTGCGGGTCGCGATGGTTTCAGCGCGCTCGTTCGCGCCGGCGATGATCGCCTGTGCCTTCTCCGCCCAGTCGGCGGGGAGCTTGTTCGCCATGCGGCGCTCGAAATCGGCGGCTTCCTGCGGGTATTTCGCGCGGTACGCGGCGAACTTGTCGTTCCATTCGCCTTCGATCTTCGCGCCCGTCTCCTTCGCGTCCCACGCTGCGTAGACTTCCGGCGGGATCACGAACGGCGGATAGTGCCAGCCGAGCTTCTCGCGTACGGCCGCGACTTCCTTTTCGCCCAGCGCCGCACCGTGCACGTCGTGCGTGCCGGCCTTGTTCGGCGAGCCCTCGCCGATCACGGTCTTGCAGCAGATCAGCGTCGGCTTGTCCGACTGTTTCGCCTTCTGGATCGCGGCGTCTACGGCGTCGACGTCGTGACCGATCACGCCCGGAATCACGTTCCAGCCATATGCCTCGAAGCGCTTCGGCGTGTCGTCGCGGAACCAGTGAATGACTTCACCGTCGATCGAAATGCCGTTGTCGTCGTAGAACGCGATCAGCTTGTTCAGCTTCAGCACGCCCGCCAGCGAACAGGCTTCGTGCGAAATGCCTTCCATCAGGCAGCCGTCACCGAGGAACACATACGTGTGGTGATCGACGATCTTCGCGTCAGGCTTGTTGAATTCGTTCGCGAGCAGCGACTCGGCAAGCGCCATGCCGACCGAGTTCGCCAGACCCTGGCCGAGCGGGCCCGTGGTCGTCTCGACGCCCGGCGTCATGCCGTACTCGGGATGGCCCGGCGTCTTCGAGTGCATTTGGCGGAAGTTCTTCAGCTCTTCGATCGGCAGGTCGTAGCCCGTCAGATGGAGCAGCGAGTACAGCAGCATCGAGCCGTGACCGTTCGACAGCACGAAGCGGTCGCGATCGGACCAATGCGGGTTTGTCGGGTTGTGACGCAGGTGCCGCGACCACAGCGCAACACCAATCTCGGCCATGCCCATCGGCATACCCGGGTGACCGGAGTTCGCTTGTTGAACGGCATCCATGGCGAGCGCGCGGATCGCGTTGGCCATCAGGGAGGTGGGTGCGGGAGACGAGGTCGTCATGTCGATTCCGGAGAATGGTCCAAAAAGCGGAGGCGCCGTTGATGGTCCGGAAGCCCGGCGGCCAGTCTGCTTCGGCGCACGGTGCGGCGCCGGGAGACGCGAGGCGGGCAGAGCAAACGGACAGGGCTGCAAAGCGGGATATTCTAACAGATAGCCGGCCGCGTCTTCGGCCATAGGACGGGCGTTTCGGAGCGATCCGGCGCGCATGGACGCCCGGCCGGCGCACGCTGCGGAAGGCGGTCGCGGCGCCATGCGGCCTGGATCTGCGGCCTGCTTGCGCGTGCTTGATCACTCGCAATCTTCAGAACTTTGCGGCGCTGTCTGAATCCTTCTGTGTGCTAACGCGATTTACGAATCCGCAACGCCAGCGCAATCCGCGCGAGTTTCGTAGCACGATCCTGCGAAAATCCGCAGACGCTGAACGCTGGAAATATCGCCACGCGCTTCATTATTCGCCGTTCGTCGCGCATCCAGCGATAAACTAAGCCGATTCTTAGAGCGTTAGCTTTGGGAGTGCTGCAAAATTCATCGCTTCTTCGGCACTGGCCGCCGCAAGGCAACACTGGTAGCGAAGGCGATGGCATGACGACCCACTGCTTCAGGAGAGTTCGATGACTGCCTCACGCCCAGCCGGAGTGCCGTGGCTGACGCCGTATCTGACCGTCCGCGATGCGCGCACCTCGATCGCGTTTTTCGAGGCGGCGCTTGGTTTCCGGGTCAGGGACAGCGTGCATGACGACGGCGCCGTCATGCACGTTGAGATGACGTATCAGGATCAATTGATCGTAATGTTCGCCCCGGAGGGCGCGTTCGGCTCGACAGCGAGAACGCCGAAAAGCGCGGCCATGACGGCACCCCAATCGTTTTACCTTTATGTCGACGATGTCGACACGGTCTATGCGCGGGCCATTGCGGCCGGCGCCAGGTCGCTGAGCGAACCGCAAGATCAGTTCTGGGGCGATCGTTTTGCCCAGATCGAAGATCTCGACGGCTACCGCTGGGCGTTAGCCTGCCACCTGTCTTGAATGAATGAGAACTTTCCTTATGCCTCGCTTCTTCGTCGGCACCCCGTTCAAAACCGACGACATCGTTTCCCTGCCGGATGAAGTCAATCGGCACGTGCGCGTCCTGCGTCTGCAGCCGGGCGACACCGTGAGCCTGTTCAACGGCACTGGCGGCGAGTACGGCGCCGAAATCGTCGATATGGATCGACATGGAACCATCGTGCGGATTGGCCCGTTCCGCGACGTCGAGGCTGAGCCGCCCTACCAGTTGACGCTCGCGCAGGGTATCGCCGGCAGCGACAAGATGGACTGGCTGATCGAAAAGGCGACCGAACTCGGCGCGTCCGAATTCGTGCCGCTCACGACCACGCGTAGCGTCGTGCGCCTCTCCGGCGAGCGCGCGCAACGCCGACAGGTTCACTGGCAGCGGATCGTGCAGGCGTCGTGCGAGCAGTGCGGGCGCAACCGCCTGCCCGAAGTGATGCCGACACGCGAACTCGCCACGTGGCTCAGTTCGATGCCGAAGCAGCCCGCCGACGGCGAGTTGCGCCTGCTGCTTTCGCCGCGCGCGAGCGTGCCCTTCTCCGCCCTGCCCAGCGAGCCGCCGACAGTTCGGGCGCTGGTACTGGTCGGCCCGGAAGGCGGCTTTTCGGCTGCCGAAGAAGCGGCGGCGGCGGGCCACGGCTTCACGTCCGTCGGTCTCGGCCCACGCGTCCTGCGTACCGAGACAGCGGGGATCGCCGTGCTGTCCGCGCTGGCTGCGCGCTGGGGCGGCTGGTAAGCAGCGCGTCTCACGGCACCTTCGTCCGAAAGGAAGCCCACGTAACAATGCAAAAGGCCCGCCAATCGGCGGGCCTTTCTTATTACAGATCAAACACTCAGGCGAACGAGTAAAACACCCGGAACGCCACCTTGCGCTCCGCCCAGAATTCCGCCGCTTCGCGGAACACGTCGAGCAGCGTCTCGCGTGCTTCCTTGTCGAATTTGATCGCGATAGGCAGCGCTTCGAGCACGATGACGAATCCCGGTTGCGAGCCAGCCTTGTGAACGAGATCGGTCAGCGAGTCGTATAGCGCGTCGTAATTCTTGCCGAAATGCTTCGGAAACAGGAACGACGTCGCAATGGTCTCCATCACTTCCTGCTTCGACTGGGCATTGCCCACAAATGCATAGAGGAAATGCTGACCGAGCCGACCCGCTTCGTCGGCGAGATCCTGCACGCGGAACGCGCGGATCGACTGCACGATGTTCGGTCGTACGGTCTGGAAAAGACTCATGCGCTCCTCTTCCGATGAAAGGCCCGTACTGGCTTCGTTCTGGACGTCACGGACCTGGCCGGCATCGCGCATCTGCATGACGCGCTGGAACATATTGCCGTCGCCGGCCGCGAGAAAATCCGTCGCGACTTTCGAGTCGTGCGCGTAGACGTTGTCGCTCATGCCGATTATCCCGATGTCATTCAATAATGCGATTAAAACTGGCGTAGTGGTCGTCTGAGTAAAAGCAATTGGTGGTCCGCCTGAGCGGCCCCCCACAGACTATGCGGCGTGCGCCGCGATCGCGGGCGCCTGGCGTGGGAACGGTGTATTCGTGGTAATAGCCGCGCCGGTGCGGCGGCAGCAACCGCTCACGATTGCCGAATACGACGCCGTCCTTCTCATACGGATAAGGCCCGCCAGCTGCAATCAAGTTCAATGTCCTGACGGCTTGCGGCGGCAATTGCGCCACCGCGATCGTGCCTCCGGCCTGTCCCTGCTGCGCTTCCCGGGCCCAGCCGCCTGCCGGAAAACCGCCGGCAAAACCTCCAAGCGTCAAGGCGGCGATCAGCACGCCGTCGCGGAGCCACTTGCGTGCCATGAGTCCAGGATTCCCGCGTTAACTAACGAGTTTGACGACCATGTAGGGTAGCCCCCTTTCCTTTCGGATCAGGGGCCCCCTAAGAACTGTACGTGCGAGTTTCCCCGCATACAGCTCAAGCCTACATGCAAAATCCCGCTTATAGCAGAACCGGCTTAGTCACCGCAAGTTTACCAGCATGTACCTGGCGGTGGCAGTCCGGGTGAAGCAACACTCGATTGGAAATAGCGTCTGACCCGCCCAGCATCCGATACGTCAAATGATGATCATGCCAACCCGTTTCTTCCGTCAAGGCCTGTTCGCAGTGCGCACAAAGTCCGTTCTGCGACATGTACAGCGAGACCCATTGTTTGCGGTAGCGCTTGGAAAGCCACATCCGCTCCTGACGCAGCGTCTCACCGTATTGCTCCCATCTGACATCGAAGGGATTGTATTCACCCGCTACTTTCTTGGTCCGCCGAACCGGCGTACTACTCGGCCGGAACAATTCCAGCAACCAAGTACTGCCATCGTCTTCCGCTATCGGCGCGCCGAATACCCACGTCCGTTTGCCAACTGTGTGAAAGTACTTCTTTCGCACCCAGCTGGCATTCTTCTGTGGATGCCGGCGCCTGCACCACCGCCAGAGCCTCTTGAAAATCAGATGCTCCATGCGGCTGTACGCCTGCTTGGCCACAACGGGGCTGTGATACTGCGCCCAGCCTCGCAACATCGGATTCAACAGAAGGATCAGACCTTCCTGAGTCGCCTCCTTGTTGCCACTGATCGTTTCCGCCACCTTGCGATAGAACGCTTTCACGTTCTTCTTGCTTGGCTTGATGAGCAGCTTTCCGGAATACTTCCGGAAATTCCACCCCAGGAAGTCGAAGCCGTCATCAATGTGAGTGACCCGCGTTTTCTCCTCCGATAGTCGCAGTCCTCGAACGTCAAGGAATGCTTCCACCCAAGGTTTCACCTCGTTTTCCAGCAACTCCTTCGAATTGCCAGTGATCACGAAGTCATCCGCGTATCGCACCACATTCACTTTCAGCTTCGAGGCTTTAACCACTCCGTACCGGGCACGAAGGTGCTTCAGTAGTTCGGGTTCAAGCCCGTTCAGCGTCACGTTAGCAAGCGTCGGGGAGATGATCCCTCCCTGCGGCGTACCGGCCTCAGTCGCCTGCAGCTGACCCTTGTAAATCAGGCCAGCCTTCAACCACTTCCGCAGGATCTCCGCGTCCATAGGGACGTGGTTCTCCAGCCAGTCGTGGTTGATGTGGTCAAAGCAGCCCTTGATATCTGCTTCCAGTATCCATTGGGCCGAGGCCTTCTTGGACGTGCAAACAAATATCTGACTCTTCGCGTCGGCCGTCGAGCGGTTAAGCCTGAACCCATATGAGTTCGGGTCGCTCGTCGATTCCGACACCGGCTCCAATGCCAGCAGATACAGAGCCTGCATCGCCCTGTCCCGCATGGTCGGGATACCCAGAGGGCGCTCCTTCCCATTGGCCTTGGGGATAAAGACCCTCCGTAGTGGCAGGGGTCTGTATCCACGCCGCTTCAACCTGCCGACAGCTTCCCATCGGCTTTCAGGCGAATCCCATAGCTCGCGATCGACTCCCGCCGTTCGCGCACCCTGGTTTTGCGTAACACGTCGTACCGCATACAGCTTTGCGGACAACGTGCGGGTCAGCATCCGTTGCAGAGTTTTCACCCTGCGCCAATCGCTTTCCCGCGTCGCCTTCGCAATTCGAATCTGCATCCCTCTCACGTTCCGTTCAACCCGACGCCAATCGACGGCGTGCCAGTTGTTCGGCGCGTGGGAAAGCGCAGATCCATCCTTTCGGACAGATACTCTCATGCTGCTCTCCTGCTCGATGAAGTGAAACCCGAGCGGAGACCAGACCACCCCTTGCGGGAGCGATCTGCTCCCGCAAGGGGGTTAAAAACGTACGTTGATGGTCCGGAAGCCCATCAACAATCACTTTCCAGCCGAGGGTAGTCAGCCATCTTGCGACGGTAGACCAGACGGAAGTCTGCCCGCTTATCGCGTGAGGTAATGTCTCAACCCCTATCCGGACCATTACAGCCCGGCATTCGCTTTCTCCGTCCTCCCATACCCGCACCGTCAACAGCGTTCCTTGCGGTCCGCCTGCCAGCCATCCTGCACTGGCAACGATACGGGCTTACCACGTTCCCGGCATGTCACACGACTGACGTAGGTCCCACCTATTCCCCGGCGGTCTGTTGGCGACGTAACCCGAACTTTCAGCGGGGTAACCGACCGCACACCATTTTGGTTAGTGCCCAGCAGCAGTTGGCACTTTCCTTATCACGAGGTTTATCAGTGATTCACATACGTTGACCATATCAGCCAGCCTAGCTCCGAATCCCCTGCTGCTGAGGATTACCAGACGGGTACCTCGCGGCACTCGCCTGCCCGAAACGTCCGGGGGCTTCATTGTCAGAAGAGCTTCACACCCCACCGTTGCCAGTGGCGCATGTCTTCTTAGGCTACTGCTAGTCGCATAGCAGGTTCTCTGCTTCGCTCCTACATCTCGCGAAGGCGAACAATGACACGCCGAGCTTTGCGCTCGACTTGTGCCGAACCACGTCCAAACTCGGACGCAGGTATCACATACTCCAATCCGCTTGGTTAGCGGAGTTGAAGCCGCTAACTGGGCGGAACCTGACGGTAATCAGGTCAATGCAATCAAATTGACCGGCGCGGACGCCGACCAATATTCACGGCAGCGATTCCTAGCAAGCAGCACTAGGTTTCGCTTACTTCACAGGGGTGGCATCAAGGTGCCACGCATATGGGACGGCTTTCGCCGTCCAGTCGATGCGACGCGTGTCGCACGAAAGTCGTAAGGGTATCGCTAATGTCTTTTGGAATCAACGTTCATTGGTAGGACGAAAGGACGTCCAGGCGAAACCGGCAGAGCGCCGACGCCAGATATGACACATTTTGACAGAGGTTTTAGCCCAGGTGAGATAAAGTTATCTCCGAGGCAAGATGTTGGACGACGTTCATGCCTCGTCGTCCGGACAGTTCGCACAACGGATTCATGTCACGCGTCTGCCTTTTTGCGGGATGGCTAATCCCCAGCCATTGCTCGAAGGCGTGCCCATTGCGGGCACGCCTCTTTTTTTGCCTGCGCGGGCTAAAAACCAACAGCCCGCGCCGAAACAACGACAGATTTAACGCGTTGCGGTCACATCGGCGACCAGCAGCGCCGTCATGTTGACGATCCGGCGAACCGTCGCCGACGGCGTCAGCACGTGCACCGGCTGCGCCGCGCCAAGCAGGATCGGCCCGATCGCGATGTTGTTGCCGGCCGCCGTCTTCAGCAGGTTGTACGAGATGTTGGCGGCGTCGATGTTCGGCAGCACCAGCAGGTTCGCGTCGCCTTCCAGCGTCGAATCCGCGAGGATTTCCTTACGCAGGTTCGCGTCGAGTGCCAGATCGCCGTGCATCTCGCCGTCCACCTGCAGATGCGGCGCGCGTTCCTGCAAGATAGCCAGTACATCGCGCATTTTCTGTGCAGAAGGCGCATTGCTCGTGCCGAAGTTCGAGTGCGACAGCAGCGCGATCTTCGGTTCGATACCAAAGCGCCGCACTTCTTCCGCCGCCATGATCGTGATCTCGGCCAGTTCTTCCGCCGTCGGATCGACGTTCACGTGCGTATCGACGAGGAAAATCTGGCGGTTCGGCAGCACCAGCGCGTTCATCGCCGCATAGACTTTCGCGCCTTCCTTCTTGCCGATCACCTGATCGATGAAGTGCAGGTGGCGGTGGGTCGTGCTGACCGTGCCGCAGATCATGCCGTCGGCGTGGCCCTTCTTCACCAGCATCGAGCCGATCAACGTCGTGCGGCGGCGCATTTCCAGCTTCGCCATCTGCTCGGTGAAGCCCTTGCGCGACATCATCTTGTGATACGTCTGCCAGAAGTCACGGTAGCGTTCGTCGTGGTCGGTGTTGACGATCGTGTAGTCCTGGCCATTCACGAGACGCAGGCCGAATTTCGCAATACGTTGCTCGATCACAGCCGGACGGCCAATCAGGATCGGCTTCGCCAGCTTTTCGTCGACAGCGATCTGCACCGCGCGCAGCACGCGCTCTTCCTCGCCTTCCGCGAACACGATGCGCTTCTTCTCCGGCTCGACGCCGCGCGCCAGCTGGAAGATCGGCTTCATCGTCGTACCGCTGTGGTAGACGAACTGCTGCAGATGCTGCTTGTACGCCTCCATGTCCTCGATCGGACGCGTGGCGACGCCCGAATCCATCGCAGCCTGCGCGACAGCGGGCGCAATCTGGACGATCAGGCGCGGATCGAAAGGCTTCGGAATCAGATATTCCGGACCGAATGACAGGTCCTGAATGCCGTAAGCCGTCGCGACGATGTCAGATTGTTCCTGGCGCGCCAGTTCCGCGATCGCATTGACCGCGGCGATTTCCATTTCCTTCGTGATGACCGTCGCGCCGACGTCAAGCGCGCCGCGGAAGATAAACGGAAAGCACAGGACGTTGTTGACCTGGTTCGGATAGTCGGTGCGGCCCGTCGCGATCACGGCGTCGGGGCGCACTTCCAGCGCGAGTTCCGGTAGGATTTCCGGCGTCGGGTTGGCGAGCGCGAGAATCAGCGGCTTGTCGGCCATCTGCTTGACCATGTCCTGCTTGAGCACGCCGCCCGCCGACAGGCCGAGGAACACATCCGCCCCGCCCATCACTTCCGACAGCGTGCGCGCGTCCGTCTCGCGCGCGAAACGCTCCTTGTCCGGGTCCATCAGTTCCGTGCGGCCCTTGTAGACGACACCGGCCAGGTCGGTCACGTAGATGTTCTCGATCGGCATGCCGAGATCGACCAGCAGGCTCAGACACGCCAGCGACGCCGCGCCCGCGCCCGATGCGACCAGCTTCACTTCCTTGATGCTCTTGCCAACCACCTTCAAGCCGTTCGAAACGGCCGCCGCGACGACGATCGCCGTGCCGTGCTGGTCGTCGTGGAAGACGGGAATCTTCATGCGCTTGCGGCATTCACGCTCGACGATGAAGCAGTCCGGCGCCTTGATGTCTTCAAGGTTGATGCCGCCGAAGGTCGGCTCGAGCGCCGCGATCACCTCGACCAGCTTGTGCGGGTCCGATTCGTTCAGCTCGATGTCGAACACGTCGATACCGGCGAACTTCTTGAACAGCACGGCCTTGCCTTCCATGACCGGCTTCGACGCGAGTGGCCCGATGTTGCCGAGGCCGAGCACCGCGGTGCCGTTGGACACGACGCCGACCAGGTTGCTGCGCGCCGTGAAGCGCGCCGCATTCAGCGGGTTTTCGACGATCGCCTCGCACGCGAACGCAACGCCTGGCGAGTACGCCAGCGCGAGGTCGCGCTGGTTGATCATCTGCTTCGTCGGGGCAATCGCGATCTTCCCGGGGGTCGGGAATTCGTGATAATCGAGAGCGGCTTCACGGAGTTTGGTATTGACGGGAGTCGACATAAGCGGACTTGGAAGTGCGGATTAGAATAGATGTTCGATCGCATTGTAGCGCCAATCCCAAAAGTCGAACCCTGCAATCCGGGTGCAAGTGCCGCGACCGAAACAACGTGAAAGGAAAGCACATCGTTTTGTCGGGTTCCGCGCCGCGACTACAATGCGCGCCTTTAGCGTCGTGTTAGCTTCGATTAGCGTTTCTTGAGCGCATCCATCCACCCGCTTCCACCGTCTTTCGCACTCGTACGCCTTATTTATGCTTTCAGAGTTTTCGCTGATCGACCGCTTCTTCGCGCGCCGCGCGTCGGGTTCGACATACCCGCAGCGCGCTGTCCTTGGCATCGGTGACGATTGCGCGCTGCTCGCGCCACCCGCTGGCGAGATGCTCGCCATATCGACGGACATGCTGGTCGAAGGCCGCCACTTCTTTCCCGACGTCGATCCGAAGGCGCTCGGTCACAAGGCGCTCGCTGTCAATCTGTCGGACCTCGCGGCGATGGGCGCGAAGCCGCAGGCGTTCACGCTCGCGTTCTCGCTGCCGAAAGCCGACGCCGACTGGCTGTCCGCGTTCAGCGACGGCCTCTTCGATCTCGCCGAGCGCCACGGCTGCGAACTGGTCGGCGGCGATACGACGGGCGGGCCGCTGAATCTGTGCATCACCGTGTTCGGCTCGGTGCCGCCGCAGAGCGCACTGCGCCGCGACGCCGCGCAACCTGGCGACGACATCTGGGTATCCGGCACACTGGGCGACGCGCGCGCGAGCCTCGGCGTGCAACGCGGCGAGTGGTCCGCCGATGCCAACGACGCTGCGACATTCCGCCGCGCCATGGAGCTGCCCGAGCCGCGCGTCGCGCTGGGCCTCGCGTTGCGCGGGGTGGCGCGGGCCGCGCTGGATATTTCCGACGGCCTGGCGGGCGACCTGATGCACATCCTCGAACGCTCGCATGTGAACGCGACCGTCGACGCCGACGCGCTGCCACGCTCGGACGCGCTGCGCCGCCTCTCTACGGACATCCAGCGCCGCTGCACGATCGCGGGCGGCGACGATTACGAGTTGTGCTTCACCGCGCCGCCGTCCGCGCGCGCTGAAGTCGTTGCAGCGGGTCAACAGGCGCGTTTGCCCGTGACGCGCGTCGGTACAATAACTCCGCTCGATGCGGCCGGCGCCGTGCCCGCGATCTCTTGGCACGACGCGTCAGGCGCTCCACTTACATTGACGTTGCAAGGCTTCGATCATTTCCATGCAGAATGAATCCTCGCTTGGCCCGGCCGGCAGTTTCTCCGACGCGCCAACAGGCGGACAGCCCGGCCCATCCGGCGGCACACCCGACGGCAAGCCTGAAGGAGCGTCGAACGGCGAACCGCGTGCACCGCGGCCCCGCCGCGCGACCGCGCGCTTCATGCTGTCACATCCATTGCATATCTTGTCGCTGGGTTTCGGCAGCGGCCTGTCGCCGATTGCGCCCGGCACGTTCGGCACACTGTTCGCCTGGGCATCGTTTGCTGCGTTCAGTGCGCAGCTGACCGTCATCGAATGGGGCATTCTGATCGTCGTCGGTTTCGTCGCGGGAATCGGCATTTGCGGCTTCACCGCGAACCGGCTCGGCATTGAAGATCCGTCGCCCGTCGTGTGGGACGAGATCGTCGCGTTCTGGCTGGTGCTGCTGATGGTGACGCCCGCCACCTTCACGGGACAGCTGTGGGCGTTCATCGTCTTCCGCTTCTTCGACATGGTGAAACCGCCGCCCATCCGTTATTTCGACCGCAGACTGAAAGGTGGCTTTGGCATCATGTTCGACGATCTCGTCGCGGCATTCTTCACGTTGCTCGTGATTGCGCTGTGGCGGATGTCGGTCTGATCGTTTCCTGCGTTTCCCTTACCCCGAGTCCAGCATGGCTACCGATTCCGTCGTTCACCAACTCGCCATTCGCGCCGGCAATCGTCTGCGCGACGAGCGGCTGATGCTTGCCACGGCTGAATCCTGCACGGGCGGCATGGTCGCGACGGCCATCACCGATATTTCCGGCAGCAGCGGATGGTTCGAGCGCGGCTTCGTCACGTACTCGAATCAGGCCAAGAGCGAGATGATCGGCGTGCCGCCCGATCTCATCGAAAAGCACGGCGCCGTGTCCGAGCCCGTTGCGCGGGCGATGGTCGAAGGGGCGTTGCGGAATTCCCGCGCGCAGGTTGCGCTGTCAATTACGGGTGTGGCGGGCCCCGGCGGCGGCACCGAGACAAAGCCGGTCGGAATGGTGTGCTTCGGATGGAGCAACCGACTGCATACCGTCGTCGAGACGCTGGTGTTCAAGGGCGACCGCGAGCGCGTGCGCGTGCAGGCCGCGACGCACGCATTGCGCGGGCTGTTGACCTTGCTCGACGAGCGGGAGCGCTGAGCTTTACGGTTCTCAACTACAGCAGACAATCATGGCCCGTCACATCGACCGCGATGAACTGATTCGCCGCTTCGATCTCCAGCCACATCCCGAAGGCGGGTTCTTTCGCGAGACATACCGTTCGCCCGATTCGATCCGCCGCGAAGGTTCCGCCGATTCCCGCTCCGCCTCCACGGCGATCTACTACCTGCTTTGCGACGGCGCGCACTCTGCGTGGCACCGCATTCAGTCGGACGAAGTCTGGCATTTCTACGCCGGCGATCCGCTCAACGTCTATGTGCTGGAAGACGACGGCTTGCTCACCGTTCATCGTCTGGGTAACGCGCTCGAACATGCCGACTGCGTGTTTCAGTCCGTTGTGGCGTCTGGCCGTTGGTTCGCCGCGCAATGCGACGACGCGGCGAGCGTTGCGCTCGTCGGCTGCACGGTCGCGCCGGGCTTCGAGTTCAGCGAGTTCGAGATTGCGGATGTCGACGCGTTGGTGCGCGAGTATCCGCAGCATCGGGATCTCGTCGCGAAGCTTGGGCCGGTCGGCCCTTGACCGGCACCGGCCTTCCCAGCATAAAAGCTGCGCTTTAACGAAACGCGTTGATTCGGTCGCGCGTATCCTTCGCGGCCTGCGCGGCGGCTTCGACCCAATCGTCGCCCTTGCCCGCGTACAGAATCGCACGCGACGAATTGATCAGCATGCCCGCGCCCGCTGCCGTGCGGCCCGCCCGAACCGTCGCTTCGACATCGCCGCCTTGCGCGCCGATACCTGGAATCAGCAGCGGCATGTCGCCGACAATGCCGCGCACCACTTCGATTTCCTTCGGGAACGTCGCGCCGACCACCAGACCCAGCTGGCCCTTCGCGTTCCACTTTTCCGCCGCGAGCCGCGCGACCGTCTGATACAGCGGACGGCCTTCCGTCTCCAGAAACTGCAGGTCCGAGCCGCCCGGATTCGACGTCCGGCACAGCACGATCACGCCCTTGCCGTCGTGCTCCAGATACGGCTCGATCGAATCGAAGCCCATGTACGGATTCACGGTGACGGCATCGGCGCGATAACGGTCGAACGCTTCGCGCGCGTACTGCTCGGCCGTGCTGCCGATATCGCCGCGCTTCGCGTCCAGAACCACGGGCAGACCCGGATGCTTCAGGTGAATGTGCGCGATCAGCTGCTCGAGCTGCTCTTCGGCGCGATGCGCGGCGAAGTAGGCAATTTGCGGCTTGAACGACGATGCGTAAGGCGCTGTTGCGTCGACGATCCTCTTGCAGAAATCGAAGATCGCGTCAGAACGGTTGGCGTACGCGCCGGGAAACCTGGTCGGCTCGGGATCGAGGCCGACGCACAGCAGCGAATTCGTCGTGTGCCATGCGTGGTCGAGCGTCTGGATGAATGTGGACATAGGAAATCTCGCGGCGCGCGGGTAACGGATGAGCCGCGTATTTTACTCGCGCGGCGCATTGCGGGCCGCATCCGCGATCGGCCCGCTTCGGCTGCCCGCCCTTACTGCCCCGGCCTTGCTACCCGCGCTTCGTCGCGTGCCCACCCGCCATCGCGCGCAGTCCTGTGCGCTCGACCGCGAAGCTGAACGAGCGCGCAAGCCGCTGGCCGCGCGCGAGCATCGTCATGCCGTTGTCGGCGGCACCGCCCGGCAGGTTCATCGCGTTGATCGGGTGATCGACGGGTTCGAAGCAGAAAAAGTCCTTCGACGTCGGCGTGTAGAGAATGTAGTACTCGGTGCTCGACGACATCGTCAGCGACAGGCGGCGCTTCGGCCACACGACCGTCGCATGTCCGCTCCAGCCGGTGAACGCGTGATTGACGAGCGAACGCGGCAACGGATACGCAACGCCGAACTGCCATGCGGGCGGCACAGGCACATGGCGCACGGGCAGCCAGTCTTCGTCCGACAGCCACAAGCCCGCCGCGGCCGCCGACAGTTGCGTGTCGGCATCGCGCACCAGAAACGGATGCACGCCGAGGCCGAACGGCATCGCTTCGCGGCCGGTGTTTTCGACTTCGAGCGTGATGACAAGCGTCGAACCATCGAGCGCATAAGTCTGCGTCGCGCGATACGCGTACGGCTTGCCGTCGCGACGGTCGAGCGTCAGTGTGAGGTTTTCGGCGTCAGAGGCCGCGATGGTCCAGTTCGCGAGCCAGCCGTCGCCGTGAATCGGCAGCGGCTCGCCCGAGCGGTTGCACGGCACGTCGATCGCGCGCTCGCCGAGCATGAATTGTCCGCCGCCGATCCGGTTCGAATACGGCAGCAGCGAGTAGCACGCGAGGTCGTTCGCGTCGGTGTCCGCATCGACATGACGGCAGCGCCGGAACACGGGCACGAGCGTGCCTTCGTTGCGAAAGTCGAAGCGCGTGATTCCGCCGCCGAGCGACGGCGCCACATCGAGCCGCAGCAGCGAATTGGCGAGCGTCACGCACGCGACGTCGGCGGCGCTTCCCGCGCCGACCGCCACCGCGGACGTACTCGGCCCGGCCAGCACCGGCTGCACGGTGGCCGCGAGCCGGGCACGGCGCGCGCGGGATTGTGGAGAAGATGGGACAGCAGAATTCGCGACAGTCATATCACACTCCCACGAGAGGCATCGGACGGCATGATCGGCGCATCGGAGAACAGATGGCTGCTTGTGCGGGCGGCACGTCGTCGCGGCCGCCTCCTGAGTTTTGTTGCGCGCCCCAAATCTGACTGCCTTTGGGGCGTGGACTACCTTGCTTCGGATACTGCGAAGATGTTTTAGTTCGCTTGCGTTACGCTCCGCGCTTCGCCGCGGGCGATCCCTTGAACACCGGCTCCGGCAAACCGCGCCGGCCCTGCGTCGCGACATACACGCCGCCGGCGCGCGTATCGCCCGCCAGCGCCTGCGCATCGAGCCCGACGCGCGCGCTCGTCACATACAGCGTGCCGAGTTGCGCGCCGCCCAGCGCGACACAACTGGGCTGCACGGTCGGCACGTCGACGCGCTCCGTCTCCACGCCGCTCGCGTCGTAGCGCACCACGCGCCGTCCGCCCCACTGCGCATTCCACAGGCCGCCTTCGCTATCGACCGTCGAACCGTCAGGCTCGCCCGTCTTGTCGGTCAGCTTCACGAACAGCCGCTCGTTCGCGACGCCGCCGTCCGCGAGGTAATCGCACGCGCGGATTTCGAGCGTCGGCGAATCGCAGAAGTACATCGTCGCGCCGTCGGGGCTGAACGCGATACTGTTCGAAATCGCGGGCGAAGGCAATGCCAGACGTTCGAGCGACAGATCATGATTCAGCCGGTAAAACCCGCCGATCGCCTGCACCGGCGACGCTTCATCCTTCGTGCCGAACACGAAGCGTCCCTGGCGATCGCAGCGCCCGTCATTGACGCGCGTGTTCATGCCCGGCTCGACCTCGACGATCGACTCGATCTCGCTCGTTGCAAGGTCGAAGAAAGCCAGCCGCGATGCGAGACCCAACAGCATGTAATGCGGATCGGCGCACAACGCGAAAGTCGACAGCCGCTCCGGCATGCGCCAGAACGTGCTGCGGCCATCGCGCGGATCGTAACGCCAGAGCCGCGCGCCTTCAATATCCGTCCAGTAGAAAAGGCCGCTGCGCGCGTCCCACGTTGCGCCTTCGCCCAGCGTGCATTTCGAATCGACCAGCAATGCAGCCTGAACGTTGGTGATCGTGTCGCTCATGCCCAGCCTCCATCGACGATGATGTCCTGCGCGGTGATCATGCGGCTGTCGTCGGCGGCGAGGAACAGCGCCATCCGCGCGAGGTCGTCGGGCAGCAGCTCGGCGTCGATGCACTGGCCTTGCTTGATCGCGAGACGCCCGGCGTCGTCGAGCCACAAGCGCTTTTGCTTGTCCGTCATCACCCAGCCCGGCACCAGCGCGTTCACGCGAATGCCGAAGTGGCCGAGATCGCGCGCGAGTCCCTTCGTCAGTCCCTGTACAGCCGACTTCGCCAGCGTGTACACGGGATAGCCGCCATTCTTCAGCATCCAGCTGATCGAGCCGAGATTGATGATCGAGCCGCGCTGCGCCGCCTTCATGTCGTCGGCGACGGCTTGCGCTGCGAAGAACTGGTGACGGATATTGACGGCGATACCTGCGTCGAACGATTCGGGCGTCACGTCTTCGATCTTGTGGCGCTTGTCGTTCGCCGCGTTGTTCACCAGCACTTCAATCGGGCCGAGCGCCGCGCGCACGTCGGCGATCGCCTTCTTCAGCGCGTCGATGTCGGTCAGATCGACTCGCAGAAAAAGCGGCTTGTGACGCGAATCGCCGAGTTGATCGGCGAGCGCGTCGCCCGCCGTTTCGTCGATATCGAAGAACGCGACGCGCGCGCCCTGCGCCACGAAATGCTCGACGAACGATGCGCCGATGCCCGTCGCGCCGCCCGTGATCAGCACCGTGCGATCCACGAGGCTCGGATAGCGCGCGTAGACGCCCTGTTCTTCACGCGCGTTCGCGCAGGCGGGAGACGACATCGTTCGGTTTCCTTCTTCTGGCGTTGAGCGTTAAGAGAAATCAGTCGCTAATCAGTCACGCGAACCGCGATTCTTCAACTGGTCCAGCAGCACCGCCGCGAGCAGGATCGCACCGCGCACGAGGTACTGATAGAACGCGTCGATGTTCATCAGGTTCATCACGTTTTCGACGGTGCCCATGATCAGCACGCCGATCACGACGCCCGAAATCGTCGCGCGGCCGCCGAGCAGCGACACGCCGCCCAGCACGCACGCCGAAATCACGTTCAGCTCGAAGCCTTCGGCAGCGTTCGGCTGACCCGACGTGATACGCGACGCGAGAATCACACCCGCCAGCGCCGTCACCGCGCCCTGAATCAGGAAGATGTAGACGCGCGTGCGCTCGACGTTGATACCGGCGAGACGCGACGCTTCCGGATTGCCGCCGATCGCCAGCGTATTGCGGCCGTACACCGTCGAATTCAGCATCACGCCGAACACGATGAAGCACACCAGCGTCACCCAGATGGGCAGCGACACGCCGAACATCGACAGGCTGCCGAGCGCGATGAACGTATCCGACGACACGCCCACAGCCTGACCGTGCGACACGATGAAGCCGAGGCCGCGCACGATTTCCATCGTCGCGAGCGTCGTGATCAGCGCGTTGATGCGCAGATACGCGATCACCGCGCCGTTGACGAAGCCGATCACCGAACCCGCGACAACGGCGGCGATGATCGCGATGAACGTGTTACCCGTCGCGTTGAGCACCATTGCGCACAACACGCCGGCAAAGGCGACTGTCGAGCCGATGGACAGGTCGAAGTCACGCGACGCGAGACAGAACATCATCGTGCACGCGACCATGCCGATCTGCGAAATCGACAGCGCGAGACCGAGCATGTTCTCGATCGAGAAGAAGTGATCGACGGTCAGCGACATCGTGATGAACATCACGACGAAGATCACGATCAGGCTGTATTCCGTGATCTGCTGCCACCACTTCTGCTTGTCGTTGGCTTGCGGGATCAGCGCTTCAGCGGCGCTCTTGGCGGCCTGTTGCGCGAGGTTTTCTCTGGCTTGCATTTGGTTCACTCCTCCCGTTCCCCACGGGTTACAGGACTGTTGTAGATCCTGTCAGTTACAGATGTCTTGCGGTTTTCGTTTCACCCGGCCGGCGCGCGTACGCGTTCAGGCCGCCTGCGCCGTCGTCGAGCTCTTCGGCAGCGCGAGGTTCAGCACCGATTGCTCGGTGGCGGCGCTGCGCGGCAGTTCGCCCGAAATGCGCCCCTGGCGCATCACGAGAATCCGGTCGGACACGCCCAGCACTTCCGGCAGTTCCGACGAAATCATCACGATCGCGCAGCCGCGCTGGGCCAACTCGTAAATCACGTTATAAATTTCGTGCTTCGCGCCGACGTCGATGCCGCGCGTCGGCTCGTCGAGAATCACGACGCGCAGATCCGGCTCGGCCAGCCAGCGCGACAGAATCGCCTTCTGCTGGTTGCCGCCCGACAGAAAACGGATCTTCTGGCGGCGGCTCGGCGTCTTGATCTTCAGCAGCTTGATGAAGCGGTCAGCCGTTTCGGCTTCCTTCTTGCGATCGAGAAACAGCCCCGCCTTCAGATAATGACGGCGACAGCTGATATTGATGTTCTCCGCTACTGAAGCAATCGCGACGATGCCTTCTTCCTTGCGGTCTTCCGGGCACAGCACGATGCCCTGGCGGATCGCTTCGCCGGCGCTCTTCACCTTGATCGGCTTGCCGTCGAGCACCAGTTCGCCGCCCTTCTTCGGATCGTCGCCGTAGATCAGGTGCATCAGTTCGCTGCGGCCCGCGCCCACCAGCCCGAAGAAGCCGACGATCTCGCCGCGCCGCACCTCGAAACTGGCCGGTTCCGTCAGCGGGCGGCCTTCGATGTTCTTCACCGAGAAGCGCACTTCGCCGAGTTCACGCGGCCGGTAGCCGTAGATGTCCGAGATTTCGCGGCCGACCATTTCGGCCACGATCGTGTCGCGGCTCACGCCTTCAAGCGTCGGATGGGACGCGACCTTGCGGCCGTCGCGGAAAATCGTGCACGCGTCGCACAGCTGATAGATCTCGTCCATCCGGTGCGAGATGTAGATCAGCGCGCGGTTGTCGGCGCGCAGATTGCGCACCAGCTTGAACAGCACTTCCGTTTCGCGGTGCGACAGCGAGCTGGTCGGCTCGTCGAGCGCGATCACGCGAGCGTTGCGCATCAGCGCCTTGCAGATTTCGACCATCTGGCGTTGCGCGATCGACAGCTTGCGCAGCTTCGCATTCGGATCGAGATCCACGCCCATCGCCGCGAGCTGCTCGCGCACATAGCGCTTGGCATCGGCCTTCTTCACGAAGCCGACCGTGTTCGGCAAGCGGCCGAGCAGCAGGTTCTCCGCTACCGTCAGATCGGGCACGTACTGCAGTTCCTGGTGAATCACCGCAATGCCCGAACCAATCGATGCGCCCGCACTTGCAAAACGCACTTCGTTGCCGTCGATCATCACGCGGCCGGAATCCGGCTGATATTCACCGCCGAGAATCTTCAGCAGGGTCGATTTCCCTGCGCCGTTTTCGCCCATCAGGCCATGCACCTGGCCGGCGTGCACGTCGAAAGAGATGCCGTCGAGCGCACGCACGCCTGGAAACACCTTGCCGATATTGTCAAAACGCAGCGTCGCTGACACTTTGCCTCCTGTTACTTCGATTGAACCGTCGTGCATGCCGCAGCCGTTCGCCTGGTGCGCAGTTCACGATGGCTTGTCCCTCTGCTTCTGAACCGTTCCGTCCTGCGCGCTCCGCCGATCGCCGACGGAGCGCGCGGCGCGTGAGTGCCGCTCATGCGCACTCACGCGCGTTCGTCCCGCTTATTTGCCCGCTTACTTCGACGCGAGACCCATCTTTTCACGCACTTCGCCGACGTTGTCGCGCGTGGCCAGCATGCCCGTCGTCAGCGTAAGCTTCGGCGGTTCCTTGCCGTGCGTGATCCACGCGTACATCAGTTCGGACGTCTCTTCGCCGTGGCGCTTCGGGCTGATGATCACCGTGCCGAAGAAGCCCGTCGGGTTCGGCTTCTTGAACTCGTTCAACGCCGAGTCCGAGCCGCCAATGCCGATGCCGATCATGTTGTCGGCCTTGAAGCCGCGGCCTTCCGCTGCACGCACGGCGCCCAGCACGGCTTCGTCGTTCAGGCCGTAGGCAACCCAGTGCTTGAAGTTCGGATTCTTCGTCAGCGCGATGTTGGCTGCGTTGAACGCGTTTTCCGTATCGGTCTTCGATTGCGGCGCGGCGATGATGTTGGCCTTCGGGAAACCGGCGGCGATCAGCGCGTCGGTTGCGCCAGCCGTGCGGTCATGCGCCGTCGGCAGCTGTTCGTAGGTCACGTCGATCGCGCCGACATCCTTCATGTCCCAGCCGCGCTTCTTGATTTCAGCCGCGATGCCTTCACCGACCTGCTTGCCGATGTTGTAAGCCGAGATGCCCATGTGCGGCACCGATTCGATCGGCTTGCCTGCGCCGTCGACGAGTCGGTCGTCGACCGTCATCATCTTCAGGCCGTCAGCCTTCGCCTTCGCGACGATGCCCGGTCCGAGCTTCACGTCCGGCGTGCAAATCACGAAGCCTTGTGCCTTTTGCGCAGCGAGGTTGTCGATTGCGCTCATGACCTTCTCACCCGACGGCGCGCCGATCTTCACCAGCGTGAAGCCCTTTTCCTTGGCAGCGGCTTCGGCGAACTTCCACTCGTCCTGGAACCACGGCTCTTCAGGCTGCTTCACGAGGAAGCCGATCTTGACCGGGTCGGCAGCTTGCGCGACGGGTGCGTTGAAGAGCACCGCCGTCGCCGCTGCTGCCAGCGTGAGGAAAATTCTGCGTTTCATAATGCGTGTCTCCTGACTAATGAGTAACGAGAAGGTTATCGGCCGCGTCTTCTTGTACCGCCACCGACACACGCGGCCAGCGCGTCAGGCGGTTCACACCGTCGCCCCGTTTGCGGGGCGGCTTTGCTGCTTTTTCTGTTCCTTCGCTACTGCTTTATTCTTCGATACGCTTTAGTCGTGGTAAAGCGCCGAGCGCCCGCCATCAACGGTGATGCAACTCGCGTTGATGAAAGGCGCTTCATCCGACGCGAGAAATACGGCTGTCATCGCCACTTCTTCCGGCTTGCCGATGCGCTTCATCGGCTGCAGATCGAGCGTCGCCTGCTTCGCGGCGGCGGGGTCGGTCTGACCGTCCCACCAGTCGCGCGTCAACTGCGTTTCGATGTAACCCGGCGCGATCGCATTCACGCGCACGTTGCGCGGCGCGTATTCGATGCCGAGCGCGCGCGTCAGCCCGATCACGCCGTGCTTCGCGACGGGATACGGGAAGCAGCCCGGAATGATCTTGAACGAGTGTGTCGACGCGATGTTCACGATGCTGCCCGCGCCGCGCTCGACCATCCCCGGCAGCACCGCGCGGCAGCCGTTCCACACGCCGTCCAGATCGACGGCGAAACAGCGGCGCCAGTCTTCGTCGGTCATCGTCAGCGGGTCGCAAAACACGTTGATGCCTGCGTTGTTCACCAGCACGTCGATCGGGCCGAAGGCGCTTTCGCCTTCGCTCACCGCGCGCTGCACGGACGCGGATTGCGTGACGTCCGTCTGCACGGCGAGCGTCTTGCCACCCGTTTGCGTGGCGATGTCGGCGGCCGTGCGCTGCGCGGTTTCGATGTTGAGTTCCGCGAGCACGACAGCGGCGCCCTCGCGCGCGAACGCCGTCGCGATCGCCGCGCCGATGCCGCGTCCCGCACCCGTCACCAGCGCGACCTTGCCTTGCAGCCGTTTCATTTCTTCACGCCCGCGCGCGCGATGCGCAGACCGTTGATGAACGCCTTTGCATGCAAAGCCGTCGTCGTTGCCGGCTGGCCCGGCTTGTACAGCGCCGAGCCGAGGCCGAATCCGTTCGCGCCCGCGGAGAGGAACGGCCCCATGTTGTCCGGCAAGACTCCGCCGACGGGAAGCAGCGGCACGTCCTTGTGAATCACCGCCCGCCACGCTTTCACGACCTGGCAGCCGAGCTGCTCGGCGGGGAACATCTTCAGCACGTCCGCGCCGTTCTTCAGCGCGATAAAGGCTTCCGTCGGCGTTGCGACGCCCGGCGCGCATGCCATCGCGAGCGACTTCGCCGTCGTCACGACTTCGGGGTCGCTGTGCGGCATCACGATCAGTTCGCCACCCGCCGCCTTCACGTCGTGCACGAGTTCGCCGCGCAGCACCGTGCCCGCGCCGATGATGGCGTCGGCAGGCAGCGCCTGGCGGATCGCCGCGATGCTGTCGAACGGGTTCGGCGAATTGAGCGGCACTTCGATGATGCGAAAGCCCGCTTCGTACAGCGCGCGGCCGTGATCGGCGGCATCGGCGGGCGTGATGCCGCGCAGAATCGCGACCAGCGGGCACGCTTCAAACGCAGCCATCAGGCCGGCGTGCGGCTGGTACGGTGCGGGCAGATTCAGATCGAGTGACATGTCGGTTCCTTGGGTTCGTTGCGCGCCGGCGCGGCTCTTGTTCAGGTCGCGTTCCGGTTCGCGCTTCAGGTGGCCTGAGCGGCGCCCGACGCTTCGCTGACGAGACCCGCTTGCGCCGCGATGCGCCACAAGCCGCGCTCGGTCGCCTGCTTCACGAGGTCCGCCTGATGGCAGCCGAATTGCGCGAGCGCGAGCCGGTAGCGTTCGCACAGCGCCTCGTTGCCGATCAGTTGCAGCGCGCTGCCGGCGAGCGTCGATTGCTGTTGCGCGAGCGCCGCTTCGAGGCCGCTCAGTTCGTGGCCGATCAGCAGGCCGGACAGATAATCGGGTTGCTGCTCACGCGCGAGCTGGCCCGTCAGGCCCAGCGTGCGCGTGCTGAAAATCGTTGCGAGCACGCCGGCCTTGCCCTTGTCGCGCGCGACTCGCACGCCGCGCAGAAAAGCATCGGTGTCGGGCTGGTCGGGCGTGAGCATCGTACGACCGAGAATCGTGTGCTCGGAGAGTGCCGCGAAGACTTCACCCGTCATGAACGTGTCGAAGCGCTCGATCTTCGCGTCGCGCACCATCACCCATTTCGCGTGCGTGCCCGGCAGGCCGATCAGCAGGCCCTTGCCCGCCGCCGACGGTTCCACGCAGGCCAGCGCGCCGAAAATCTGCGTTTCCTCGCCGCGCATCACGTTCGGCAGCTCGCCGTTCTGCAGCACGCCGGGGACGATATTCAGCGGCACGCCGCGCGCCGTCTGCACGCGCACGATGCCGTCGACGAGCGCGTCGGCGCTCGCGGGCGCATTCACGTACGGCGCTTCCTTCCAGCCTTGCGCGCTGCCGACCATGCCAGCCGCGATCACGGGCAGCTCGGGCGCGCGGTCCAGCCATGCACCGACGACAGCATCGAACGCCGCGTCGAAGCCGCCTTCCGCCGCCGGGCGCGGCAGATTCATGATGCCCGCCGTCGACGCGCGCGTTTCCAGCACTGCGCCGTTCGCGTCGAACAGATAGGCGCGCAGCGACGTCGTGCCCCAGTCGAGCGCGATCAGTGCGGCCGATGCCGCATGACCCGCCGCTGCTGCCGTCTGCGCCGGCTGTGCTTGTTCCGTGGACAGGGTCGAGCCCGTCTGAGTCATCGTTTGATCCTGCGGGTAGTCGGTTGCGGAACACGCCAGCCCAGTTCTTCCGAAATCGCGCGCGCCTCGCGCTGCACGACGGGAATCAGCTCGTCCATGCGCTCAAGCGACATGTACGGAATCGTGCTTGCGACCGACAGCGCTGCGACGATCGAACCCGACGCATCGCGCACGGGCGCGGCCACGCAGCGGATCGACGCTTCGTTCTCTTCGAGATCGAACGTGAAGCCGCCTGCCGAGTAGTTCGTCATGCGCTGCATGAAGGTCTGCTGGTCGGGCCGGTTGTCGGGCTTGAAGCTGACGCCTGCGAGCGCGCGACGCGACGCGTCGAACAGCGACTGCCACTGGTCGGGACCGAGGTCGAGCATCATCGCCTTGCCGATACCCGTCGATGCGAGCGGCATCCGGTGGCCGACGCGCGAGCGCATTTCGAGGCCGCGCGTGCCGGGAATCTTGTCGATGTACAGCACGTCGTCGCCGTCGCGCACGCCGAGGTGGATCGTGTCGTGCGTCAGTTCAGCGAGCGACGCCAGATGCGGGCGCGCGACGGTCGTGAGCGGCATCTGCTCGAGCGCGATCGTGCCGAGCTCGATCAGCTTCGGACCGAGCAGGTAGCCGCCCTGAACCTGGCGCAGATAGCGCGCCTGCACGAGGCTGCTAACGAGACGGTGCGTGGTGCTGCGCGTCGTGCCGAGCGCGGCGCCGAAGGTGCGCAGATCGCGCACGCCCGCGGCGGCCGCTTCGAGAATCGCGAGGCCGCGCAGCAGCGTCTGCGTGCCGGCTTGCTGCGGCGTGATGTCGAGCAGCGTGCTCGGCAGGCCGATCGTGTCGGCGGGCGGCGTCGGCACGACGACACCGTTGGCGGGACGCGCGGCGGGCTTGCGCGGCGCTTCGACTTCAGGCGCCTCGGGCGCTTCGGACTCGACGTGAGAGGTCATCGCTTTGTTCATGGCGACTGGCAACAGACAAAAGGTGAGTTACCGCGAAATGCCGGCGTGAAGGTGCGCGTCGGGCGTGATTCGAAGCTGCGCGTGGTTCGCGCGGGTTGGCGCAAGCGGGTCGTGCAGCAAGGTGCTGGAAGGCATGGCGTGGTGTCTCCGATTTTCGTCCCGCGGCGTACGCCGCGCGTTTTGCGCTGGCGACGATGCGGTGTTTCTGGCCGGTGTCGGCTTGTTGAACCGGATTGTAGGGCGCTTTTTTGAGATTCACCAACATATGAGCGCAACGTCCATATGTTGGGAACTGGCGAAATCGGGCGATGCGCGCCTATGCAGAAAGCAAAACGGCGGGTCCCGTTGCGGGACCCGCCGTTTCTGTAGCCATAGCGCGTTCGGAACTCAGTCCGGCAGTTCGGCCGCGCCCATCCTGCGCGCGATCACCCGTGCGCGTTGCGTGAGGTAGCTGGAAGTACGATGCTCGTCGAAGTATTTCGGCCTCGGCAGCATCACCGCGAGCCGGGCCGACTGGCCGGCCGTCAGGTTCGCGGCCGACGTCTTGAAGTAATAGCGCGCCGCCGCCTCCGCACCGTACACGCCATTGCCCCATTCAACCGAATTCAGATAGATCTCGAAGATGCGCTCCTTGTCCATCAGCGTCTCGAGCATCCATGTGATGATCAGCTCCTGGCCTTTGCGGATATAGCTCTTTTCACGCGACAGGAACAGATTGCGCGCGAGCTGCTGCGTGATCGTGGAGCCGCCTCTGACGATCTTGCCGCGCGCCTTGTTTTTCTCCCATGCCTGGAGAATCGCGTCCGTTTCGTAGCCGTTGTTCGTGGCGAAGTTCGCATCTTCCGAAGCGATGATCGCGCGCTTCAGATTGCGTGAGATCTGATCGTAGGGAACCCACGTGTGCTGGATCGACAGATCGGGACGGTCTTGCGAAAGACGCCAGGCATCGGAGCGCATGAACGCCGTCGATTGCGGATTCACGGAGTTCCACACGGCGATCTGCGCGAAATAGAACAGCTGTGTAGCGACCCACGCAACGACGAAGACCGCGCCGGCATACATCACCCAGCGTGCGGGACTCGCGCCGGCCTGCTGCCCCTTCGCGCGCCTCGTCTTCGTCATTGTCGTCGCCATGTCGTGGAATCTGGAGGCGCGTCGCTTGCGTTGAGCCGCTCAGCCGCTCACGCGCTTTGCGGCGCGCGCAGCATCTCGCGCAGCGCGGCGAGCACGGGCGCGCCGTCGGGACGCACGCCGCGCCACACGAAGAACGATTCCGCCGCCTGCTCGACCAGCATGCCGAGGCCATCGGCCGCGCGCGCGCCGAGCTGGTTGGCGTGCTGCATGAAGACGGTCGGCTGCGCGCCGTACATCATGTCGTACGCGAGCGTGCCCGCGCCGAACGCGCCGTCGTCGCACTCGGGCAGCGCCGCGTCGAGGCTGCTTGCCGTCGCGTTGACGATCACGTCATAGGCGCCCGTTTCAATCGTCTGCGCGCTGCCGCCCGTCAGACGGCATGCGGCGTCGCTGGCCGCGCTGGCGAATTGTGCAACCAGCGCCTCGGCCTTCGATACCGTGCGGTTCACGATGGTGAGCGATTGCGGCTTGCGTTCGAGCATCGGCAGCACGACGCCGCGCGCCGCACCGCCCGCGCCGAGCAGCAGCACGCGCGCGTTCTTCAACGACACGCCCAGATTCACTTCGATGTCGCGCACGAGGCCAAAGCCATCCGTGTTGTCGCCGTAAACGCCGCCGTCTTTCTCGAAGCGCAGCGTGTTCACCGCGCCCGCCGCCGCCGCACGCGGCGACAGCGCGGTCGCGAACGCGTGCGCGTCGAGCTTGAACGGCACGGTGACGTTCATGCCGCGCCCGCCTTCGGCGATGAAGGCCCGCACGTGCGACTCGAACTGATCGACGGGCGCGAGCAGGCGGCCATATTCGACGGGTTCGCCCGTCTGCTCGGCAAAGCGCGCGTGGATGAGCGGCGACTTGCTGTGCGCGATCGGATTGCCGATCACCGCGTAGCGGTCGCGTTGGGTCGTCGTGTCGGTCGTCATTGGCCCTGCTCCGTCGCATGTTGCGTTGGATCGTTCGAGTCGGCGGGCTGCTCGCCCTCCGCTGCGGCCGTATCGGCTTCGGCTTGCGCTTCGGCTTCGCTTTCGGCGGATTCGTCGGCGGCGTCGATGATTTCTTCTTCGGTCTCTTCCTCTTCTTCCGTGCCGCTCGTCACGGTCGGTGCGTCGAGCACGTGCAACGGCCGCACCGACGCCTCGACCGTCAGTTCATCCACCGACATCACTTCGAGCATCAGCCGCGTGCCGCGCGCATGCACGCCGAGACCCGGCACGTGCAGCAGCAGCGGCACGTCTTCGAGACGCACGAGATCGCCCTTCACGACGGAAGCGACCACCTGCTTCTTGCCCTCTTGCGTGAGCCAGCGCAGACACCAGAAATACTCCATGCGACGCTGATGATCGGCGTACGCGGTGTAAGTGTCATCGAAGCCTTGCACGACGGCGAACAGGTCGGCGTCCTTCGGCTTGAACGGCGCCGCGAGCTTCGCCGTCACGCCGTGCTGCACGCACGCGATCAGTTGCCACTGGTTGACGAGGTCGACGTAGCGGCGCAGCGGCGATGTGCTCCATGCGTACTGCGACACGCCGAGACCTTCGTGCGGCGCGGCCGTCGTCTGCATCCGGGTGCGCTTCGGTCCTGTCGGCGCGCCGAACGCGCGCTGCGAGCGATAGATGCCGGGCACGCCGTGATCGTGCAGGAACGCGCCCCACGTCGAGTTCGCGAGAATCGCCAGTTCAGCGACGATCGTATCGAGCGGCGAACCGCGGCGGCGCGGGGTGATGCTCACATGCTCGCCTTCGACGTAGAAATTGAAGTCCGTATTGCGCTGCACTTCGCGCCTGAGGCCGAAACCGGCGCGCGCGAGCTGGCGCTTCTCGAACAGCGCCTGCGCAAACGGCCACAGTACCGCGATGTCTTCCTTGTGCGGATAGTCGCCCGTGCCATTGGCGAGCGCCTCTTCCGTGACGAGTTCGTCGAGCGTGTTGTGGCGCAGATTGTTCTTCACGTAGACCAGTTCGGCACGCGTTTCGCTGACGACGATTTCCTGCGTCTCGCGGTTCACGATGCTGTACAGCGACAGCGCCGGGCGCAAACCGCCTTCGGCCAGCGTGAATTTTTCCACGACGGAATCGGGCAGCATCGTGATCTTGTCGCCCGGCATGTAAACGGTCGACAGACGGCCGCGCGCGACCGCATCGACGGCATCGCCGCGTTCGATGCCCAGCGCCGGCGCCGCGATGTGAATGCCGATCCGCACGCGTCCGTCGGACAGATGCTCGACGGAGAACGCATCGTCGATTTCCGTCGTGGTCACGTCGTCGATCGAGAACGCTTCGATTTCGGCCTGCGGCAGATCTTCCGGCAGCGCACCGATCGTCACGGGCGGAAAACCCGTGCCGTGCGGGAAGAATTCCGACAGGAAGCGCGCTTCGTGCAGCGCGCGCGCCGACGGAATGCCGCCGCATTCGAGCATCAGACGCGCCATCGAAATACCGCGCGCCGCCGCTGCCGCTTCGAGCGCCTTGTATTCGATCGCGTTCTTGTCGGGCTTCGTCAAGAGGCCGAGCGCCTTGCTCTGGAATCCGTCCGGCAGACGGCCCGCCTTCAGTTCCTCTTCGTAGCCCTGCTGCACGAGCGCCTGCTGACGCTTGCGCTCCAGCGACGCGAGCGCCATCTTCAGTTGCTCTTCCGGCGCGCGCTGATACTGGCCGCGCCCCTTGCGGCGGAAATAGATGGGCGAACCGTGCATGCGCAAAATCAGCGCGGCGCGCTCGACGGGCCCGAACGACTCGCCAAAGTATTCGGCGCCGAGCGTGGCAAACGGGAATTCGTCTTCAGGCGCGCATTCCCACAGAAAGTCCAGATCGATGTCCTGTGCGGCGGCATCGGCCTGTTCCATCAGTTCCCCCGCCGACGGCTTCTCGAACTCCATCAGCACGTCTTTCGCGCGAACTTTCGCGCGGCGTCCGCCCGGCAGTTCGACCTGAAACGCGTCGCCTTGACGCGACATCACGTTGCCGGCCTTGAAACTACCCGATTCCTCGAAGAAAACGTTCACTCAATACTCTCGTTCTGGCTTGCGTCGGCCGGCGCGCAGTGCTGTTGCTTCGCGCGTCGGCGTCGTGTTCTGTGTGGTGGTCCGCAACGCGCGTGCCTTGCGCTTCATCGTGCGCGGCGTGTGCGGATCATCGGATCATGCCGCCTCGCGTGGTGCGGGCGGCTCAGTGTCGGCGTCGGCTGCGTCGCAAAACGCGAGCACGTCGTCGACATAGTCGGGAAACTCGCTGATCGCGTGGTCGCTGCCTTCGATCAGTCTGGTCTGCACGCCGGGATAGTGCGCGAGCATTTCGCGGTAATCGAGCACTTCGTCGCCGGTGGCAGCAAACAGATAATAGCGTTCGGGGCGGGTGATGCGCGCGACGCCTAACGCACGCAACTCATCAAGATGACGCGGCTCGACGACGATGCTGCCGCCGCCATGCCACAGCGGCTGCTCGCCGAGATAGTGGCTGAGATCGCGCTCCGGCACCACAGCGGGATTCAGCAGTACGGCGCGCCAGCCGTGTTTCTCGGCGAGATGCGTCGCGAAGTAGCCGCCCAGCGAGCTGCCGATCACCGTCACCTGCTCCGGATTCGCCGCCGCGACCCGTTCTTCGACGAGCGACACGGTTTCCAGCGGCGACACGGGCAGCATCGGACAGCACCATTCGGCGCTGCGGCCAAGCACCGCAAGACGCTCGGCCATCACGCGCGCCTTGAACGAATTGGGCGACGAGCGGAACCCGTGCAGATAGAGAATCACGCGACGCCCCGCGCCTGCGCCGTGGGACGCGCCGACAGCGCGTCGAGCAGTTTCTGGTGCACGCCGCCAAAGCCGCCGTTGCTCATCACGAGCACCTGATCGCCCGGCCGCGCGGCCGCCACGACGGATTTGACGAGCGTGTCGATGTCGTTGAAGGCTTGCGCCTTGTCGCCCATCGGCGCGAGCGCTTCGGCCAGATTCCAGCCGAGCGCGTCTTTGCCCGCGGGCGCGCCGTAGCCGAATACGAGATCGGCGTCGACGAGGCTAGCGGGCAATTGCGCCTTCATCACGCCGAGCTTCATCGTGTTCGAGCGCGGTTCAAGCACGGCGAGAATGCGCGCGTGTTTGCCGTTTTCGCCGCGGCCGATGCGCGTGCGCAGACCGGCGACCGTTGTCTGGATAGCTGTCGGGTGATGCGCGAAATCGTCGTAGACCGTCACGCCGTCGACGCTGCCGCGCACTTCCATCCGCCGCTTCACGTTGCGGAATGTCGAAAGCGACTTTGCGGCCTGCGCGGGCGGCACGCCGATGTGGCGCGCGGCGGCGATCGCGGCGATCGCGTTCATGCGGTTGTGCTCGCCTTGCACCTGCCAGTCGACCACGCCGACCCGCTCGCCGTTGTGATAGACGGCAAAGCGCTCGTCGATGGCGACGCCGTCTTCAGCGGGCAAAGCCTGCCAGCCGCCTTCGACGCCAAAGCGCTCCACTTCGCTCCAGCAGCCGCGCGTGAGAACGCGGTCCAGCGCAGCTTCGCGGCCGTTCGACACGACGCGGCCAATGCCCGGCACCGTGCGTACGAGGTGGTGAAATTGCGTTTCGATCGCGGCGAGATCGGCGAAGATGTCCGCGTGATCGAATTCGAGGTTGTTCAGGACCGCGGTGCGCGGCCGGTAGTGGACGAACTTCGAGCGCTTGTCGAAGAACGCCGTGTCGTACTCGTCAGCTTCGATCACGAAAAAGCTTGAATCCGTCAGCCGCGCCGACACGCCAAAATTCAGCGGCACGCCGCCGATCAGAAAGCCCGGGTTCATGCCCGCGTCTTCCAGCAGCCACGTCAGCATGGAGGTCGTCGTGGTCTTGCCGTGCGTCCCCGCCACGGCCAGCACCCACTTGCCGTTCAGCACGTGCTCGCCGAGCCATTGCGGGCCGGACGTGTACGGCAGGCCGCGATTGAGGATTTCTTCCATCAGCGGATTGCCGCGCGTCACGACGTTGCCGACCACGAACAGGTCCGGCTTCAGGTCGAGCTGCTCGACGCCCCAGCCTTCGATCAGCGTGATGCCTTGCGCCTCGAGCTGCGTGCTCATCGGTGGGTAGACGCCGGCGTCGCAGCCCGTCACCGTGTGACCGGCGTTGCGCGCGAGAACCGCGAGACCACCCATGAACGTGCCGCAGATGCCGAGGATGTGAATGTGCATAAAGCTGTCGCGCCGCAAGGCGTGTTTTGCGTGGAAAGATGACATGCGCGGGGGACCGGAAAGCCCTCGCGCGAAGGACGCCTATTGTAACCGACAGGCCCGCCCGATCTTGATCGGGCGTGCTTTTCCGGGCGACGCCGCGCGGCCGCCGCAGACCCGCTCAAGGCCCGCCGACGCGACGGCGGCGTAAAAAGACCGCCAGGCTTTCTCTAGTATGATTGGCGAATGGTTCGCAAATCACATTTCGATCCGCTGCGCGTGCGCGAGGAAATCGCCATCGCGGCTGCGCGGATGATCGCCGAGGACGGGCTCGACTACTCGACTGCGAAGCGCAAGGCTGCGCGGCAGGTGGTCGGGGAAACGCGCGTCGCCGGTGAATGGCTGCCGGATAACGACCAGATCGAGGAAGAAATCCGCGAATATCAGTCGCTGTTCCAGGGCGACAGCCAGCCGGCCGTGTTGCGCCGGCTGCGCGAAGTCGCGCTGGACTGGATGCAGCGGCTCGCGCCGTTCAATCCGTATCTGACGGGCGCGGTGCTGGGTGGGACGGCGGGTGAGCATTCCGATGTTCATCTGCAGGCCTTCTGTGACGACCCGAAAGAAGTCGCCATTTATCTGTTGAATGCGAACATGCAGTACGACGTTTCCGAAACGCGGCACTTTGCGGGTCGCGGCTACGTCGAAACATTGAGCTTTCTCTGGCGTCCGGCGAATGAAGGGCGCGATGCCGAGCCCGTGGGGATTCACCTCGCGCTCTATGGCACCGACGACCTGCGCGGCGCAGTCCGCGCTGACGCACGCGGACGATCCGCGCGCGCCGACGTCCGCGCCGTTCAGGCGCTGATCAACGAAAGCGACGCCGCGCGCTCCACGAACTGAACCCTTAACAGACACACTCTCTATATGAAGCGGATTCTGGCAATCGCGGCGGTGGCTGTCGTCGCGACAGCGGGCGGCGCGGTGGCGGGCCACTGGCTGCTCGGCAATAACGACCTTGCGGGCGTCGCGAACGCGGCGCCCGCCGACAGCAGCAACGCCGTCAATCAACTGTGGGCGGCGAAAGTGACCAATGCCGACGGCGCGCCGCAGTCACTCGCCGGTTTCAAGGGACACCCGGTCGTGATCAACTTCTGGGCGTCGTGGTGCGGTCCGTGCGTCGAGGAAATGCCGTCGCTGTCGGCGTTGCACAAGGAATACTCGAAGAAGGGCATCGAGTTCGTCGGCCTGGGCGTCGATTCCGACAAGAACATCAAGGCCTTCCTGCAAAAGGTGCCCGTTAACTATCCGATCTATGTCGCCGGGTTCGGCGGCGCAGACCTCGCGCGCGCCTTCGGCAACAACGCGGGTGGTTTGCCTTACACGGTCGTAATTGACGCAAAAGGCGTCGTACGGTCGACAAAACTCGGCCAGATCAAGCCGGACGAGCTGAAACGCACGCTCGACGCGCTCTGATTCCGACAACTTTTTGACATTTAGTTGAGAACTTTTTGCCTCAGATTGGGCGATATTCACAATAAGATGTCAGAAGTTCTGCGAGTTGCTGCGATCCCGGTAAGGTCACGAGACGTGCCGCGCGTTCGAGAAACTAGACAAATTTCTCTAATCAGCGCTAAAGTGCGCCCAATTCCACGGAAAACGAACCGACCATGACGCGACTGCTGGTTCTGCACGGCCCCAACCTCAACCTTCTCGGCACCCGGGAACCCGAGGTCTATGGCCGCGTGACGCTCCCGCAGATCGATCAGGCGCTGGCCGACCGCGCAGCGGACGCCGGCGTCGAACTGGCCACCTTCCAGAGCAATCACGAAGGCGCGCTCGTCGATCGCATTCAGGCCGCTCGGACCGAGAAGACCGATTTCATCGTGATCAATCCCGCTGCGTACACGCATACCAGCGTGGCGATCCGGGACGCACTGGCGGGCGTCGGCATCCCGTTCGTCGAGATTCATCTGTCGAACGTGCATCGTCGAGAATCGTTCAGGCATCACTCGTATTTCTCCGACCAGGCAGAGGGCGTGATTTGCGGCCTCGGCTGGAAGGGCTATCTGTACGCACTCGAATATGTGCTCGACCGGTTGGCCGCTGGGACGGCCGGATCGTCGCGCAACTGACAACCCAAAACACGAATTCGGCGCTGGCGGCAAACCGCCGGCGCTTCACGCATTGAAGGGGAAAGCCCATGGATCTACGTAAACTGAAGACTCTGATCGACCTCGTCTCCGAGTCCGGCATCTCCGAACTCGAAGTGACCGAGGGCGAAGGCAAGGTGCGCATCGTCAAGAACGCGCCGCCGGTTTACGTCCAGCAGCCTGGCAACTACGCGCCGCAATACGCCGCGCCGGGCCTGGCGCCCGCTGCTCACGGCGGTGAAGCACCCGCCGTCGGCGCGCCGGCGACGCCCGCAGCCGTGGCACCGCAAGGCCATGTCGTGACGTCACCGATGGTCGGCACGTTCTACCGCGCACCCTCGCCGGGCGCCGATCCGTTCGTGCAGGTCGGCGATACGGTCAAGGAAGGCCAGACCATCTGCATCATCGAAGCAATGAAGCTCCTGAACGAGATCGAATCGGATCAGTCAGGCGTCGTCAAGGAAATCCTCGTCGAGAACGGCCAGGCAGTCGAATACGGCCAGCCGCTCTTCGTGGTCGGCTGAAGCGGCGCGCTGTAGCCATTCGCCATCCGCGCGCCCTCCTTCTTCGGGCGCGCCACCGATCCTCTGAGGCAGCCGCCCGTCCGAACCGGCCCGCGGCGCCCATTGATGAGTCGAATATCCGCTATGTTTGAAAAAATCCTCATTGCCAATCGTGGTGAAATCGCGCTCCGTATCCAGCGCGCGTGCCGCGAACTCGGCGTCAAGACGGTCGTCGTCTATTCCGAAGCCGACAAGGAAGCCAAGTATGTGAAGCTCGCCGACGAGGCGGTCTGCATCGGACCGGCACCGTCGAACCTCTCGTACTTGAACATGCCCGCGCTGATCAGCGCGGCGGAAGTCACGGACGCCGAAGCGATTCACCCCGGCTACGGCTTCCTGTCGGAAAACGCCGACTTCGCTGAGCGCGTCGAGCAATCGGGCTTCGTGTTCATCGGCCCGCGCCCCGACACGATCCGCATGATGGGCGACAAGGTCACCGCGAAGCAGACGATGATCAAGACGGGCGTGCCCTGCGTGCCCGGTTCCGAAGGCGCGTTGCCGGAAGATCCGAAGGAGATCGTGAAGATTGCGCGCGCGGTCGGCTATCCGGTGATCATCAAGGCGGCAGGCGGCGGCGGCGGCCGCGGCATGCGCGTCGTGCACACGGAAGCGGCGCTCGTGAATGCCGTTAATATGACGCGCGAAGAAGCGGGCCGCGCGTTCGGCAATCCGCAGGTCTACATGGAGAAATACCTGGAGAATCCGCGGCACATCGAAATCCAGATCCTGGCCGACTCGTTCAAGAACGCACTGTGGCTGGGCGAACGCGACTGCTCGATGCAGCGCCGCCATCAGAAGGTGATCGAAGAGGCGCCGGCACCGGGCATCGCGCGCCGTCTGATCGAGCGCATCGGCGACCGCTGCGCGGACGCGTGCAAGAAGATGGGCTATCTCGGCGCGGGCACGTTCGAGTTCCTGTACGAAAACGGCGAGTTCTACTTCATCGAAATGAACACGCGCGTGCAGGTTGAGCACCCCGTCACCGAACTGATCACGGGCATCGACATCGTTCAGGAACAGATCCGCATCGCGGCGGGCGAAAAGCTTGCGATCCGCCAGCGCGACATCCAGTTCCGCGGACATGCGATCGAATGTCGTATCAACGCGGAAGATCCGTTCAAATTCACGCCGTCGCCGGGCCGTCTTACGTCGTGGCATATGCCGGGCGGCCCCGGTATTCGCGTCGATTCGCATGCGTACAACGGCTATTTCGTGCCGCCGAACTATGATTCGATGATCGGCAAGCTGATCGCTTACGGCGCGACGCGCGAACAGGCGATCAAGCGGATGCGTATCGCGCTGTCGGAAATGGTGGTCGAAGGCATTCAGACCAACATCCCGCTGCATCGCGAGCTGATGCTCGACGCGAAGTTCGTCGAGGGCGGCACGAGCATCCATTACCTCGAAAACCGGCTGGCCGCGAAGCTGCAAGCCGCACCGGAAGAAGCGTAAGCAATGAGCTACCGGGAACTGGTCGTCGAACTCGCGCGCGAGCACGCGGAAGCGTTGTCGGATGCGTTGCTCGAACTGGGCGCGCTGTCGGTGTCCGTCGAAGACGCGGATGCCGACACGCCCGACGAGCAGCCGCTGTTCGGCGAGCCCGGTCTCACGCCGGATCGCACCGCGTGGACGCATTCGCGCGTGATCGCGTTGCTGGCGCCGGAGCATGAACCGGCCGTGCTGCTTGCGGCCGCCGCGAATGAACTCGGCCTCGCCGATGCGCCGTCGTTCAGCGTGCGCGAAGTCGAAGAACAGGACTGGGTGCGCCTTACGCAATCCCAGTTCGATCCGATTCCGATTGGCGAGCGCATCTGGGTCGTGCCGTCGTGGCACGCCGCGCCAGATCCTGATGCGCTCGTGCTCGAACTCGATCCCGGCCTCGCGTTCGGCACGGGCAGCCATCCGACCACGCGTCTGTGCATGGAATGGCTCGAGCAAAACGTGAAGCAGGATCAATCGGTGCTCGACTACGGTTGTGGTTCGGGCATCCTTGCGATACTCGCGAAGAAGTGCGGCGCGAACCCCGTGATCGGCATCGACATCGATCCGCAAGCGGTCGAGTCCGCGCGCCACAATAGCGAGCGCAATCGCGCCGAAGTCACGTATGGTCTGCCCGATGATTGCCCCGCGGGCGAGTTCGATATCGTCGTCGCGAATATTCTGTCGAACCCGCTGAAGCTGATGGCGTCGATGCTGTCGTCAAGGGTGAAGCCGGGTGGACGCATTGCGCTGTCGGGCATTCTCGCGCGACAGGCGGATGAAGTAGCACGTGTCTATCAGCAGTGGATCGACATCGCAGTGTGGCGCGAACACGAAGGCTGGGTATGCCTTGCGGGTACGCGACGCGAAAGCAATTAGAATAACGCATATTTGTTTGCTTCCGGCCCCTTAAGGGCTAACCGGTCTATCGGCTCGATATGCTTCTAGCGACACGCTGTCCCTTCTGCGAAACCGTTTTCAGGCTCCAGCCGGAGCAGCTCACGCTGCGCCGCGGACTCGTGCGTTGTGGCCACTGCAAAGAAGTGTTCGATGCATCGAGCAGCCTGTTCGACGTGAGCGGCGGCGTGAGCGTCGACAAGGCGAAGCACGTCACGATCGACGACGTGACGGCGCATACGCTCGAAAAGCTCGCGAATGGCGCCAACGCGCCGGCGCCGGAAACGAAGCCTGCTGTCGATGTACCGCCCGCCCCCGTCGCGACGCCCGTTGTGACGCACGCGGAAGAAGCGGTCACGCCGCAGCCGGCGGAAGCGTTCGATGAGCGCGTGGCTGAGCCGCATATCGGCAGTGGCAATATCCACGCGGAATTGGCGTCCGCCGAACAACACGCTGAGCACGCCGCTGCGCAAGTCGCGCAGCCGGACGTCGATGTCGAGGCTCGACACGAGGCTCCCGTCCAGGCTTCGCCCGTAGCAGCGCCGTCCGCCGAAGCTGAAGCCGACACGGCGCGTGTCGAACCGTCGTTCCCTGCCGGCGAGACTCAACCCGCGTCATCGGCGGATAAGCCCGACTTCCGCGCCGAGGCATGGAACCCGTGGGCGCCCGCACCCGACGCATCGATCGACCGGCGCATCCGCCACAACGCGTCGACTATCCCGTTCAACCCGGTCACGATTCCGCGTTCCGCGCAGCCGCCGCTGACGCTCGAACTCACCGAATCGCAACCGATGCACCTCGATAAGGCGATCGCGCGCGAACCGGTCGCACCCGAGCCGCACAGCGAAGCGTCCGTCGAAGCGATACCGGAAGCGCCCGTCGCCGCGCAAGCAGCGGCAAACGTCGAGCCCGCTGTGGAAACGCAAGCGGAGCCGAAGTTCGAAGGATCGGCTGAGCTGCAAGCGCACCAGAAAGCGGAACCGACCTTCGGCGCAACGCCCGCACACGAAGCCGAGCCTGCAATCCACGAGCCGCCGCACGCGTGGCGCGAACCCGAGTCTCTCCGCGAGCCCGTAGAGGCACGCGATCAGACCGCGAACGAAACGAAGCGCGAACCGGAAGCGCCGCTGCACGAATCGTTTGACGACGCGTTGCGCGAATCGCGTCGGGACGAGCACGCCAAGCCCGTGTTCGAGGACGAGGACGGCACCGTCGTCCCGTCCACCGAGCACGCTGGACATGCCGAACATGCGGCACAAAACCGCGAGCGCGAGCCCTACTTCGGCGCGCCGTCGGCCGAACCCGATCTCGAGCCGCGCTTCGGCGCAGCCGCGCGCGAGCCGTATAACGCCCCCTTCGCCGCCACACCCGACAGCGACAACGATGCATTCGCCGTCACCCGCGAACCGCGCCAGCCCGAGTCGAGCCGCTTCGTGTGGCATATTCTGGGCGGCGTCGCGGCAGGCCTGCTTGGCTTCCTGCTGCTCGTGCAACTCGCCTGGTGGCAGCGCGAAACGGTGATGGTCGCGTGGCCCGATGCGCAACCGATGTTCGCGAAGGCCTGCTCGCATCTCGGCTGCAAGGTCGAGCCGCCGCGCGATATCGACGGTTTGCTGGTCGAGCCGTCGGACCTGCGGCAGGTCGACGGTCCGCACAGGCTCGAACTGAAGATGCCGCTGCGCAACCGCTTCGATCTCGCGCTTGCGTATCCCGCCGTCGAACTGACGCTGCTCGACGAGAACAACAACATCGCCGTGCGGCGTGTGCTGTGGCCGCAAGACTATGTGAAACCCGGCACGCCGATCGCGGCGGGCCTGCCCGCCCGCACGACGCAGACGATGATCGTGCGCCTCGACACCGGCGATGCCGTCGCCTCGAATTTCCGCGTGCAGATCTTCTATCCGTAACGGACAGCTCTGCGGCGCGCGCAGGTTTTCCGCGCGCCCGGCACGAACCGGGCGCGCATCCCGTCAATCCCTGACGAATCTTCGGAGCACAACATGAGTCAAGTCACGCTGGGTGGCAACCCGATCGAAGTCGCTGGCACGTTCCCGTCCGTGGGCCAGGCAGCGCCTGCCTTCTCGCTGGTCGGCAAGGATCTGAAGCCGCTGACGCTCGCCGACTTCGCGGGCAAGCGCAAGGTGCTGAACATCGTCCCGAGCCTCGACACGCCGACCTGCGCAACCTCCACGCGCAAGTTCAACGAAGCCGCCGCGAAGCTGAGCAACACGGCTGTGATCGTCGTGTCGGGCGATCTGCCGTTCGCGGCTTCGCGCTTCTGCACGACGGAAGGCATCGAAAACGTCGTGACGGCATCGACCTTCCGCGGCCATGAGTTCGCGCAGGCGTACGGCGTCGACGTGACGAGCGGTCCGCTGACGGGCCTGACGGCGCGCGCCGTGGTCGTCGTCGACGAAAACGACAAGGTAGTGCACGCCGAACTCGTCAGCGAAATCAAGAACGAGCCGAACTACGACGCAGCGCTCGCCGCGCTGAAGTAAGCTTTATATTTGCGTCGACACAGCGCCGCGCCCGTTTCACTCCGGGCGCGGCGCTGTCACGTCGCCGCACCCTTTTTCCATCCGACCGACACTTATAGGAACGCTCGCCTTGGCTACGCTGATTTGCGGCTCGCTCGCCTACGACAACATCATGACCTTCGAAGGGCGCTTTCGGGAGCACATCCTGCCGGAGCAGGTCCACATCCTGAACGTCAGCTTCCTCGTGCCGACGATGCGCCGCGAGTTTGGCGGCTGCGCGGGAAATATCGCCTACTCGCTGCATCTGCTCGGCGGCGATGCGCGCATCATGGCGACGCTCGGCGCCGTCGATGCTCAGGTGTACATCGACCGTCTCGACGCGCTCGGCCTGTCGAAAGAGCACGTGCGCGTGCTGCCCGACACGTATTCGGCGCAGGCGATGATCACGACCGATCTCGAGAACAATCAGATCACGGCATTCCACCCGGGCGCGATGATGCAATCGCATCTGAACCGCGCGGACCAGCCTGGCGTAAAGCTCGGCATCGTCGCGCCGGACGGCTTTGACGGCATGATCCAGCACTCCGAACAGTTCGCGGCGGCGGGCACTCCGTTCATCTTCGATCCGGGCCAAGGGCTGCCCCTCTTCGACGGCGCGTCGCTGCGCCGCATGATTGAACTTGCCACCTACGTCGCAGTCAATGATTACGAAGCTGCGCTGGTGAGCAACAAGACGGGCTGGTCGATCGAAGAGATTGCTAGCCACGTCGATGCGCTGATCGTGACGCGCGGCGAACACGGGGCGCAGATTCACCTTGCTGGCGGCATCGAAGAGATTCCGGCCGTCAAGGCAAAGCAGGTGCTGGACCCCACGGGTTGCGGCGATGCGTTCCGGGGTGGCCTGCTGTACGGCATCGAGAAGGGTCTGGGCTGGGCGACCACCGGCCGTCTCGCGAGCCTGATGGGCGCGCTCAAGATCGAACATCAAGGGCCGCAGAATTATGCGCCTTCGCGCGCGGAGATCAACGAACGGTTCAAGCAGGCATTCGGTTACGAACTGCCGCAGGGCGCCTGATGTAGTCGGGTAGTGCCCGCTGCGCATACGCCGCGCCTGACCGGTCGGGTTTGAGGGGCTCGAAGCGAGCCCGTTTGGAGTCAAGGGAATGAAAACAACGAGTCGTACGTTGAGTCGCCTGGTGCTGGGCGCGGTGATCGCGAGTTCGCTCGCCATGACGGGCTGTGCGTACAACAGCAGTTCCGCTGATGTCTATACGTCGTCGCAGGCGCAGCGCGAAGAGACGGTGCGCATGGGCGTTGTCGACAGCGTGCGTGCGGTCAAGATCAGCTCGAACAATGGCCAGCCTAGCGGCATTGGGGCGATTGGTGGCGGTGCGCTCGGCGCGGTCGCTGGCAGCGCGATCGGCGGCGGTCGTGGGTCGATTCTGACGGGTATCGTTGGCGGCCTGGCGGGCGCTGTCGCGGGTAATACGATCGAGAACAGCACGGCGATGCGAGATGGCGTCGAGATTACCGTGCGGCTCGATAATGGCGATATGCGCGCCATTACGCAAAGCGCGACGGGCGAGATTTTTCGCGCTGGCGAGAGGGTTCGACTGTTGTCGAGTGGTGGTGTGACTCGCGTTACGCATTGAGCTTTTCTGTTTTCCCTGCCGGCGGCGTGGAAGCGCTGTGACGGCATCCTCACACGCATGTGCTCCCCTGTGCATGCGTTTTTTTTTGCCTTCTGGGGCGGCGGGCCCCCTCCCTGGTTGCGCTTGATTTGTCTGTTGATCGGGGTTTGTGGTTTGCTCGTATCGGCGAGGCCGTGGTTTTGGTTTTTTTGCCTTTGCGGTGGTATCCGGGTTTTGCGTTTGTGCTGGCGTCCGCGTTATGCCTTCGTGCTTCATGCGTTGCCCCTGTGCGTTTGCCTTTGCGCTGGCATCCGCGTGATGACTTACCCCTTCAAGCGTCGCCCCTGTGCGGGGCGGCACCTACTTTTCTTTGCCGCCGCAAAGAAAAGTAGGCAAAAGAAAGCGGCTCACACCGCCAACTCTTGTTTTCGCCTGAGGGCCCCCAAACGGTCCCACGCTTCACACGGTAACGCACCTGTTCGCGTTCGTTGACAACGCTCTCTCTGTACGCCTCACCCGCTTCATGCACCCGCGTTGCAGCGTGCCGTGCCAGATATTCCTCCGCCGCCCAGGTGGCAAACTGTGTGTCGGCTTTCGCGTCATACGCGCATCACTCCGGACTGGGAAGAAGGCTGGTGTTTCTGGTAAGAGCACTAACCTGTGCGGTGCGACAGCCTACACACAGTTTGCCACCTGGGCGGCGCAAACCATTCGCTGCCGCTGGCCCTTCTGCGGGCGTCTGAAGCGGGTGAGGCATTTGTTGGAGGCGTTGGCAACGCACGCGAACAGGTGCGTTGCCGTGTGAAGCGTGGGACCGTCTGGGGGCCCTCAGGCAGGAACAAGAACTAGCGGTGTGAGCCGCTTTCTTTTGCCTACTTTTCTTTGCGGCGGCAAAGAAAAGTAGGTGCCGCCCCGCACAGGGGCGACGCGTGAACGGCAGACACCGTAACGCGGATGCCAGCGCAAAGGCAAACGCACAGGGTCAACGCATGAAGCAGGAAGGCACAACGCGGATGCCAGCACAAACGCAAAACCCGGATGCCACCGCAAAGCCCCCCGCCTGGCGGATGCCAGCAAACGCGAAAGCGATCCCCCATGGGCCAGATAAAAAACAAAAAAATCCCGCCACCAGTTCCCCGGCGACGGGATTCAGAACGATCGAGCAAACGTGCCTCGATCAACAGACGCATGCTGGATGCGTCCTTTACATCATTTGCTCTTACGGACGGCTGCCCGTCGGGAACGGCCATGCTGCAGCCGGGTTCAGAGCCGTCTTCACCGTAGCAGCCGGCGCCGTCGAAGCAGCGGGCGCAGCCGGAGCAGGTGCTGCCTTCTTCGCAACAGCCTTCTTCGCAGGGGCAGCCTTCTTCGCAGGCTCAGCGGCCTTCTTCGCGGCAGCCTTCTTCGCAGGCGCAGCCTTTTTGGCGGCAGCCTTTTTCGCAGGCGCCTTCTTCGCAGCGGCCTTCTTCGCTGCAGCCTTCTTCGCCGGCGCTGCCTTCTTCGCAGCAACCTTCTTCACGGCGACTTTCTTCGCTGCAACCTTCTTCGTTGCGACCTTCTTCGCAGCTGCCTTCTTCGCCGGTGCTGCCTTCTTCGCTGCAACCTTCTTCACGGCGACTTTCTTCGCAGCGACCTTCTTCACGGCAACCTTCTTCACCGCTGCCTTCTTCGCCGGAGCAGCCTTCTTCGCAACGACTTTCTTCGCTGCAGCCTTCTTGGCTGCCGGTTTCTTCTTGGCGAGTGCCATCATTTTCTCCTTCAGGTTTTCAGATGAGAGTCAGTTCAAACTACACCCTTCGTCAAAACCCGCTTCCCGCGGACGCTTCTCACGGCGGCCACTGCGAAGCGGGCTATTCATCGGCGTACGCAGCTCCAGCGCGCTTACGCTAATGAATACGGTAAGGCGCGCCGTGCCATCGGGCACAGCGCGCCAAGTCCAGTCGGCGTCGAATCTCGACGCCGCGAATCGTTTGATCGAGCCGCTCGCTTTATGGCGAACGGCTTTTTCCGGGGGGAAGTTTGCCCATCCCACTGAAGGGTTCGCAAAGTGCCTGTGATCTTTATAGGCCGTGGTAATCCACGGCGCACCGGGCACGCTCTGCATCAGGCGGTCATGCTCCTCACCAAACTTGCCGCGGCACAGCCAGCGGCAACCCCATCAAATACATATGCGACGCGTTGGGTTATTCCCAGGACAGCGCGCCACCGGTCTGATATTCGATAACCCGCGTCTCGAAGAAGTTGCGTTCCTTCTTCAGGTCGATCATCTCGCTCATCCACGGGAACGGGTTTTCCTCGTTCGGGAACAGCGGATCGAGACCGATCTGCTGGCAACGGCGGTTGCAGATGAAGCGCAGATAGCTCTTGAACATCGACGCATTGAGGCCGAGCACCCCGCGCGGCATCGTGTCTTCTGCGTAGCGATATTCGAGGTCGACCGCATGCTTGAAGATTTCGCGGATCTCCGCGCGGAACTCAGCCGTCCAGAGATGCGGGTTTTCGAGTTTGATCTGGTTGATCAGGTCGATGCCGAAGTTGCAGTGCATCGACTCGTCACGCAGGATGTATTGGTACTGTTCCGCAGCGCCCGTCATCTTGTTCTGGCGGCCGAGCGCCAGGATTTGCGTAAAGCCGACGTAGAAGAACAGCCCTTCCATCACGCACGCGAACACGATCAGCGACTTGAGCAGTTTCTGGTCTGCCTCGAGCGTACCCGTCTTGAAGGCCGGGTCGGTCAGCGTGTGGATGAACGGAATCAGGAATTCGTCTTTGGCGCGAATCGACTCGACTTCGTGATACGCGTTGAAGATTTCGCCCTCGTCGAGACCGAGCGACTCGACGATGTACTGGTATGCGTGCGTGTGGATCGCCTCTTCGAACGCCTGGCGCAGCAGGAACTGGCGGCATTCGGGCGCCGTGATGTGGCGGTACGTGCCGAGCACGATGTTGTTCGCGGCGAGCGAGTCGGCCGTCACGAAGAAGCCGAGGTTGCGCTTGACGACGCGGCGCTCGTCTTCAGTCAGACCGTTCGGGTCTTTCCACAGAGCGATGTCGCGCGACATGTTGATTTCTTGCGGCATCCAGTGGTTCGCGCAACCGGAGAGGTACTTCTCCCACGCCCACTTGTATTTGAACGGCACGAGCTGATTGACGTCAGTCTGGCCGTTGATGATGCGTTTGTCGGCGACATTCACGCGCGCTTCGGAAGCGACTGCCGGCGAGTTGATCTGTGCCGGCGGAGCGACTGCGAAGTCGTTCGCGAAGATGTTTTGAGCCGAGGGAGCTTGATGAGCGGAACGCGTTTCGACTTGCGAACCGACGGCCGTTCCCGCAGCGTTGCGCAACACGTTTTGTTGCGAAGCACTCGAGGGAGTTACGGCAGTGATCTCGTCATCCCAGTTGAGCATAAATGTCACCATCAATTTAGATCGGTTTGTACCATCTTTTCACGAGCGTTAAAAGGGCCCGCTCATGAAAAATCCTGTTTTCGAATCGCGTTGCGACCTACATACAACACTTTGTTCATCGGTGTGTGAAGGTCACTCGTTGCGATTCGATCGAAACGTGTGTCGATGAAGCACGATGCACGATCGAAAGCGCGTTGCTTCAGTGATGCGTATGCGTTGCTTCTGCGTTGTTCCGAACTCGAAACGTTGCTGCTTCGCTTGCGTTGCGCGTGTCGTGCGAAGCGTGTTGGGCGCGTGATGCAACGGCATCTCGCCGCTCGTTCTACGACTTCGTCATGCGAGCGCCGTTCAGGGTTTTCTCGCACGTGTCGATGAGGTGTAGCACGTGATGTTCCTCGCTGCGTCGCGTGCTTCTCTTCCGACTGCAACGAGCGCCACGCTGGCTTCGTGTCGCGATGAGCGGCGCGTTCGGCTGACTCCGCTCATCGCCTGCTGCTGATCTGCTGCTTGCTTGTTACCTGTCTGCTACCTACCGCCGGCGAGCGCCGGCGGCTGACTCACTACTACATGAAGCGTCGCGCTTACTGGCAGGCTTCGCACTCTTCGAAGCCAGGATCGCCAGGACGCATCATGCACACGGGACCATCCGCTTCCGGCGCGGCATCGACTGCTGCCGCAGCCGATGCCTGGAAGCCACCCGTCACACCCGACGAACCCACACCGCCGCCGACACCGAAGCCACCCGCTGCGCCACCCGCACCACCCGCGCCGCCATCGCTCGAAGGCACTGCGTTCAGCGCGCCGTGAGCGACCGTCGACTTCTCGACGTGCGTCGCCGCCATCGTGCGGAGGTAGTACGTCGTCTTCAGACCACGCAGCCATGCGAGCTTGTAGACCTCGTCGAGCTTCTTACCTGACGCGCCTGCCATGTAGATGTTCAGCGACTGCGCCTGGTCGATCCACTTCTGACGGCGCGACGCCGCTTCGACCAGCCACGTTGCATCGACTTCAAACGCGGTCGCGTAGATCGCGCGCAGGTCGCCCGGCACGCGGTCGATGCGCGACAGCGAGCCGTCGAAGTACTTCAGGTCGGCGACCATCACTTCGTCCCACAGGCCGCGCGCCTTCAGGTCACGCACGAGGTAGTCGTTCACCACCGTGAATTCGCCCGACAGGTTCGACTTCACATACAGGTTCTGGAACGTCGGCTCGATACATGCAGACACGCCGATGATGTTCGAGATCGTCGCCGTCGGCGCGATCGCGACGCAGTTCGAGTTGCGCATGCCGTGCGTCGAGATGCGCGAGCGCAGCGACGCCCAGTCCATCGATTCGCTCGAATCCACTTCGATGTAGCCGCCGCGCGCTTCCTCGAGCAGCTTCAGCGTGTCCTGCGGGAGGATGCCGCGATCCCACAGCGAACCGCGGTAGGTCGCGTAACGGCCGCGCTCTTCCGCCAGTTCCGTCGACGCCCAGTATGCGTAGTAGCAGACGGCTTCCATCGAACGGTCGGCGAACTCGACGGCTTCCTGCGATGCGTACGGCGTGCGCAGCACGTGCAGGCAATCCTGGAAGCCCATGATGCCCATGCCCACCGGGCGGTGCTTCAGGTTCGAGTTACGCGCCTTCGCGACCGCGTAGTAGTTGATGTCGATCACGTTGTCGAGCATGCGCATCGCGACGCTGATCGTGCGCTTCAGCTTGTCGTGGTCGAGCACAACCGTGCCGTCCGCCTGCTCCTTCAGGTGCGCGACGAGGTTCACCGAGCCGAGGTTGCAGACGGCGATTTCGGTGTCGCTCGTGTTCAGCGTGATTTCCGTGCACAGGTTCGACGAGTGGACGACGCCGACGTGCTGCTGCGGCGAGCGCACATTGCACGGATCCTTGAACGTGATCCACGGATGGCCCGTTTCGAACAGCATGCCGAGCATCTTGCGCCACAGTTGCGCCGCCGGGATCTTCTTGAACAGCTTGATCTCGCCGCGCGCCGCTTTCTCTTCGTAAGCCGTGTAGGCCTTCTCGAAGTCCGCGCCGAACAGGTCGTGCAGGTCCGGGCAGGTGGACGGCGAGAACAGCGTCCAGTCGCCGCCTTCGTGAACGCGCTTCATGAACAGATCGGGAATCCAGTTCGCCGTGTTCATGTCGTGCGTGCGGCGACGGTCGTCACCCGTGTTCTTGCGCAGCTCGAGGAATTCTTCGATGTCGAGGTGCCACGATTCCAGGTACGCGCATACCGCGCCCTTGCGCTTGCCGCCCTGGTTCACGGCGACAGCCGTGTCGTTGACGACCTTCAGGAACGGCACGACGCCTTGGGACTTGCCGTTGGTGCCCTTGATGTGCGAGCCGAGCGCACGCACACGCGTCCAGTCGTTGCCCAGACCGCCGGCGAACTTCGACAGCAGCGCGTTTTCCTTCAGCGCTTCGTAGATGCCGTCGAGGTCGTCGTCGACCGTCGTCAGGTAGCACGACGACAGTTGCGAACGGCGCGTGCCCGAGTTGAACAGCGTGGGCGTCGACGACATGAAGTCGAACGACGACAGCACGTTGTAGAACTCGATCGCGCGCGCTTCGCGGTCGATCTCGTTCAGCGACAGACCCATCGCGACACGCATAAAGAATGCCTGCGGCATTTCGATACGCACGCCGTCGCTATGCAGGAAGTAGCGGTCATACAGCGTTTGCAGACCGAGGTAGCCGAACTGCAGGTCGCGGTTTGCGTCGAGGGCAGCGCCCAGGCGCGTCAGGTCGAACTGCAGCAGCTTTTCGTCGAGCAGTTCGGCGTTCACACCGCGCTTGATGAAGAGCGGGAAGTATTCAGCGTAACGCTCGCCCATTTCGGCTTGCGTGACTTCGTCTTCGAGGATCTCGCGGCGGATCGTGTGCAGCAGGATGCGAGCCGTGACCTGGCTGTACGCCGGGTCCTTTTCGATCATCGTGCGCGCAGCGAGGATGGCCGAGTCGTAGACCTGGGTCATCGGTACGCCGTCGTACAGGTTCTTGATCGTTTCCGTGACGATCGGCTCGGCGCTCACTGCGTCGCCCAGATTCGCACAGGCGGATTCGATGATGCCGCGCAGCGCTGCCATATCGAGCGGACGCGTGATGCCGTTGTCGGTCACGTTCAGACCAGACGCGCCTGCGGGCACTTCCGCCTCATGGCCGCGCTCCTGGCTGCGCTTCTCGCGGTACAGCACGTAAGCACGCGCGACGTTGTGCTCGCCCGTGCGCATCAGCGCGAGTTCGACCTGATCCTGAATGTCTTCGATATGGAACGTGCCGCCGTTCGGACGGCTGCGCACCAGTGCGCGCACGACGTTCTGCGTGAGTTGCTCGACCAGTTCGCGAACGCGTGCCGACGCTGCGCCCTGACCACCGTTGACGGCCAGAAATGCCTTCGTCACAGCGATGGCGATTTTCGACGGCTCGAACGACACCACGCTGCCATTGCGACGGATCACCTTGTAGTCGGCGTAGTTCGTCTGCGGCGCGAGCGCTGCGGCGCCCTGTGCGAGCGCTTCGGGGCGGCCAGCGGGTGCGCCTTCGAACCGGGTCGTCACGTTGTCGGTGGTTTGCATGTGCAAAGCTCCTGGTCTTGGAATAGTGCGGAGTTACCGCGGATTAGTACAAACGCTGCGCCACCCCGGACGCATGCGATGAGGGTGAAGAAGAGGAACAGCGGGAACCTTGAAACAGAGAGGCCGGATGCGACAGATCCGTCGGGACGTACTTCAACGTTGTGTGTGTCGCGATCACTTGGCTGTGCCTTTTCTTCGAATTTGCCAGCGCACCGGTTGTCGTAACTGGTTGCGCCGCATCAGATTTTTCAGTGCCGGTAATGCTGACGGCGCCATGCTCATGGAGCGGGGCGCCGCCTGACAAACACTACATCTTGTGCAAAAACTGATTAACGGCACGAAGTATAGTGTACTGAACCGTGATCGCAAATTCTTTTATTTGGTCTGACGATCTTGACTTTTGCGATGCCCGCGTCGGAAAAAGCTGTCGGGGAAATGATGTGCGCTCACAGCGCGCTTGCGCTGTCTGTTGGATACCGCGCAGAAAAAGTCACGCGCTTACGGGGTTATCGGCGCGCGCGTCGACGGATGCAGATAGGGGAAGTACTGATCGGCGAGCGCGGTGTCGCGCTGCAGACGCGGCCAGTCGAAGTGCGGACCGGGATCGGTCTTGCGGCCCGGCGCGATGTCGGAGTGACCCGCGAGCGCCTCGATCGCGTAGTGCGCGGCGAGTGCCTGCACGAGCGGCGCGAGCGTCTCGTATTGCGCCGCTTCGAACGCCGATGCGTCGCTGCCTTCGAGCTCGATGCCGATCGAAAAGTCGTTGCAGCGCTCGCGCCCGAAGAAGCTGGATGCGCCCGCATGCCACGCACGCTCGTCGCACGATACGTACTGCTCGAGCACGCCGTCGCGATGGATCACGAAATGCGCGGACACCCGCACGTCGCGCAGATGCGCGTCGTAGTACGGATGCGCGTCGCAATCGAGACGGTTGAGGAAGAGATCCGTAATGCCCGTGCCGCCGAATTCGTTCGGCGGCAGGCTGATGTTGTGAACGACGATCAGCGTAGGACGTGCGCCGTTCGGTCGCACCTCGAAATTCGGCGACGGCAGCTTGCGCGCTTCGTTGACCCAGCCATTTGCATCGACGGTGAAACGCGCGGTGGCGTGTGCCGTCATCGCGCGTCGCGGCCCGTCGGGCGGGTGGCGTAACGCTGCGCGTGATCGTGCGAGCAGAACGTCTGGCCCGCGACGAGCACGGAATCGCTCTTCGGCGCATGCACGCCGCATTGGGCGCAACGGATCATCGGTTCGGCGAGCTGGGGAGCGGGCTTGCCGTTCGCACTACCGCTCGCTTGACCATTCGCACGCGCGCCCGTGCGCGCGTTGGCGCTGGCGTCGCCGCCCGCACCCGTGCGCGCCGACGTGCGCGATGCGTCGGCGCGACGCAGCGCTTTCACCAGCCACTGGCCAACGATGAACAACAGAATCAGCAGAAAAATTTGTCGCATGACACTCAGACCACAGGACGGTGCAACAGCACCTCGAAGACAAAACGGCTGCCGACATACGCGAGCAGCAGCGCGACGAACGACGCGAGCACCCAGCGCAATGCCGCGCGGCCGCGCCAGCCCGACACCTTGCGCGCTGTCAGCAGCGCGCCGAACATGACCCACGACAGCAGCGCGAACACAGTCTTGTGATCGAGCTGCAGCGCGCGGTCGAGCAGTTGTTCGTTGAACAGCATGCCCGAGACCAGCGTCAGCGTGAGCAGCACGAAGCCCGCGCCGATCAGACGGAACAGCAGCGTCTCCAGCGTGAGCAGCGGCGGCAACGTGTCGAGCCAGCTCGACAGCCAGCCGTTGTTGCTCGCGGCACTCTGACGCGCAAGCCCACCGCCGCGCATCGCGTGCAGACGCCGCTCGACGAGCAGCATCAACACCGCATGCAGCGCGGCGATCACGAACAGACCATAGGCGACGTTCGCGATCAGGAAGTGCAGCTTGAACAGCGGATCGGCTGCGTACGACAGCACGTGCACGCCGTTGAACACGAGCGGCAGCACCGACGCGATGCACGCGAGCGGCAGTACGAGCAGACGCAGGCCGTCGAGCGGGAAAAAGAAACTCTCGATCCAGTAGATGCCCGCGCCCAGCCAGAACATCGCGGACAGCGCGAACGCGAAGCCGAACACCATCGCGTCGTGCGGGAAAATCGTGGTGTGCAGCAGCACGCCATGCGCGAGCAGCGCGACGAGCAGCACGATGCGCGTCGTCATCGACATGCCGGCGGAGGCGGCCGCCAGCCCTCGCCCGCCCGCGGGCAGCGGCGCAGCGGGAGACAGCGGCGACACGCTCTCGAGCAGCGGTGCAGCCGCCGCCTGCCGGTGCGCGCGCCAGCCCGCGACGGCGAGACCGCCGTACAGGAGCGCAGTGAGGGCATACAGTACAATATCCATATTCGAAGTTTACACCAGGCCCTCCAAAGTCCGCCGCTGTCGCGCGGTGACGGAGCCGGCCGCACTGCTGATCGCCCCCCATGCTCGACAACCTCACTCAACGGATGGCGCGCGTCGTCAAGACGCTGCGCGGCGAAGCCCGGCTCACCGAGGCGAATACCCAGGAGATGCTGCGCGAAGTGCGCCTCGCACTCCTCGAAGCGGACGTGGCGCTGCCCGTCGTGCGCGACTTCATCGCGAAGGTGAAGGAAAAGGCGCTCGGCGAGGAAGTGATCGCCAGCCTGTCCCCGGGTCAGGCGCTGGTCGGCGTCGTGCAGCGCGAGCTGACGGCCGTGATCGGCGGCGACTACGAAGGCAAGGCCGCCGAACTGGATCTCGCCGTCACGCCGCCCGCCATTATCCTGATGGCCGGCCTGCAGGGCGCGGGTAAGACGACCACGGTCGGCAAGCTCGCGAAGCTGCTGCGCGAGAAGTACAAGAAGAAAGTGCTGACAGTGTCGTGCGACGTGTACCGCCCCGCCGCTATCGCGCAGTTGAAGACGGTGACCGAACAGGTCGGCGCCGACTTCTTCCCGTCGCAGCCGGACCAGAAGCCCGTCGATATCGCGCGCGCCGCCGTCGACTGGGCCAAGCGCCACTATCACGACGTTCTGCTCGTCGACACGGCCGGCCGTCTCGGTATCGACGAAGCGATGATGAACGAGATCACCGCGCTGCATAAGGAACTGAATCCGGCCGAAACGCTGTTCGTCGTCGACGCAATGCTCGGCCAGGATGCCGTGAACACCGCCAAGGCGTTCAATGACGCGCTGCCGCTCACGGGCGTCGTGCTGACCAAGCTCGACGGCGATTCGCGCGGCGGCGCGGCACTGTCCGTGCGTCACGTGACGGGCAAGCCGATCAAGTTCGTCGGCGTCGCGGAAAAGCTCGACGGCCTCGAAGTCTTCTACCCGGACCGCATGGCGAACCGGATTCTCGGCATGGGCGACATTCTCGCGCTCGTCGAGGAAGCGCAGCGCGGCGTCGACGTGCAAGCCGCGCAGAAGCTCGCCGACAAGGTCAAGAAAGGCGGCGATTTCGATCTGAACGATTTCCGCGCGCAGCTTTCGCAGATGAAGAAGATGGGCGGTCTGTCGTCGCTGATGGACAAGCTGCCCGCGCAGTTCCAGCAGGCCGCGTCGAATGCCGACATGGGCCAGGCTGAAAAGCAGATGCGCCGCATGGAAGGCATCATCAACTCGATGACCGCGAAGGAACGCGCGAAGCCCGATCTGATCAAGGCGACGCGCAAGCGCCGCATCGCCGCGGGTGCGGGCGTGCAGGTGCAGGAAGTCAACCGCTTGCTGAATCAGTACGACCAGATGCGCACGATGATGAAAAAGCTCAAGGGCGGCAATCTGCAAAAGATGATGCGCGGCATGAAGGGCATGTTGCCGGGCATGCGCTAATCCTTGCCGGCCGTTGTTCGCTCGCCGCCAAATGCGAGCGCGCGGCGGCCACCACGGCCCGGCACGTATGCCGAACCAAGGCGCGGGTATATGCTGTAGCGCGCAGGGTCGTTGTCTTTCACACTATGTATACAGTTACCGTCCGTCAGACGTCATGAATCGCGAAGAAGCTCTCCACATTTTCAGTCACTCCGAAGAAATCGTTTCGGCCAGCAACGTCAACGCCTCCATCAGCCACATGGCCGACGCGATCCGCGCCGAAATGGCCGAAGAGTTTCCGCTCGTGTTGTCGGTGATGGGTGGCGCGGCGGTGTTCACGGGCATGCTGCTGCCGCACCTCGATTTCCCGCTCGAATTCGACTACATCCACCTCACCCGCTATCGCAACGCGATCAAGGGCAGCGCCGAGATGCAATGGCGTGTCGCGCCTTCGGGTTCGGTGAAGGACCGCGTCGTCCTCGTGCTCGACGACATCCTCGATGAAGGCGAGACGATGGCCGCGATCCGCGACCGCATCATGGATATGGGCGCGAAGCGCTTCATGAGCGCGGTGCTGTGCGAGAAGATCCTTCAGAAGGCGAAGCCGCTGCACCCGGATTTCTGTGGTTTCGAAGTGCCGGACCGCTACGTGTTCGGCTGCGGGATGGATGCGAAGGGCTACTGGCGCAATCTGCCGACTATCCGCGCGCTGACGGAAGGCGCCTGACCCTTTCCCTTGCGCCGCACATAAAAAAAGCGACCTCCCGAGGTCGCTTTTTTGTTGCTTCGATCAACTGCTATTTGTCGAGCTGATGCACGAAAGTGCGGATGCCGCCGAGCATCATCTCCACTGAAATCGCGACGAGCACGAGACCCATCAGCCGCTCGAACGCCATCACCGTGCGCTCGCCGAGCCATTGCTGGATGCGCTCCGCGAGCACCAGCACGATCGCGCAGACGATCATCGTCACCGTCAGCGCCGCCACCCATTCGAACATCTTGTTCGGCGCCTGCGATGTCAGCAGCATCACCGTCGCCAGCGCCGACGGACCGGCGAGCGCGGGAATCGCGAGCGGCACGATCATCGGCTCGGCGGTGCGCGTGTCCGCGCCAAACGGGCCGTCGGGATGCGGAAAGATCATCCGCAGCGCGATCAGGAACAGCACGATCCCGCCGCCGATGCGCAATGACAGATCCGTCAGGCTCATCATCCGCAGAAAGCGGTCGCCGACGAGCATGAAGACCAGCAGGATCACGAACGCGATGGCGACTTCACGCAGAATCACGCGGATGCGCCGGTGAGGCGCAACACCCCGCAGGCAGTTGATGAAGAGCGGGATGTTGCCGAGTGGATCGGTGATGAGAATCAGCAGGATGGTCGCGGACAGGAAGTTGTACTCCACCGTCCGCTCCGATCAGCGCGCGAGCGCTGCGTTGATCTTGTCGATCACGGCCTGCGCCACGTCTTCGACGGGCAACAGCGTGGCTTCCGCGTCGCGGCGGCCCTGATACTCGATCTTGCCGTCCTTGAGACCACGATCGCCGATCACGAGACGATGCGGCACGCCAATCAGTTCCCAGTCCGCGAACATCACGCCCGGACGCTCGCCGCGATCGTCGAGAATCACGTCGATGCCCGCTGCCGTCAGTTCGTCGTGCAGCTTGTCCGCCTGCTCACGCACGGCGTCGCTGCGGTCGTAACCCATCGGGCACAGCACGACTTCGAACGGCGCGATCGATTCCGGCCAGATGATGCCCTTGTCGTCGAAGTTCTGCTCGATCGCCGCGCCGAGAATACGCGTGACACCGATGCCGTAGCAGCCCATTTGCATCGGCTGCGGTTTGCCGGATTCGTCGAGGCACGTCGCGTTCATCGCTTCCGAATACTTGGTGCCGAGCTGGAACACATGGCCGACTTCGATGCCGCGGCAGATGTCGATCACACCCTTGCCGTCCGGCGACGGATCGCCCTTCTTCACGTTGCGGATGTCCGCGACGACAGGCTCGGGCAGATCGCGGCCCCAGTTGACGCCCGTCGTGTGGAAATCGACTTCGTTCGTGCCGACCACGAAGTCGCTCATGTTCGCGACCGTGCGGTCCGCGATCACCTTGATCGGCTTCTTCGTATTCAGCGGCCCGAGGTAGCCCGGCGGCGTGCCGAACCACTCGACAATTTCTTCTTCCGTCGCGAAGCGGAACTCGGCGAGACCCGGCAGCTTGTTGACCTTGATCTCGTTCAGATCGTGGTCGCCGCGCAGCATCAGCAGCCAGATGGTCGGCTCGGCGCCTTCGTTTTCGGTGGCGAGGATGATCGACTTGATGGTGCGTTCGAGCGGAATGTCCAGGTACTCGGCGACGGCTTCGCACTTGGCCTTGCCCGGCGTCGGCGTCTTCTTTAGCGCTTCCTTCGGCGCGGCGCGTTCCGCGATCAGCGGCAGCGCTTCAGCCGCTTCGACGTTGGACGCGAAGTCCGACGTCGGGCAGTAAGCGATGTCGTCTTCGCCCGTATCGGCCATCACATGGAACTCATGCGAGCCGCTGCCGCCGATCGAGCCGTTGTCCGCTGCAACCGCGCGGAAATCGAGGCCGAGGCGCGTGAAAATGCGCACATACGCGTCGTACATCTTGCGATACGACTCTTGCAGGCCGTCCATGTCCTTATCGAACGAATACGCGTCCTTCATGATGAATTCGCGGCCGCGCATCACGCCGAAACGCGGACGGATTTCGTCGCGGAACTTCGTCTGGATCTGATAGAAGTTCACGGGCAACTGACGGTAGCTCTTGATCTGGTTGCGCGCGATGTCCGTCACGACTTCTTCGTGCGTCGGTCCGATCACGAAGTCAGTCTGCTTGCGGTCCTTGAAGCGCAACAGTTCGGGACCATATTTTTCCCAGCGGCCCGATTCCTGCCACAGTTCCGCCGGCTGCACAGCCGGCATCAGCAGTTCGATCGCGCCTGCCCGGTTCATTTCCTCGCGCACGATCGCTTCCACCTTGCGGATCGAACGCAGGCCAATTGGCAGATAGTTGTAGATGCCGCCAGCGACGCGCCGGATCATGCCGGCACGCACCATGAGCTTGTGACTGACGATTTCCGCGTCGGCGGGCGCTTCCTTCAGGGTGCCAATAAAGAATCGGGAGGCTTTCATTCAGAATTTTCCAAAAGCGGCGGACCAAAGTGGCCGCCCGAAAGGGTAAGACGATGGGTTCGCGCGCCTGAGCGCCTGGTCATGCCGGCGCACACAGGGACAGGCCGAAAAGCGATTGTCGCATGCACGAGCACTTGTCCGACGACGCGCCCAAAGCGCCGGAAAGCGGCTTTCGAGGCGTTGGACGAGGCTTGTTGCGGGCAATCGCGCCAATCTGGTGCGAGGCGGTGCGTCAGACCCGTTATCTGTTTATAATCAAAGCAATTTTAAAGGATTCGAAGGTGGTTGTATGCTGGATCGTGAAGGCTTTCGCCCGAACGTCGGCATCATCCTCTTGAACGCGCACAACGAGGTGTTTTGGGGCAAGCGTCTGCGTGAACATTCCTGGCAGTTTCCGCAAGGGGGCATCAAGTATGGTGAGACCCCCGTGCAGGCGATGTTCAGGGAATTGCACGAAGAAACCGGCCTGCTTCCGGAGCACGTCAAGGTTATCGGTCGCACGCGTGACTGGTTGCGTTATGAGGTGCCTGACAAGTTCATCAAGCGTGAGGTCCGCGGGCACTACCGCGGCCAGAAGCAGATCTGGTTCTTGCTCCGGATGGTTGGACGCGATTGCGACATTTGTTTGCGCGCGTCCGATCACCCCGAGTTCGATGCCTGGCGCTGGAACGAGTACTGGGTGCCGCTCGACTGTGTGATCGAGTTCAAGCGGGATGTGTATCAGCTGGCGTTAACGGAATTGTCCCGTTTCCTGCGGCGTCCTGCGCCGCGCACGGAACGGCCCGGTGGACATCATCACGGGCAGCGCTATCCACGGATGGCGTCGTCGGTGAATGCACCGCCTGGGGCGTCGATGGAGTCCGCAGCGTCCATGACGACCGTCACGACGACATTTGTAGTCGAGACGACGCTGCGTGCGACAATCGGGTCTGACTGTTCGTCGACCGAAGACCCGGCGGCCGTTCAGGCACCGGGTCTGCGCGATTGACGCTAAGCGGCTGTCCACGCCGCATCTGCCGGCGCGGCGTGTGACACGCTGCGCCGGCGTTTCGAGGAAATCACATTGAAAGTATTTGCTTTCGCCGCGGCGTGTGTCGCCGCGGGCGTTCTGCTGGCTGGCTGTTCGAGCACCAAGAGTTCCACGCCGTCTGACGCTTCCACGTCCGAGGGACCCAAGAGCGACTTTCAGTATCTGTTCGACCGGCCGTCGACGTGGACCGAAAAGAAAGTCGATACGCTCCCGGTCATGCCGCAGCCCAGCGATCTGCTGCCGTTCAACGTTTCGCAGAACACACCGCTGCAGTTCGCGCTCGATGCAAAATCGCTGACGGTCGACAGCGACGGCGTAATTCGCTACACGGTGGTCATTACGAGCCCGAGCGGCGCGCGCAACGTGAACTACGAAGGGATTCGCTGCGAAGACTACTCGTGGAAGCTGTACGCGGGACTCAACGCCGATCACGACGGCTGGGACCGTACGGTCGAAAACGACTGGGCGCGCATCGAAAACGGCGATCTGAACGCTTATCACGCGGCGCTCTATCAGGACTATTTCTGCACGAGCAAGCTGCCCGTCGGCAAGGCGGATGTGATCGTGAACAACATCAGGTACAAGCGCGTGAACAGCACGTTGATTCGCGGAAGCTGACACGACGGGTCTATCATCTGCGCGCGGAAGGCCTCGCGGCTTGATGCAGGCACAACAAAAAGCCGTTCCATCTTGCGATGGGACGGCTTTTTTTGTAGGCCTCGCGGACGGGAGCGCTTCTAGATGAGCACCAGATTGTCCCGATGGATGAGTTCGGGCTCCAGCATGTAACCCAACACCGATTCGATCTCACCGCTCGGACGACGCTGGATCAGCTTCGTCTCCGCGCTGCTGTAGTTCGTCAGCCCGCGCGCGACCTCGCGCCCCGACGGGCTCAGACACGCGATCACCTCGCCGCGCGCGAACGCGCCCTGCACGCCGACCACGCCGATCGGCAGCAGACTCTTGCCGCCTTCCGTGAGCTTTTCGACGGCGCCGTCGTCGATCACCACATGCCCGCGTACCTGAAGATGGTCTGCCATCCATTGTTTGCGCGCGGCAATGCGAGCCGTGCGCGCGATCAACTGTGTGCCGATCGCCTCGCCCGATGCGAGCCGGGCGAGCACGTCCGCCTCTCGACCGCTTGCGATCACCGTGTTCGCGCCGCTATGAGCCGCGCGCTTCGCTGCGAGAATTTTCGTCAACATGCCGCCGCGGCCAAGGCTCGAGCCCGCGCCGCCCGCCATTGCCTCGAGTTCCGGCAAGCCCGCATCGGCCTGCTGGACGAGCGTCGCGCTCGGATCCTTGCGCGGGTCCGCGGTGAAGAGACCTTGCTGGTCGGTCAGGATGATCAGCGCGTCGCCTTCGATCAGATTCGCGACCAGCGCACCGAGCGTGTCGTTGTCGCCGAACTTGATTTCGTCGGTGACGACGGTGTCGTTTTCGTTGATGATCGGCACCACGCCGAGACGCAGCAACGTCAGCAGCGTGGAGCGCGCGTTCAGATAGCGTTCGCGATCGGCCAGGTCGGCGTGCGTCAGCAGGATTTGCGCGGTGCGAATGGAATGCTCGGCGAATCGACTTTCATAGACCTGCGCCAGCCCCATCTGGCCTACGGCGGCGGCTGCCTGCAGTTCGTCGATTTCACGCGGACGCTTCGTCCAACCGAGGCGCTGCATGCCCTCGGCGATTGCGCCCGAGCTGACGAGCACAACTTCCTTGCCCTGCTCGCGCAGCGCGGCAATCTGCGCGGCCCAGCGGCCAATTGCCGTGTGATCGAGTCCGCGCCCGTCATTCGTGACGAGGCTCGAACCGACTTTCACTACCAATCGCCTGGAATCTGCGATAACGGAACGCATTGTGCGCGGCCTCCAAGATGATTCGTAAGGCCGGCGCATGCTGGGAGTGCGCCGGCATCCAGTGTAAGGCTTACTCCTGCGGCTCGACGGGTGCGCCTGCGGTGCCGCCCGCCTGCCCTTCCCGGAAGCGCACGTCAGCGGCCAGATCTTCGGCCTCCGCCGCGCGATGTGCATCCGAATGCTCGGAGATGTAGTCGTACACCGCGTAGCAGAGGTTTTCGCAGCCTTGGCCCGTGAGCGCCGAGATTTCGAAGACCGGGCCATCCCATTCGAAGTCCTTCAGGAACTTGGCCACGCGCGCTTCGCGCTCGTCTTCAGGAACCATGTCGAGCTTGTTCAGCACGAGCCAGCGAGGCTTGCCGAACAGCTCTTCGTCGTACTTGCGCAGCTCGTTGACGATCGCCTTCGCTTCCGCGACGGGATCGACCGCGTCGTCAAACGGCGCGAGATCGACGATGTGCAGCAGCAAGCCCGTGCGCTGCAAGTGCCGCAGGAATTGATGACCAAGACCAGCGCCTTCCGCCGCGCCTTCGATCAGGCCTGGAATGTCGGCAATCACGAAGCTGCGGCTCGGCCCGACGCGAACCACGCCGAGATTCGGCGCGAGCGTGGTGAACGGATAATCGGCGATTTTCGGCTTCGCGTTCGACACCGACGAGATAAACGTCGACTTGCCTGCGTTCGGCATGCCGAGCAAACCGACGTCGGCGAGCACCTTCAATTCGAGGCGCACCATGCGGCGCTCGCCCGGCTTGCCTTCCGTCTTCTGACGCGGCGCGCGATTCGTACTGGACTTGAAGTGCAGGTTGCCGAGGCCACCCGAGCCGCCCTGCGCGATCTGCACCGTCTGGTTGTGCTCGGTGAGGTCGGCGATCAACTCGCCCGTATCCATGTCCGTGATGATCGTGCCGACGGGCATGCGCAACGTGATGTCGTCGCCGCCCTTGCCATAGCAATCCGAGCCACGGCCGTTTTCGCCGTTGCGCGCCTGATGCTTTTTCGCGTACCGGTAGTCGATCAGCGTGTTGATGTTGCGGTCTGCGACTGCAAAAACGCTGCCGCCACGGCCGCCATCGCCGCCGTCCGGACCGCCGAACGGGACGAATTTCTCGCGGCGCATCGACGCGCTGCCATCTCCTCCGTCGCCGGCGATGACTTCAATTCTCGCTTCGTCAATGAACTTCATGCGTTACTCCGTCCCGTAGGTATTGCTATTTTGCCGCGCGTGACGCGCGCGCACCATTGGCCAAACGGCCAGTTTGAGTCTGATTCTTGTCCCATCGCGACAACGACATGCCGCGACGATGCAGGTCCGCGAACAGAAGTCCGAAAAGCCTGCAAACAAAAAGGCCCCGCAAACTTCGCGGGGCCTTTTTTCCGGTCCTGAAGCCCGTGCCTGACTAAGCTCAGACAGCAGCCGGGACGACGTTGACCAGATGCTTCTTGCCGGCGCCCTTCGTCGTGAACTTGACGTGGCCGTCCGTCAGCGCGAACAAGGTGTGGTCCTTGCCGATGCCGACGTTTTCGCCCGGGTGCATACGCGTGCCGCGTTGACGCACGATGATGCCGCCAGCCAGGATCGCCTGACCGCCGTACACTTTCACGCCAAGTCGTTTCGACTCGGAGTCGCGGCCGTTCCGGGACGATCCGCCTGCCTTTTTGTGTGCCATTTGTTAGCTCCTTGCCCGATGCGCTTACGCGTTGATCGCGTCGATGCGCAGTTCGGTGTAGTTCTGGCGGTGGCCGCCATGCTTCTGGTAGTGCTTCCGGCGGCGCATCTTGAAGATGGTCACTTTCTTGTGACGACCTTGAGACACGACGGTAGCTTTGACGGAAGCCCCACTGACCAGCGGCGTACCGAACTTAATCGATTCGCCTTCGCCCACTGCGAGAACCTGGTCGAGCGTGATTTCAGCGTCAATGTCTGCCGGTATCTGTTCTACTTTAAGTTTTTCGCCGACAGCAACTTTATACTGCTTGCCGCCGGTTTTTATGACCGCGTACATTGAAAACCTCACTCTGGATTCATTTTCCCCACGCACCACGCGCGGAAACCCTCGATTATACATAGAGTTAGCTGCGCGGTCAAAATCAGTTGACAACGACCGCGATCGCCCGTCCCGTGCGCGACAAATGCAGGCGATCCATCCGCAAACGGGTCAAAACGGCCATGAACAAATGGTGTCCGGCGCGGAAATGCCGCAGTTCGCCTTATAATTCGCGGCACTACCCGAATTCGCCACCATGTCGTCAACCGCCACCCCCACCCCCAACGCAGCAAATCTGCTCGCTCCGATCGCCGAAGACATGCAGCAGGTGAATCGCGTCATCCGGCACCGTCTGGCGTCCGAGGTGATGCTGATCAACCAGATCTCCGAGTACATCATCAGTGCCGGAGGCAAGCGCCTGCGGCCTGCGCTGCTGTTGCTCGTGGCGGGTGCGCTCGGCGACAGGACGGGGTATCGGCACGAACTGGCGGCCGTCGTCGAGTTCATCCATACAGCCACGCTGCTGCACGACGACGTCGTCGACGAATCCGATCTACGCCGTGGCCGTCAGACGGCGAATGCGCTGTTCGGCAACGCGGCAAGCGTGCTGGTCGGCGACTTTCTGTATTCCCGCTCGTTCCAGATGATGGTCGGCGTGGGCAAGATGCGCGTGATGGAGATTCTTTCGGAAGCGACCAACATCATTTCCGAAGGCGAAGTCCTGCAGCTGTTGAACATGCACGACGCCGACGTCGACGAAGCGCGCTACATGCAGGTGATCCGCTACAAGACGGCGAAGCTGTTCGAGGCGGCGGCCCAGTTGGGCGCTGTGCTGGCGGGCGCGGACGCGACCACGGAAGCGGCCGCAGCAGAATTCGGCCGGCGTATCGGCACGGCATTCCAGATCATGGACGACTGGCTCGACTACACCGGCACGCCGGAATCGATGGGCAAGAACGCTGGCGACGATCTGCGTGAAGGCAAGCCTACACTGCCGCTCATCTATCTGATCGAACGCGGCACGCCCGAGCAAGCGGCGCTTGCGCGCGAGGCGATTGAACAAGGCGGCACCGACCGATTCGACGAGATTTTCGAAGCGATCACGCGCTCCGGCGCGCTGGATCACACGCTCGATTGCGCGAAGCAGGAAGCGCAGGCCGCAGTTGCAGCAATTTCTTCGTTTCCCGATTCCATTTACAAAGAAAGCCTGCTAGAATTATGTTCTTACTCGACGACGAGGCAGTCTTAATCAAGACTAAAACGTCAAAGTAGTCTGATTCGAGTGATTGCAGTACCAAATCGGGGTGTAGCTTAGCCTGGTAGAGCGCTACGTTCGGGACGTAGAGGCCGGAGGTTCGAATCCTCTCACCCCGACCAGATTCTGAAAAAACCGCGCATTGCGCGGTTTTTTTTCGTCTGTCGTACGGACAAGGTCAATCGCGTGCTGCCGCGCATTGAAAGGCTGCGCGAGATTTCAAGCTGTCCGTCCGCCCACTGAGGGCTCCCAGACCCTCTGCTATATTCTCCCCATCCCCTCCCCTACTCTTATTCACGTCGCGTGGAACAACTTCCCTTATGGGCGCAAATAGGCGCCGTCGTCCTGCTTCTCATCTGCTCCAGCTTCTTTGCCATTTCCGAGACAGCGATGATGGCGATCAACCGCCATCGCCTGAAACATCTCGCGACCAAGGGTGCGCTCGGCGCGAAGACCACTCAAGGCCTGCTCGCGCGCACGGATGAACTGCTGAGCACCGTCCTGATCGGCAACAACCTATTCAACACGATCATCCCAGTGCTGACCACGTCGATCGCGCTGCACACATTCGGCAGCAATAACCTCGTGCTGTCGATCGCGACGGGTATCGTCGCGTTTCTCATCATCGTGTTCGCCGAAATCACGCCGAAGATCGTTGGCGCGACGTTCCCGGAAAAGATCGCGCTTCCCGCCAGCCTGCTGATCGCGCCGCTCATGCGCGTGTCGAAGCCGCTGATCTGGTTCGTGAACCTGTTCGCGAACGGCATCTTGCGCGTGCTTCATATCAATACCAAGGGCGCGCACGACCAGCGGCTGTCGACGGAAGAACTGCGCACCATCGTGCTCGAGTCCGGCAGCTTCATGCCGACCAAGCACCGCAGCATTCTGCTGAACCTGTTCGACCTCGAAAACATCACCGTCGACGACGTGATGATCCCGCGCCGCCGTATCGAAGCACTCGATTTCGACGCGCCATTCGAGCAGATCCTGCATCAGCTCGAAACCTGCTATCACAACAAGCTGATCGTCTATCAAGGCGATTTCGACCGCGTGCTCGGCGTGCTCCACGTGCGCAAGACGCTGTCCGCCCTGCACAACCAGGAACTGGAACGCGACACGCTGCGCGAACTGCTCGCGGAGCCGTACTTCGTGCCGACGGGCACGCCCGTTTTCCAGCAGCTCCAGTTCTTTCAGGAAAGCCGTCATCGCACTGCGCTCGTCGTCGATGAGTACGGCGAACTGCAGGGGCTCGTGACACCCGAGGACATCATCGAGGAACTGATCGGCGAATTCACGACGTCCGTGCCGCGTAGCGCCAGTTCGCGCGGCGGCTGGAACGAGGAAGGTGAATGCATCGTCGCGGGCAGCATGCCGCTGCGCGAGTTGAACCGCTGGCTGCAACTGAAGTTGCCGACGGACGGTCCGAAAACGCTGAACGGATTGATCCTGGAAGTTCTCGAAGAAATTCCGGAAGGCGATGTCTGCGTAAAGATTAACGACATCAAAATCGAAGTAATGCGCAGCGACGATCAGGCAATCAGAACAGTTAAGATTTTTCGCCCCGGTCCCGCGCCGGGGTCGAAGATCAAGCGGCTTGTCGGCCGCTGACCGCGCACCTGGCCCACACCTGGCCATTCGGCTGAATAGCGGCCCCTAGCGCGATACCGGATGATCAAGCCGTCATGTTTTACAGGCGGCTCGCAGCCGGGTTTCCATGCGCACTTCTTCCAACACCGCAGCACCCTCGCCCAACGTCGCCGCGAACAGGCCTGCGCTTCAACCCGCCACGCCTGACGCGGACAGCCCGCCTGCAGTACGCCTGCTCGCCGATACGCTGCAGGAAGCCGCGCGCGTCAACGCATCCGATCTGCACATCGAACCGATGGAGCACGGCTGGAGGATGCGTCTGCGCGTCGACGGCGTGTTGCATGAACTCGCGCGGCCACCCGCGCATCTGCGCGATGCGTTCATCACGCGCGTGAAAGTGCTGGCGCGCGTGGATATCGCCGAGCGGCGCGTGCCGCAGGACGGCCGCTTGCGCCTGCCTATCGCGGCGGGTCGCGTCGAAGACTATCGCGTGAACTCACTGCCTACGCTGTTCGGCGAAAAACTCGTGCTGCGGCGGCTCGAAGCGCTGCCCGCCGATCTCTCGCTCGATTCGCTCGGACTCGCACCCGGACAGCGCGACATCGTGGACCGGTCGATCCACTCGCCCCATGGGCTCGTGCTCGTCACGGGTCCGACGGGCAGCGGCAAGACGATGTCGCTGTACTGCTTCCTGCAACTGCTGAATGCCGAGTCGCGCAATCTCTGTTCGGTCGAAGATCCAGCCGAAATCCAGCTTGCGGGCATCAACCAGGTCAGCGTGCGCGAAAAGGCCGGGTTGACGTTTGCCGTCGCGCTGCGCGCGTTCTTGCGTCAGGACCCGGACGTCATCATGGTCGGAGAAATCCGCGACGAAGAGACAGCCGACGTCGCCGTCAAGGCAGCGCAAACAGGACACCTCGTCCTGTCGACGCTGCATACGAACGATGCACCTGCGGCCATCGCGCGTCTGATCGACATCGGCGTCGAGCCCTACAACCTCGCGGCCGCATTGCGACTCGTCACGGCGCAGCGGCTCGTACGGCGTCTGTGCCCTGGATGCAGACAAGCTGCGTTGGAAACGCCCACTTCGCTACGCGCGGCCGGCGTGTCCGACGATCAGATCGCGCACTGGCGCCCCTACATTCCACAGGGATGCGAAGCGTGTCATGGGATCGGCTTTCGCGGACGCGTCGGCGTTCATCAAACCATGCCGGTTTCGGACGCGATGCGCGAACTCATCGTCGCGCGCGCCGGTACGCATGAGATCGCGCGGCAGGCACACGTCGAGCGCGTGCGGACCTTGCGCGAAGCCGCGCTAGCCCGCGCATTCGACGGCACGACAAGCCTCGCCGAAGCATTGAGCGCAACGGAGGTCGCATGACGGCTACGACCATGCAGGAACAGCGTTTCGAGTGGCGAGCGTTCGACGCGCAAGGAGTGCGTCGGCGCGGAACGGTAATCGCGCCGGATCTCCCGACGGCGCGCGCGTTGCTGAAACAGGACGCGCTCTATGCCGTCGAATGGACTGCGCACGGCGCAGCGCCTCAGCCCAAAGTACGCGCCGCCGACGTTACGTTGTTCACTCGCCAGTTATCGAGTCTGCTGCGCGCGGGCTTGCCGCTTGCGCCATCGCTCGAACTGTTGGCGCATGCATCATCGAATGACCACGCGCGAACCAAAGGCATGCCGCGCATCGTGCACGCATTGGCACGTGACATCACCGCGGGCTTGGGCTTTTCGTCGGCGCTTGCCCGTCACCCGGCGCAGTTCGGCGCGCTGTACTGCCAGCTGGTCGAGGTCGGCGAGGCGTCGGGCGCGCTGTCGACCGTCCTTGCACGGCTCGCCGACGACCGCGAGCGCGCCGCCGCCCAGCGCGCGAAAGTGCGGGCCGCGCTCACCTACCCCGTCGCGATCCTGCTGCTCGCGCTCGCCATCACAGCCGCGCTGCTCGTGTGGGTCGTCCCGACGTTCAAGCAGATCTTCGACGGCTTCGGCGCAAAGCTGCCCGCGCCAACGCAACTCGTACTCGCGATGTCCGCCGCGGCTGGACGCTGGAGCGTGCCGCTCGCCTCGCTCGCATGCGTGCTCGTATTCGCGATGCGCCGCGTGCTGCGGCGCTCGGAAGCGGCTCGTCTGCAGTTCGCCCGCGCGACGCTGCGTCTGCCCGTCGCCGGTTCGCTGCTCACGACGCTGTGCGCGGCGCGCTGGAGCCGTGCGCTCGGCACGTTGCTGTCGGCCGGCACGCCGCTCGCCGACGCATTCGATTCGCTCACGCATGCAACGGGCAACGCTTGGTTCGATCGCGCGACCGTCGCGATCTCAGCGCAGCTTAGACGCGGCGTGCGGCTCGCGCCCGCGATGCGCGAAGCGCAATGTTTCCCCGAAGAAATCGTGCAACCCGTCGCCATCGCCGAGGAGTCGGGCACGCTGGATACGATGCTGCTCGATGTGGCGTCGCTGAGCGATCGTCAGGTAGACGAAAAGATCGCGGGCCTCGCGAGCCTGTGCGAGCCGCTCGTGATCGTCGTGCTGGGTGGGCTGGTCGGCGGTCTGGCCGTCGCGATGTATCTTCCCATCATCCAACTTGGCAACGTGGTGTAGTAGCATCGCAGCCGAATCCAGACAATCGATCATGCCGACCACGCTCACGTCCGTGTCAGAACCTTCCTTCAGCGGCCCGCTCGTCCGTTTCGCGGACAGCCTCGGCGCGGCCTTCGGCATGCTGCCGGCGGGCGCGCAGATCGCATTCGTGATTGCGTTCGGTCTGGTGATCGGCAGCTTCCTGAACGTCGTCGTGCACCGCTTGCCGATCATGCTCGAGCGCGCATGGCGCGCCGAAGTGAGCGAAGCGACGGACCACGCATTCGATGAAGACGGCCTGCCCGGGCGCTACAACCTCTGGTTGCCGCGCAGCGCATGTCCACATTGCGGCCACGTGCTGCGCGCGTGGGAGAACGTCCCGGTGCTCAGCTATCTTCTGTTGCGCGGCCGCTGCTCGCACTGCAAGACGCACGTGAGCTTTCGATATCCGCTACTCGAACTGTCGAGCGCGGCCTTGGCCTTGGGCGCGCTCATCTCCTTTGGCGCAACGGGCACGGCGCTCGCTGCGTTCGCCCTGTGCGCGACATTGCTGGCAATGAGCGCGATCGATATCGACACACACCTGTTACCGGACTCGATGACCTTGCCGTTGCTCTGGGCCGGCCTCATCGTCAATTTCAATACCGTGTTCGCGAGCCTGCACGATGCTGTGATAGGCGCGATTGCAGGCTACCTCGCGCTGTGGTGCGTGCATTGGGTGTTCAAGATCGTGCGAGGCGTCGAAGGCATGGGTTACGGCGACTTCAAGCTGCTCGCCGCGCTCGGCGCGTGGCTCGGTTGGGCTGCGCTGCCGCAGATCATTCTGATTGCCGCCGTGACGGGCGCCGTCGTCGGGCTGGTCGCGACATGGATCGGGCGCATGCGTTTCGAAGAGCCGCTGCCCTTCGGTCCATTCCTCGCAGCAGGCGGCGCCGTGACGCTGTTCGTCGGCACGCCGCTTTACATGGCTTTGGGAGGCTGACGCATGTTTGCTGTTGGATTGACGGGCGGCATCGGCAGCGGCAAGTCCACGGTTGCCGATCTGTTCGCAAAACGCGGCGTGACGCTCGTCGATACCGACGTGATCGCGCATCGCATTACCGCGCCGCGGGGTCTCGCCATGCCGTCCATCGCGACGGAGTTCGGTCCGTCGTTCGTTACCTCAGACGGCTCGCTCGATCGCGCCCGTATGCGCGCGCTGGTTTTCAGCGACGAGAACGCGCGCAAGCGGCTCGAAGCGATCACGCATCCTTTGATCCGCGCGGAGACAGAGCGTCAGCGTCAACGGGCGCCGGGACCTTATGTGATCGTCGTCGTGCCGCTGCTCGTCGAATCAGGTAGCTGGAAAACGCGTGTGAATCGCGTGCTGGCCGTCGATTGCAGCGTCGAGACGCAGATCGCGCGCGTCATTCGCCGCAATGCGTTCACGCGCGAACAGGTACTCGCGATCATCGCGCGCCAGGCCACGCGCGAAGCGCGCCTCGCCGCCGCTGACGATGTAATCGTCAACGACAACCGATCGCTCGAAGAACTCGACGTTGACGTCGATCAGCTTCATCGCACGTATGTTTCGCTCGCGGGTGCCTAAGCCGTGAGCGATTCTGTGCATTGTCGGTAGCGTGCGCGCATGTTGTCGGGAACAGCATCTACGCGCAACGAATGCGCGTAATACCGCTCAAAAATTGACAGAAGCTCGCCAAAAAAGTGTGTGATTGCTAGGGTAGTCTCACGGCATTAGAATGTCCTGCAATTCCGTCACCGACCACGCCCGAGGCGAGCCCGCTTGATCCTTTACGAGTATCCCTTCAATGAGCGAATCCGGACGCTGCTGCGCCTCGAAGATCTGTTCGAGCGCTTCACGTTCTTTCTGACTCAGGAAGATGCCAGGGAACATCACGTCGCGCTGACTACGCTGTTCGAAATCTCGGAAGTCGCGGGCCGCGCGGATCTGAAGTCCGATTTGATGAAGGAACTGGAGCGGCAGCGTCAAACGCTCGCTCCGTTTCGCGGTAATCCCGGCATCGAGCAGAACGCGCTCGAAGCCGTCCTCGGCGAAATCGAACAGACGCTCGCCGGGCTGACGCAAATGCAAGGCAAGACTGGCCAGCATCTTGCTGATAACGAATGGCTCGCGAGCATTCGCAGCCGCGCCATCATCCCGGGCGGCACCTGCAAGTTCGATCTTCCGTCGTACTACGCGTGGCAGCAGACACATCCCGACCAGCGTCGCCAGGACATCGCCAAGTGGGTCATGCCGCTTCTGCCGCTACGCGACGCAGCTGCCATCGTGCTGCGGCTTGCGCGCGAATCGGGGCAGGCTTCGAAAGTGATGGCCATGCAGGGTAGCTACCAGCAAATGCTGTCGGGTCGCACGTATCAGCTGATGCAGGTGCGCGTGGCACCGGAATTACGGGTGATCCCGGAGGCCAGTGCCAACAAGTACATGTTGTGGGTGCGCTTCACCGTGCAGGACGGCGATCTGCGTCCGCGCGCGGTCGATGTCGACGTGCCGTTCCAGTTGACGCTGTGCAGTCTTTAAACTAACGCGAACAGCCTCACTTAGTTGGCTTCATTGTTTGCGAATAAACGTTTGATCGAATGGTCACTGTAGTCAAATGCCCAAGCTGCGGTAGAGATGTCCGCTGGACTTCCGAGAACCGCTTCCGTCCCTTCTGTTCCGAGCGCTGCAAGCAGATCGATCTCGGCGCGTGGGCTGCCGAGAAATACAAGATCGGCGGCACCGACGAAGAACCGCCAACCGACGACACGCCCGGCGAGCACCGCTCGCACTGAACGGGCACACCGCGCGTCGCCATCAATATCGATGGCGGAAGCCGCACCAGGCAACTCCGTCTTCAGGTCACTCCGCCGCGAGCCACTCCAGCACGGGAATCGTCGCGGGCAACAGCGGCGACACCTGAGCCGGCAGCGTCTGCCACGCGAACGCCTGACCTTCGCGCCCGTGCGGCTCGCCGTGCCACGCCGTCACCTTGCAGAAATAGAGACGCACGTAGGCGTGCGGATAGTCGTGCTCAAGCACGTGCCAGCGATGGCTCGCCTGCACGTCGATGCCGAGTTCTTCGTGCAGTTCGCGCGCGAGCGCCGCTTCCACCGTTTCGCCCGGCTCCAGCTTGCCGCCCGGAAATTCCCAATAGCCTTCGTATGGTTTTCCGGCGGGCCGTTGCGCGAGCAGATAGCGGCCATCGGGCTGAACGAGCACGCCGACGGCCACTTCCGTGACGGGACGGCCAGCTTCGTTCAACTCGCCCGCGTGGCTTTGCGCTGCGTCGCTCATGCCTGTGCCCGCTTGCCGGACCAGTCGCGCGCGAACTGCCACGCGACGCGCCCGGAACGCGAGCCGCGTTCCAGCGCCCAGATCAGCGCGTCACCGCGCGCCGTTTCGACATCGGCATCGTTGCAGCCGAAGTGATGCAGCCAGTGCGCGACGATCGACAGATAGTCGTCCTGTTTGAACGGGTAGAAACTGACCCACAGGCCAAAGCGTTCGGACAGCGAGATCTTTTCTTCGACCACTTCGCCCGGATGAATTTCGCCGTCGGACGTGTGCTTGTACGTCTCGTTGTCGCTCATGTACTCGGGCAGCAGATGGCGGCGATTCGAAGTCGCGTAGATCAGCACATTGTCCGACTGCGCGGCCACCGATCCATCGAGCGCCACCTTCAGCGCCTTGTAGCCCGACTCGCCTTCTTCGAACGACAGGTCATCGCAAAACACGATGAAACGCTCGGGCCGCGCCGAGATCAGATCGACGATATCGCCCAGATCGTGCAGATCGTCCTTGTCGACTTCGATCAGACGCAGACCGTCCTTCGAGTACGCGTTCAGGCACGCCTTGATCAGCGACGACTTGCCCGTGCCGCGCGCGCCCGTGAGCAGCACGTTGTTGGCGGGCTGCTTGCTGACGAACTGCCTGGTGTTCTGCTCGATCAGGTTTTTCTGTCGATCGATATTCTGCAGATCGTCGAGTGAAATCAGCGAGATCGCGGGAACCGGCTGCAAGTAGCCGCGCCCCTGGCGCTTGCGCCAGCGGAATGCAACAGCGGCGGACCAGTCGATTTGGGGCGCAGCCGGCGGAAGCATCGCTTCGAGCCGCACCAGCACGGCTTCGGCGCGGCTCAGGAATTGTTCGAGTTTATCCATGTCGTGATCGGCGCGAATCAGGAACGGTAGTCGGCGTTGATGCTCACGTAATCATGCGACAGATCGCACGTCCAGATCGTCGCTTGCGCGTCGCCACGGCCGAGCACGACGCGAATCAGGATTTCGGCCTTCTTCATCACGCGCTGTCCGTCTTCTTCCTTGTATTCCGGATTGCGTCCGCCCGCTTTCGCAACGAGCACATCATCCAGATACAGGTCGATCTTGCCGACGTCGAGGTCCGTCACGCCTGCATAGCCGATCGCGGCCAGAATACGGCCCAGGTTCGGGTCCGATGCGTAGAACGCGGTCTTCACGAGCGGCGAATGACCGATCGCGTAAGCAATCTGGCGGCACTCGGCGACACTCGATCCGCCTTCGACCTGCACCGTCATGAATTTCGTCGCGCCTTCGCCGTCACGCACGATCAGTTGCGAGAGCGTCTGCGCCGTTTCCGTCACGGCATCGCGCAGCGCGACATAGGCGGGCGAATCCGTCGACGTGATGGCGGGCAGGCTCGACTTGCCCGATGCGATCAGGATGAACGAGTCGTTGGTCGACGTATCGCCGTCGATCGTGACGCAGTTGAACGAGCGGTCGGCGACATGCTTGACCAGTTCGTCGAGCACCGGCTGCGCGACGTTGGCGTCGAATGCGAGAAAGCCGAGCATCGTCGCCATGTTCGGCTTGATCATGCCCGCGCCCTTGCTGATGCCCGTCATCGTGACCGTGTGGCCGTCGACCTTGACCTGGCGCGACACGGCTTTCGGCAGCGTGTCGGTGGTCATGATGGCCTGCGCGGCGTCGTACCAGTGGGCAGCCTGACGGTTCGCCAGCGCGGCCGGCAGACCGGCTTTCAGGCGGTCGATGGGCAGCGGCTCCAGAATCACGCCCGTCGAGAACGGCAGCACCTGCTCGGGCGCGATACCGGCAAGGCGCGCGAGTTCGTCGCACGTTTCACGCGCGTGCGCCATGCCCGGCTCGCCCGTGCCAGCGTTCGCATTGCCCGTGTTCACGACCAGTGCGCGAATGCCCTTGCCGCCCGTGCGCACGCGCTCCAGATGCTCGCGGCATACCGTCACGGGCGCGGCGCAAAAGCGGTTCAACGTGAACACGCCCGCGACCGTCGCGCCTTCGTCGACGGAAATGACGAGCACGTCCTTGCGGTTCGGCTTGCGGATATTCGCCTCGGCCCAGCCTAGCGTGACGCCGGCGACGGGATGGAGTTGAGCGGGATCGATCGAGGGGAAATTGACAGCCATGTTTGCGACCTGTCGAGACTGAAATGCCGGCGGACGCCGGCATTAGGGATCAAAAGTGATGGCGCCAGATGGACCTGCGCCACCGCGAAATCACCAGCAATGCACGCTTCAAACGACGCGGCGCGCTTAACGCGCGCCGCTTTCGTGTGTCACGCGATCTTGCCGTGGCACTGCTTGTACTTCTTGCCGCTGCCGCACGGGCAGGGATCGTTCCGGCCGACCTTCGGCACGTTGTCGCCCGAGAGCGGCGCCGCCGCGCCCTGGCCGTGTGCCATCGCATCGCCGATCATCGCGGCCGCCGCATTCGCCGCGACGGGCGCCGCCGCAACAGCCGCGCCGCCTTCCGCGTAATCGGCGTGACGGAACTCGACGTTGTCCACCAGATGGCTGCCTTGCTCTTCCATCTGCTCAGCGGCCAGCTCCAGCTGTTCCGGCGACTGGATCTGCACATTCATCACGATGCGCGTGACTTCCAGCTTCACCGAATCGAGCATCGCCGCGAACAGTTCGAACGCTTCGCGCTTGTACTCCTGCTTCGGGTTCTTCTGCGCATAGCCGCGCAGATGAATGCCCTGGCGCAGGTGATCGAGCGCGGCGAGGTGTTCGCGCCAGCTACGGTCCAGCGTCTGCAACATGACCGAGCGCTCGAACGCACTGAACGACTCGCGGCCTACCTGCTCGACCTTCGACTCGTAAGCCTCGTCGGCTGCCGCGGTCACGGCTTCGAGAATCTCGTTGGAGTTGATCGACTGCGATTCGTTGATCATCTCCTGAATGGCGAGGTCGAGCTGCCAGTCGTTGCGCAGCACTTCTTCGAGTTCAGGCACGTCCCATTGTTCTTCGATACTGCCCGCCGGCACGAACTGATGGACGATGTCGCTAATCACGCCATGACGCATCGCGCCGATGGTTTCGGTGATGTCATGCGCTTCGAGCAGTTCGTTGCGCTGCTGGTAGATCACCTTGCGCTGATCGTTCGACACGTCGTCGTATTCGAGCAGCTGCTTACGGATATCGAAGTTGCGCGCTTCGACCTTGCGCTGCGCCGATTCGATCGAACGCGTGACGATGCCCGCTTCGATCGCTTCGCCTTCCGGCATTTTCAGGCGATCCATGATGGCGCGCACGCGGTCGCCCGCGAAAATGCGCAGCAGCGGATCTTCCAGCGACAGATAGAAACGCGACGAGCCCGGATCGCCCTGACGGCCTGCACGGCCGCGCAACTGGTTGTCGATACGGCGCGATTCATGGCGCTCGGTGCCGATGATGTGCAGACCGCCCGCGGCCTTCACCTGATCGTGCAACGCTTGCCACTCGTCGTGCAGCTTCTGGATGCGCGGCGCTTTTTCCTCTTCAGGAATGGACAGGTCGGCTTCGATGAACGCGGCCTGCTTTTCGGCGTTGCCGCCAAGCACGATGTCGGTGCCGCGGCCGGCCATGTTCGTCGCAATCGTGACGCGCTGCGGACGGCCCGCTTCCGCGACGATCGCCGCTTCACGCGCGTGCTGCTTTGCGTTGAGCACTTCGTGCGGCAGACCAGCCTTGTTCAGCAGTTGCGACAGCACTTCGGAATTTTCGATCGACGTCGTGCCGACCAGCACCGGCTGGCCACGCTCGTAGCAGTCGCGGATGTCGCGAATCACGGCGTTGTAGCGCTCCATCGCCGTCTTGTAGATCTGGTCCTGCTTGTCGGTCCGCTTCGGCGGGCGATTGGTCGGAATCACGACCGTTTCGAGGCCGTAAATCTCGTTGAATTCGTACGCTTCGGTGTCGGCCGTACCCGTCATGCCGGACAGCTTCGCGTACATGCGGAAATAGTTCTGGAACGTGATCGAGGCGAGCGTCTGGTTTTCGCTCTGGATCTTCACGTGTTCCTTCGCTTCGACGGCCTGGTGCAGACCATCTGACCAGCGCCGGCCCGCCATCAGACGGCCCGTGAATTCGTCGACGATCACCACTTCGTTGTTCTGCACGACGTAGTGCTGGTCTTTGTAGAACAGCGTGTGCGCGCGCAGCGCGGCGTACACGTGGTGCATCAGCGTGATGTTCTGCGGCGCGTAGAGACTTTCGCCCTCGCCGATCAGGCCCCACTCGGCGAGCAGACGCTCGGCCTTTTCGTGGCCCGATTCCGTCAGGAACACCTGGCGCGCCTTTTCGTCCAGCGTGTAGTCGCCCGGCTTCTCGACGCCCGTGCCGTCCGCCTTCTCCTCGCCGATCTGGCGGTCGAGCAGTGGCGGCAGCGCGTTCATGCGCACGTAGAGTTCGGTGTGATCTTCGGCCTGGCCCGAGATGATGAGCGGCGTCCGCGCTTCGTCGATCAGGATCGAGTCCACTTCGTCGACGACCGCGAAATTCAGCGCCCGCTGCACGCGCGCATCGGTCTCGTAGACCATGTTGTCGCGCAGATAGTCGAAGCCGAACTCGTTGTTCGTGCCGTACGTGATGTCCGCAGCGTACGCTTCCTGCTTCATGCCGTGGTCCATCTGCGACAGGTTGATACCCACCGACAGACCGAGGAAGTTGTACAGGCGCGCCATCCACTCAGCGTCGCGCTGGGCGAGGTAGTCGTTCACCGTGACGACGTGCACGCCGCGGCCCGAGAGCGCGTTCAGGTACACGGGCAGCGTTGCGACGAGCGTCTTGCCCTCGCCCGTGCGCATTTCCGCGATCTTGCCGTAGTGCAGGACCATGCCGCCGATCAGCTGCACGTCGAAGTGCCGCATCTTCAGCACGCGCTTGCCCGCCTCGCGACAGACCGCGAACGCCTCGGGCAGCAGCTTGTCGAGCGACTCGCCGCTGCTCACGCGTTGCCGGAACTCCACGGTTTTCGCGCGCAGTTGATCATCCGTCAATTGCTCGATCTGCGGTTCGAGCGCATTGATCGCCGTGACGGTCTTTTGATATTGCTTGACGAGCCGCTGGTTGCGGCTGCCAAAAATCTTTTGTAGAAAACCGGTGGTCATCGGATCGTGGTTGCGTCGCGGCTTCGGCGGGGGTTGCAAGGCTGGTTTTTACACCCTTTCACCTTGTTGCAACTCGTTGTCGGAGGGGCCTCGGCGGCTTAGGTCCAAGAGTAAATTCGAATCACGGATTTTAGCACGCGCCCCCGCCTACGCCTGTGTCAGCGGCAAGATGGTTGGCCATCCGGCCAGGGCGAAAGCGCTGCGGATGTGACCATCTGGCATATCGCGAGGCGGGCGTTGCGTGCCAGTGCCGCACGGTACAATCCCGGCATCGAGCACGCGCGGGGCGCGGGCTGTTACCAGAATCCCAGATGAGCCGTTTCTCACCGTTTTCAAGGCAGTCGCTCAAGCCCGGCCCGAAGCTGGGCTCGAAGTCGTTCGGCGTGCGCCGGCCGCAGGCGGTGGTCGAGGTCCTGAACCGCACCGACGCATTCGCCGCGCTGCGCGCAGGCGTCGAGCAGGTTGCCGCGCTAGAGCGCGATCTCGCCGAGTTGCTGCCCGACTATCTGGCGACGAGCGTCGAGCCCGGCTTCATCAAGGACGGCGTGCTGGCGCTGTTTGCCGCCCACAGTGCGCTCGCCGCGCGGCTGCGGCATCTGGAACCGCGTCTGCTGTCGGATTTGCAGCAGCGTGGCTGGCCCGTCAATGCGCTGAAGATTCGCGTGCGTCCGCAATCTGTGAAAGAGCCACCGCGCGTCAAGCAGGCGCGCATGTCGCGCGCGGGCGCGGACGCGCTGCACGAACTGAGCGAAACGCTGGAGCCGTCGCCGTTGCGAGAAGCGCTGGCGCGCATGGCGGCTCGTCATCGGAAATGAGTGCGCGCATCACGCGCTGAAATGAAAAAAGCGACCGTTCAGGTCGCTTTTTTCATTTCGGCCCCGGTTCTCACCGAGACGACAGACTGGCCTTAGGCAAAGGCCGTCTGCGTGTCGTACGCGAAACCGCGCGGCGCCTTCTGAGTATCTTCGAACGTGACGATCTCATACGAATCTTCGTGCGCCAGCAGTTCGCGCAGCAACGCGTTGTTCAGGCCGTGGCCCGACTTGTACGCGTCATATGCCGCCAGCAACGGGTGGCCGACCACGTACAGATCGCCGATCGCGTCGAGCATCTTGTGCTTCACGAACTCGTCGTCGTACCGCAGACCGTCGTTGTTCAGGATGCGGTACTCGTCGAGCACGATCGCGTTGTCCATGCTGCCGCCGCGCGCCAGACCCAGTTCGCGCATCATTTCAACTTCGTGCGCGAAGCCGAACGTACGGGCACGGGCGATTTCACGCACATACGAGGTGTTCGCGAAATCCACTTCGAGCGCCTGGCCGGTCTTGTCGACGGCGGGATGGCGGAAGTCGATCGTGAACTTCAGCTTGAAGCCGAAGTACGGGTCCAGACGCGCAAACTTGTCGCCGTCGCGGATTTCGACCGGCTTGGTGACCTTGATGAACTTCTTCGCTGCATTCTGCTCTTCGATGCCCGCCGACTGGATCAGGAACACGAAGGACGCAGCGCTGCCGTCCATGATGGGAATTTCTTCAGCGGTGACGTCGACGTAGAGGTTGTCGATCCCGAGGCCCGCACACGCGGACATCAAGTGTTCGACCGTCGACACGCGCGCGCCGTCTTTCTGCAACACCGATGCGAGCCGCGTATCGCCAATCGCCATTGCGGACGCGGGAATGTCCACCGGCGTGGGCAAATCCACGCGGCAAAACACGATACCCGTGTCCGGCGCCGCCGGGCGGAGCGTCAGGTCGACCTTCCGGCCCGAATGCAGGCCGATGCCAACCGTCTTGACGATTTGTTTGATAGTGCGCTGCTTCAACATGATGGTCTTCTATTCGATTGAAAATCCCAATCAGGATTTTTTAATTCATAGCACGAATTATACTCCAATCGTTTCCGGAGCGTCGTTGCGCTGGCGTTTCAATCTGTTTCTCTACGTTACCTAATCGGGAAGCGTGACGGGCCGATGCCCGGAACGGAGGCGTTTCCGGTCATCGGCCCGCGTTACGGCCTGTCACAACAGCGTCACGAAAAGCGTTGCCGCAGCGCAACAACCCACTCTGCGCGGCTGCGACGAAGCTTCAAGGCCGTGTCATGCCTGGCTCAGCGTCGCGAGAATACTGGCCGCATCGCTCACTTCGAACTTGCCGGGTGCCTCGACGTGCAGCGTCTTGACCACGCCGTCGTCGACCACCATCGCATAGCGCTGGGAACGGATTCCCATGCCGCGCGCCGACAAATCCTGCTCCAGACCGAGGGCTTGGGTGAAAGCCGCGCTTCCGTCCGCCATCATGCGCACCTTGCCCGAGGTGTGCTGATCGCGTGCCCACGCGCCCATCACGCACGCGTCGTTGACGGATACGCACCAGATCTCGTCGATACCAGCAGCACGCAACTTCTCTGCCTGCCCGACATAGCCCGGCACGTGCTTCGCCGAACAGGTGGGCGTGAACGCGCCCGGCAATCCGAAGATCACCACGCGCTTGCCCGCCGTCTGCTCGCGCACGTCGAAGCTGTTCGGCCCGATCGTGCAGCCCTCGCGTTCGTCTTCGATCAATTCGTAAACGGTCGCCTGGGGAAGCTTTTCACCTACCTGAATCATGCTCGTTCCTTCGCATCGATGCGGAGCACGCTCGCACGGTCTCGTGCCGCAGTGGAGTATTCATCCGGCGACAGTGACCCGATCCGCTTCACAACCACGAAGAGGGCACTTGTCCGTGCCGCGCGTGCAATCCAACGCGGCCTTTTTGCCGTTCCACCCGCCACGCTCGTGCAGTTCTGCTGCGCGTAATCAACCATCAAGCAAGATTACGCCGCAGAAAGCCCGCTCCTGCGTGAACCTCAGTCCGCCTGCTTGCGCAGGAAGGCCGGGATGTCGTACGTGTCGACGCCCTTTTCCTGCAGCGCCTGCACGTGCGAAGCAGCCGTATCACGCGAGGTGCGCCACACTGCCGGCGTATCCAGCGAACCGTAGTCCGCCGTCGCTGCGTGATGCGGCGTGTACGCATGTTGCATTGCGCCCACCGGCTGGTTGTCCGTACCCGTGCGCAGCAGCGTCATCGGCGCCGATTGCTGCTTCTTCGCAGCGCGGCCCAGACCCGTTGCCACCACCGTTACGCGCAGCGCATCGCCCATTGCGTCGTCGTACACCGCGCCGAAAATCACGGTCGCGTCATCGGCAGCATAGCTCTTAATGGTGTTCATCACTTCGCGCGTTTCCGACAGACGCAGCGAACGGCTCGACGTGATGTTCACCAGCACGCCGCGCGCGCCCGACAGATCGACGCCTTCCAGCAGCGGGCTCGCAACGGCCTGTTCCGCCGCGAGACGCGCGCGATCGACGCCGGCTACCGTCGCCGTGCCCATCATCGCCTTGCCCTGCTCGCCCATCACCGTCTTCACGTCTTCGAAGTCGACGTTCACGAGACCGTCGACGTTGATGATTTCCGCGATACCGGCAACTGCGTTGTTGAGCACGTCGTCAGCGCACTGGAAGCACTTGTCCATCTCGGCGTCATCGCCCATCACCTCGAACAGCTTGTCGTTCAGGACGACGATCAGCGAGTCGACGTGATCCTCCAGTTGCTGCGAACCGGCTTCGGCGACGCGCATGCGCTTGCCGCCTTCGAACTCGAAAGGCTTGCTGACGACACCGACCGTCAGAATGCCCATTTCCTTGGCGATCTGCGCGACCACGGGTGCTGCGCCCGTGCCCGTGCCGCCGCCCATACCTGCCGTGATGAACACCATGTGCGCGCCACGCAGTGCGTCCGCGATGCGCTCACGTGCTTCTTCTGCTGCCGAGCGGCCCATTTCGGGCTTCGCGCCTGCGCCAAGACCCGTGTTGCCCAACTGGATGACATTCGGCGCGCGCGAGCGCGACAGCGCCTGTGCGTCCGTGTTCATCACGATGAAGTCGACGCCTTGCACGCCGCGATTGATCATGTGCGTGACTGCATTGCCGCCCGCACCACCGACGCCCACCACCTTGATGATGGTGCCGTTGGTTTCCGTTTCCAGCATCTGGAATTCCATGTTGCCTCCGTCAAGAAAAAAAGAACCACTTCCTCGGCCGTTATTCGGCAAGAGATCGGGCAACCTCCTGTCGCGCGCCGGCCGCCGGCACCGGCGCGAATTTCCCTTTTGCTTCGAATTCTTTTAGAAATTGCCGAGGAACCAGTCCTTCATCCTCGTGAACACCTGACCCATCGATCCCGACTGCACCGCGACCTTGCGACCACGCATGCGCTGCGAGCGTCCTTCGACCAGCAGCCCCATCGCCGTCGAATAACGCGGATTGCGCACCACGTCCGCGAGACCGCCTGCATACTCCGGCACGCCGATACGCACCGGCTTCAGGAAAATGTCCTCACCCAGCTCGACCATGCCCGGCATCATCGACGCGCCGCCCGTCAGCACGACGCCCGAGCTCAGCAGCTCTTCGTAACCCGACTCGCGCACCACCTGCTGCACGAGCGAAAACAGTTCTTCGACGCGCGGCTCGATCACGGCCGCGAGCGCCTGGCGCGACAGCGTGCGCGGACCGCGCTCGCCGAGTCCCGGCACTTCGATCATCTCGTCGGGATCGGCGAGTGCCTGCTTCGCGATGCCGTAGCTGACCTTGATGTCTTCGGCATCCGGCGTCGGCGTGCGCAGCGCCATCGCGATGTCGCTCGTGATCTGGTCGCCGGCAATGGGAATCACAGCCGTATGACGGATCGCGCCTTCGCTGAAGATCGCGATGTCCGTCGTGCCGCCGCCGATATCGACCAGCACCACGCCCAGTTCCTTCTCGTCTTCCGTCAGCACCGCGAGCGACGACGCGAGCGGCTGCAAAATCAGATCGTTCACTTCGAGGCCGCAGCGGCGCACGCACTTCACGATGTTCTGCGCCGCGCTCACCGCGCCCGTCACGATGTGCACCTTCACTTCGAGGCGGATGCCGCTCATGCCGATCGGCTCGCGCACATCTTCCTGGCCGTCGATGATGAATTCCTGCGTCAGGATGTGCAGCACCTGCTGATCGGTCGGAATGTTGATCGCCTTGGCCGTCTCGATCACACGCGCGACGTCCGTCTGCGTCACTTCCTTTTCCTTGATCGCGACCATCCCGCTCGAATTGAAGCTGCGGATATGGCTGCCCGCGATCCCGGTGAACACGTTCGTGATCTTGCAGTCGGCCATCAACTCGGCTTCTTCGAGCGCTCGTTGAATGGACTGCACCGTGGCCTCGATGTTCACCACGACGCCTTTCTTGAGCCCTTTCGATTCGCTCTGGCCGAGTCCGATCACCTCGTAATGACCTTCGCCCTTCAGCTCGGCGACGATGGCGACCACTTTCGCCGTGCCGATGTCGAGGGCTACCAGCAGATCTTTATAGTCTTTACTCATAGCGTGCTCATTGCGTGTGATGTCCTGTTACTTCTTGCCCTTGTCGGGTTCCGTAATGAAGCGCATGCCTGCTGCACGAATGGCGAAACCGTTCGGATAACGCAAGTCCGCATATTCGATGTCCTTCCCCCAACGTTGCGTCACCGCGCCCCATGCCGCGGTGAGCCGCTTGCAGCGGTCGTAGAGCGTGTCCTGATTGCGCTCGCGTCCAATTTCGACCTGCATGCCGTTCGACAGCTTCACCGTCCACGCAAAGCGTGGTGTCAGTGTCACTTCATCCGGCGTCGCCCCTACGGGCGCGAACCACTTCTTGAAGTCCTGATAACGCGCGACGACTTCTTTCGCGGACCCATCCGGGCCATCGAACGCGGGTAGCTCTTCTTCGAGCTCGCCCTGGTTCGCGGTGAACACCTCTCCGTCGGTGCTCACCAGCTGATCGGCTCCCCATGTGCCGAGCGGCTTGTACTCTTCGAGCGTCACCGCGAGCGCATTCGGCCACACGCGGCGCACGCTCGCGTGACGCACCCACGGCATCTGCTCGAACGCCTGGCGCGCCGTGTCGAGATCGACGGTGAAGAAGTTGCCCTTCAACCGGCCGACCACGCCCGCACGCACCGTCGGCGAGTTGATGTGCTCGGTATCGCCGTCGATACGGATCTCGCGCAGCGTGAAGTTCGGGCGCTGGATCAGCCAGTACGCGCCCGCCGCCAGCAGCACGAGCAGCAACAACGCATGCAATGCGTTGGCGGCGAGATTGAGCTGGCGTACGTTGTTCCACATGATCCGGGCGCGATCCTTTATTTCTCGATCAATCCTTGAGCGTCAATGCAAGCACCTTCACCACCAGTTCCTGGTAGCTGATGCCGACAGCACGCGCGGCCTTCGGCGGCAACGAGTGGTCCGTCATGCCGGGCGCCGTGTTCACTTCCAGAAAATACGGATTGCCTTCGCCGTCCAGCATGAAGTCGGCGCGGCCCCAATCGGTGCAGCCGAGCACGTCGAACGCCTGGCGCGCGATCTTCTTCAGGCGCGCTTCTTCGTCGGCGGCAATGCCGCACGGAATCAGGTACTGCGTGTCGTTGGCGATGTACTTCGCGTGATAGTCGTAGAACTCGCCGGCGGGCACGATGCGGATGACGGGCAGATCGAGATCGCCCGCGATGCACGCCGTGTACTCACCGCCGCCTTCGATGCTCTTTTCGACCACGACGATCTTGTCGAACTTCACCGCTTCTTCGAGCGCGGGCACAAGCGCATCGGCCGTCTTCACCTTGATGACGGCGACGCTCGAACCTTCGCTGGCCGGCTTCACGAACAGCGGCAAGCCGAGCTTCGCAACGATGTCCTTCGCGCGCGCGGCGTAGTCGTCGCCGCGCAGCACGGCTTCGAACGGCGGCGTCGGCACGCCCAGTTGCTGCCACACGAGCTTCGTGCGGAACTTGTCGAGACCGAGCGCCGAGCCGAGCACGCCGCTGCCCGTATAACGGATGCCGTAGAAATCGAGCGCGCCCTGAATCTGGCCGTTCTCGCCGTAGCCGCCATGCAGCGCGTTGAACGCGCGCACGAAGCCTTCGTCCTTCAACGCCGCAAGCGGACGCTCGGACGGATCGAACGGATGCGCGTCGACACCCGCATCGCGCAGCCCTTGCAGCACGAGACGGCCGGAGTTCAGCGACACTTCGCGCTCGGCGGACACACCGCCGAGAAGGACCGCAACCTTGCCAAAAGATTTAGGATCGATACTGCTCATTTCGCACCTTCGTTTCCTGCAAGCCGACCCGGCACGCTGCCGATCGAACCTGCACCCATCGTGATCACCACATCGCCGTCGCGCACGATTGCAGCGAGCGCGTCCGGCACTTCATCCACTGTTTCGACAAACACCGGCTCGACCTTGCCCGCCACGCGGATCGAACGCGTGAGCGAACGGCCGTCCGCTGCGACGATGGGCGCTTCGCCCGCTGCGTAGACTTCCGTCAGCACGAGCGCATCGACCGTCGACAGCACCTTCACGAAATCTTCGAAGCAGTCGCGCGTGCGCGTGAAGCGGTGCGGCTGGAATGCGAGCACGAGGCGCTTGTCGGGGAATGCGCCACGCGCCGCCGCAATCGTCGCGGCCATTTCGACGGGGTGATGGCCGTAATCGTCGACGAGCGTGTAGGCGCCGCCGCCCGTCACGCTCACTTCGCCGTAGCGCTGGAAACGCCGGCCGACGCCGTTGAAATCCGCGAGCGCTCGCTGGATATCGGCATCTTTCACCTCAAGTTCAGTCGCAATTGCAATTGCGGCCAACGCGTTCTGCACGTTGTGCAGGCCAGGCAGGTTCAAAACGATGTCGATAGGCGCCGCGTCTTCGCGCATCGCCGTGAAATGCATCTTGCCTCCGCGCGCTTCGACATTGACCGCGCGCACCTGCGCGTCGGGTGCGAAACCGTAGCGGATGATCGGCTTCGACACGAACGGCAGGATCTCCTTCACGTTCGGATCGTCGACGCACAGCACCGCAATACCGTAGAACGGCAGACGGTGCGTAAATTCAATGAACGCCTGCTTGAGCCGCGCAAAGTCGTGGCCGTAAGTGTCCATGTGATCGGCGTCGATGTTCGTGATGACTTCGATCACCGGGAACAGGTTCAGGAACGACGCATCCGATTCGTCCGCTTCGGCGACGATGAAATCGCCCGTGCCGAGGCGCGCATTCGCGCCCGCGCTGATCAGCCGCCCGCCGATCACGAAGGTCGGATCGAGACCGCCCGCCGCGAGCACGCTCGCCACCAGCGACGTCGTGGTCGTCTTGCCGTGCGTGCCGGCAATCGCGATGCCCTGCTTCAGGCGCATCAGTTCCGCGAGCATCACGGCGCGCGGCACGATGGGAATACGGCGATGACGCGCGGCCAGCACTTCCGGGTTGTCGCTGCGCACGGCCGTCGATACGACGACAGCATTCGCGCCTTCGATGTTCTCCGCGTCGTGACCGATCGCGATGCGCGCGCCGAGCGCGGCGAGGCGCTCCGTCACCGCATTGCGCGACAGGTCCGAACCGCTCACCTGATAGCCGAGATTGACGAGCACTTCGGCGATGCCGCTCATGCCCGCGCCGCCGATCCCGACGAAGTGAATGTGTTTGACGATATGTTTCATTGCTGCTTTCCTTCCGGGCTCAGGCTCGGTGTCACGCCTGCCACCGTTGCGCAGATCTGCGCGACCTGTTCGGTGGCATCGGGTTTCGCGAGCGAGCGCGAACGCTCCGCCATATCCGCGAGCGACGCCCGCGTCTGGCTGCGCAACCAGTCGGCGAGGTTATCCACCGACAGGTCGCGTTGTTGCACGAGCAGCGCCGCGCCGTGATCGGCGAGAAACGCTGCGTTAGTTGTCTGGTGATCGTCGACGGCGTACGGGAACGGCACGAAGAATGCCGCCACGCCCACCGCCGCGATCTCGGCGACCGTCATCGCGCCCGAACGGCAGATCACGAGATCGGCGTTCGCATAGGCGCTCGTCATGTCGTCGATGAAGGGCACGAGTTGCACATCGTCCCCCGTCGCGATGCCTGCTGCTTCGTAGTTCGCGCGCAATGCGTCGATATGTTTCGCGCCCGCCTGATGCACGATGCGCGGACGCTCTTGCGGTGCGAGTTGCGCCAGCGCGCGAGGCACCACTTCATTCAATGCCGCCGCGCCCAGGCTGCCGCCCACCACCAGCACATTTAGCGGACCACTACGCGCCGCGTAGCGTGCTTTGGGTGCTGGCGTGCGCGCAAGTTCCTCACGAATTGGATTACCCGTCCATTCCGCATGCGGCAACGCGTCCGGAAACGCGACGAGCACGCGCTTGGCGAGCTTCGCGAGTACCTTGTTCGCGAGACCGGCGATCGAATTCTGTTCATGCAGCACGAGCGGCGTGCCGCTCAATGCCGTCATCACGCCCGCAGGGAACGTGATGTAGCCGCCCATGCCGAGCACGACATCGGGCTTCACGCGACGCAGCACCGAGAGACTCTGCATGCACGCGCGCAGCAGATTCACGGGCAGCATCAGCTTGGTCTTCATGCCCTTGCCGCGCAGGCCGCCGAACTGCACGTACTCCATCGGAATGCCGTGTTTCGGGACGAGCGTCGCTTCCATGCCGGCGGGATTGCCGAGCCACACGACGCGCCATCCCCACGCCTGCATCAGGTGCGCGACGGCGAGGCCCGGGAACACGTGTCCCCCGGTGCCTCCCGCCATCACCATCAGCGTGCGTTGTTGCATCGTCATACCTTGCCCCCGCGCATGAGGACCCGGTTTTCGTAATCGACGCGCATCAGCACCGCAACCGCGACGCAGTTCAGCAAAATGCCCGAGCCGCCGTAGCTGACGAGCGGCAGCGTGAGACCCTTGGTCGGCAGCAGGCCGAGGTTCACGCCCATGTTGATGAAGGTCTGCGCGCCGAACCAGATGCCGACGCCCTTCGCGACCAGACCCGCGAACGTGCGGTCGAGTGCGAGCGCCTGACGGCCGATCTCGAACGAACGGCGCACGATCCAGTAGAACATCAGGATCACGACGAGCACGCCGACGAAACCGAGTTCTTCGCCGATCACAGCGAGAATGAAGTCGGTGTGCGCTTCGGGCAGATAGTTGAGCTTCTCGACACTGCCGCCAAGGCCCACGCCGAACCATTCGCCACGGCCGAACGCGATCAGCGAGTGCGTCAATTGATAGGCCTTGCCCTGCGCGTAACGGTCGTCCCACGGATCGAGGTACGCGAAGATCCGCTCGCGACGCCACGGCGACGCCCAAACGAGCAACGTGAATGTACCGACAGCCGTCGCAACCAGTCCGCCGAAAATCTTGCCGTTCACGCCGCCGAGGAACAGCAGACCCATCGCGATCGCCGCGATCACCATGAACGCGCCCATGTCCGGCTCGAGCAGCAGCAGCATGCCGACCACGCCGACGGCGAAGCCCATCGGCAGAAAGCCCTTGGCGAAGCTGTGCATGTATTCCTGCTTGCGCACCGTGTAGTTCGCCGCGTAGATCGTCACGGCGAGCTTCATGATTTCCGACGGCTGCATGTTCGTGATGCCGAGGGGAATCCAGCGGCGCGCGCCGTTCACGCCCTTACCGACGTGCGGAATCAGCACGATCACGAGCGTGACGAGCGCGATCAGAAAGAGCTTCGGCGCGTATTTGTCCCACGTCGAAATGGGGATTCGGAATGCGATCACGCCCGCCACCGAGCCCATCACCACAAAGAGGATCTGGCGCACGAGGAATGCATAGTCGCGATACGACGCGTACTTCGGCGAGTCCGGCATCGTGATCGACGCCGAGTACACCATCACGATGCCGAGACCCAGCAGCGCGACGACGACCCACAGCAACGAGTGGTCATAGTCGAGCATCCGCGAGCGCAGCGGACGCACACCGTTGACGGCGCTCGACAGCCCGCCCGTGCGCGACGTGCGCTCGGCTGCCGCCGCGCCACCTGCGGAGCCGCGCTGCTTGCCGAGTTGCGACCCGAAGCGTTCCGTCCAGCTCATATCATCGTCCCCCGTTCGGCAGCGATGTCTTCGACCGCGCTCTTGAACACTGCGGCGCGATGCGCGTAACCCTTGAACATGTCGAAGCTGGCGCACGCGGGCGACAGCAAGACGGCGTCGCCCGGCTGCGCGACGGCGCTGGCTGCGCGCGTCGCTTCTTCGAGCGTCGCGTGATCGGTCATCGCGATGCCCGTATGCGCGAGCGCTGCGCGAATCTGCGGCGCGTCGCGGCCGATCAGCATCACCGCGCGGCACCAGCGCATCACCGGCTCGGCGAGCGGATCGAATTCCTGGCCCTTGCCATCGCCGCCCGCGATCAGCACGACGCGCTGCGCGAGGCCGTCGAGCGCCGCAACCGTCGCGCCGACATTGGTGCCCTTGCTGTCGTCGACGTAATCCACACCGTCGATCGACGCGATCAGTTCGACGCGATGCGACTCGCCGCGATACTCGCGCAAGCCGTGCAACAGCGGCGCGCCCGGCAGACCGATGGCGCGCGCGAGTGCGAACGCGGCCAGCGCGTTTGTCGCGTTGTGCAAGCCGCGGATACGCAGCGCGTCAGCGGGCATCAGACGCTTCAGCCCGATGTTCGGCGGCGTCGTGGATTCGCTCTTGCGACGGCGTGTGGGCGCGGGTTCGTCGGTCGCGTCACGGTCGTGCGCATCGACGAGCCAGATCATGCCGCTCTCGCGCATCAAGCCGAGGTCGCCGTCGCGCGCCGGTTCGCCGACGCCGAACGTCACCACCTGCGCGCCGCCTGGCTGCGACGGCGCGAGCGCCATCACGCGCGCGTCGTCGCGGTTGAGCACGCGCACCGTGTTCTTGCCGAAGATCTTGCCCTTCGCCGCTGCGTACGCATCGAGACCGCCGTGCCAGTCCAGATGATCCTGGGTGATGTTCAGGATCACGGCGGCGTCCGGCTCGAACGTGTGCGCGGTTTCCAGCTGGAAGCTCGACAGTTCGAGCACCCATACGTCGGGCAGCGCGGTGTTGTCGATCGCTTCCGTCAGCTTGTCGAGCGCAGCCGGGCTGATGTTGCCCGCGACCGCGACCTTCTTGCCCGCGCGCTCACACAACATGCCCGTCAGACTCGTCGTGGTGGTCTTGCCGTTCGTACCCGTGATCGCGATGACCTTCGGCGCGTAGCCGCTTTCGCCGAGCGTCCGCAATGCCTGCGCGAAGAATTCGAGCTCGCCCCACACGGGGATATCGCGTTCGCGCGCGGCGGCGATCAGCGGCACGAGATCGGCGGCGAGTGGCGACAGGCCCGGGCTGATCGCAACCAGCTCGACGCCTTCCAGCAGCACATCGGAAAACGGCCCGCCGACGAAATCCCCGTCGATGCCATGCGCTTCGAGCGCGGACAGATTCGGCGGCACTTCGCGCGTGTCGGCAATGCGCAGGCGGCAACCATGCCGCGCGCACCAGCGCGCCATCGCGAGGCCCGATTCACCGAGCCCCAGCACGAGCACCATCGGCTTTTGCCGATCCCGAAACTTCTCGCCAAACATTGACTGCTTCCCCTTGAGTACGACTTTAAGTACGACTCGAATGCGGCTTAACGCAACTTGAGCGTGGACAAACCGAACAGGCACAACATCAGCGTGATGATCCAGAAACGCACCACCACTTGCGTTTCCTTCCAGCCCGACAATTCGAAGTGGTGATGCAGCGGCGCCATCTTGAAGATGCGGCGGCCTTCACCGAACCGTGCTTTCGTGAACTTGAACCACGTGACCTGCAACATCACCGATACCGTCTCGGCGACGAAAATCCCGCCCATGATGAACAGCACGATTTCCTGACGCACGATCACGGCGATCGTGCCGAGCGCGCCGCCCAGTGCGAGCGCGCCGACGTCGCCCATGAACACCTGCGCCGGATGCGTGTTGAACCAGAGGAATGCGAGCCCTGCCCCGCCCATCGCCGAGCAGAAGATCAGCATTTCGCCTGCGCCCGCGATGTGCGGGAACAGCAGGTATTTCGAATAGACCGCGCTGCCCATCACGTACGCGAACACGCCGAGCGACGAGCCGACCAGCACGACGGGCATGATGACGAGGCCGTCGAGACCGTCGGTGAGATTCACTGCGTTGCTCGAACCGACGATCACGAAATACGTCAGCGCGATGAAGCCCCACACGCCGAGCGGATAGGTCATCGACTTGAGGAACGGCAGCAACAGGTCGGCGCGCGCGGGCAGGCCCATCGACAGACCGCTGCGTACCCACGCCATAAAGAGGTCGAACACGCGCACGTTGCTCGCTTCCGACACGCTGAACGCGAGATACACGGCTGCGAAGAGACCAATCACCGACTGCCAGAAATACTTTTCGCGCGACGACATGCCGCGCGGATCCTTGTAGACGACCTTGCGATAGTCGTCGACCCAGCCGATCACGCCGAAGCCGAATGTGACGAGCATCACGATCCAGATAAAGCGATTGGTCAGGTCGGCCCACAACAGCGTGGACACGGCGATGCCGATCAGAATCAGCACGCCGCCCATCGTCGGCGTGCCCGATTTCACGAGGTGCGTCTGCGGGCCGTCCTTGCGCACGGCCTGGCCGACCTTCATCTGCGCGAGCTTGCGGATCACCCACGGGCCGCAGACGAGCCCGATCAGCAGCGCGGTGATCGTCGCCGCGACAGCACGAAACGTCAGATAACTGAACACGCGCAAAAAGCCTACGTCGTTCTGCAGCCATTGCGCCAGCGCCAGTAACATACTTCTGTCCTTCTCTTTCAGTGTGCGCCGGGCGTCGAGCCCGGTGCAGCGGGTTGTGGACTCGTAACGGCGTCCACCACGCGCTCCATTTTCATGAAGCGCGAGCCTTTCACGAGATACGTCGCAGCCGCGCCGTAACCGGCCTGCTGCAATTGCGCGACGAGCGCGTTCGCGTCGTCGCAATGGTGTGCTTCGCTGCCGTACGCGGCGCAGGCATCGCGCGATGCATCGCCGAGCGCATACAGCGCGTCGATACCGCGCGCCTTCGCGTACGCGCCGACTTCGCGATGAAACTCAGGGCCGTTGTCGCCGACTTCGCCCATGTCGCCCATCACCAGCACGCGCGGCGACGGACGCTCAGCGAGCACGTCGATGGCGGCGAGCATCGAATCGGGATTCGCGTTGTAGGTGTCGTCGATCACGGTCGCGCCCGCCATCGAGCCGAGCACCGCGCGCTTCACCTGCAAGCGGCCCTTCACTGCGCCAAATGCTTCGAGACCGCGCTTGATCGCATCGTGCGAAACACCTGAGGCGAGCGCCGCCGCCGTCGCTGCCAGAGCGTTGTGCGCGTTGTGCGCGCCGAGCACTTGCAGCGTGACGTCGACGTGGCCTTCGGGCGTATCGATGCTCAACTGATTGCCGTCGAGCGTGCCTTGGACCGCGGCTGCCGTCGTGCGTTCTGCCGTATTCAGCGCGAAATCGATGATGCGGTTTCCCGTTGCCGCGACGCGCCAGATACTGGCGTAAGCATCGTTGGCCGGGAACACGGCGACGCCTTCCGGCTTCAGCGCGTGAATCACGCTCGCGTGTTCGAGTGCGACGGCCTCGACAGTCGCCATAAATTCCTGATGCTCGCGCTGCGCGTTGTTGACGACCGCGACGGTCGGCGCGGCAATCGTGCCGAGCAGCGCCGTTTCGCCCGGGTGGTTCATGCCGAGTTCAACGACGGCGAGCTGGTGCGTTTCGTTCAGACGGAACAGCGTCAGCGGCAAGCCGACGTCGTTGTTGAAATTGCCGGCCGTCGCAAGACGCGATTGCTCACCGACAGCCGCCGCGAAGATCGACGAGATCATTTCCTTGACCGTCGTCTTGCCGTTGCTCCCCGTTACCGCGACGAGCGGCATCGCAAAGCGGCGACGCCAGCCGTTGGCCAATGCGCCCAACGCCGTGCGCGTGTCGCCCGTCACGCGCAATGCGGGCACGTTGAAGTTCTCCGGCATGCGGGTGACGAGCACCGCGCTCACATTGCGCGCGGCGACGTCGGCCAGAAAATCGTGTGCGTCGAAATGGTCGCCCTTCAACGCGACGAACAGATCGCCGGGACCGCACGAACGGCTGTCCGTCGAGACACGCTCGAATGCGACCGACTCGTCGCCCGTCGCGGTTGCGCCAGGAATCAGCGCGGCGGCTTCACGTAGCGAAAACATTTTCATTCGCCACCTCCGCGTGCGTGCGTGGCGCGTGCAGCCAGCGCGAGCCGCGCGTGATCCTGATCCGAGAACGCGCGCTTCTTGCCCATGATTTCCTGCGTCGATTCGTGACCCTTGCCCGCCAGCACGATGACGTCCTCGCGCGCCGCGCAACGCACGGCTTGCAGGATCGCGCTCGCGCGGTCTTCGATGCGGCGCGCCTTCGATGCGTCCTTCATGCCGGCCGCGATCTGTTCGATGATTTTTTGCGGATCTTCGCTGCGTGGGTTGTCGCTCGTCACGACGACGCCGTCGGCGCAGCGCTCCGCGATTTCACCCATCAGCGGGCGCTTGGTCGCGTCGCGGTCGCCGCCGCAGCCGAACATGCAGATCAGCTTGCCGCCGCGCGCATCCGCGATCGGGCGCAACGCTGTCAGTGTCTTTTCGAGCGCATCCGGCGTGTGCGCAAAGTCGATCACGACGAGTGGCTCGTCGTTCTGCAAACGGCCGCCGAGGCGCTCCATCCGGCCATTCACCGATTCGAGCTTCGCGAGTTGCGCGACAGCGGCGTCGAACGGCACGTCGGATGCGAGCAGTGCGCCGAGCACGCCGAGCAGATTGCTCACGTTGAACGTGCCGAGTGTGTGGACCTCGATGTCGGTATTGCCCCAGTCCGACGCGATGTGGAATGCCGTGCCCGTCGCCGTCGCGCGCACGTTCGACGCGTCGGCCTGCACGTCGGCGTGCGATTGAAGCGCGTATGCGATGGTCTTCGCGTGGCCTTTCGTGCTTGCGATCAGGCGGCGGCCGGCTTCATCATCGGCGTTGATGACGGCGGCCTTCAGTTCCGGCCACGCGAACAGACGCGCCTTCGCCGCTTCATAGGCTTCGAACGTGCCGTGATAGTCGAGATGATCCTGCGTGAGATTCGTGAACACGGCGACGCTGAATGCCGTGCCGTTCACGCGGCCCTGATGCAGCGCGTGCGACGACACTTCCATCGCGACCGCTTTCGCACCCGCAGCGCGCAACTGCGCGAGGTTGCGTTGCAGTTGCGGCGCATCGGGCGTCGTGAAGCCTGTGTACACGAGGTGGCCCGGCATGCCGCTGCCGAGCGTGCCGATGATCGCGCACGACTGGCCGAGCGCCGTCAGCGCGGCCGAAATCCAGTTCGTGCAGGACGTCTTGCCGTTCGTGCCCGTCACGCCGATCACGCGCATCGCGTCGCTCGGATCGCCGTACCACGCGCTCGCGATCGTGCCCGCCAGTTCGTTCAGGCGCGGCACGGAGAACATCGTCGCGGCATCGATATCGCCCGTAAAACCGTCCGACTGCACGAGCACGGCAGCCGCGCCGCGCTCGATAGCGTTCGCGATGAACGGGCGGTTGTCCGCGCCGTCGACGGCGTACGCGAGAAACACGTCGCCTGCCGCGATCGTGCGGGTATCGGCGTGCAAATGTGCGCCTGGCTGCACGCGTGCGCGCAGCCAGGTTAGCGCGTCAGCAATCTGCTGTTGCGCTGGATGAGAAGAACGCAGCGCACTCATCTAACTACTCCGGGGCGGTTCTTCGTACTGTCTGAAATCTGCAGCTTCTTCGGCGCGGCGTGCGTCGAAAGTTTCTTTGCGCCGTTGTTTGCGCCGTTCGCGGCTGGCTGCGACGCGGCGGCGGGCTTCGCGGGATTCATTTCGTCCGACACGACCATCTGCTTGACGGGCTGATCGGGCGGCACGTTCAGCGAGCGCAGCGTGTCGCCGACGATCGACGAGAACACCGGACCCGACACCTGCCCGCCGAAGTGGCTGCCTGCCGTCGGTTCGTCGACGGACACGGCCACCACGATGCGCGGATTCGGCATCGGCGCCATGCCAACGAACGACGCGCGGTACTTGCTGTGGTCATAGCCACGGCCGACGTGCTTGTACGCCGTACCCGACTTGCCGCCGACGCGATAGCCGGGCACCGCTGCATCCGGCGACGTACCACCCGGCGAGACGACCGTCTCGAGCATCGCGCGGACTTCGCGCGCGGTAGTTGGCGCGAACACCTGCGTGCCGGGCGTCGGCTGATCATTTGACGTGCGGAAAATCGACACAGGCAGGATCCGGCCGTCGTTCGCGATGGCCGTGTAGGCGCGGCCCAACTGAAACAGCGACACGGACAGACCGTAGCCGTACGACATCGTCGCCTGCTCGATACGGCGCCAGCTCTTCCAGGGGCGCAGACGGCCCGCCGCCGCGCCCGGGAAACCGACCTTCGGCGCCTGGCCGAGACCAATGCCCGTATACATGTTCCACATCTCTTCGGGCCTGAGCTGCATCGCGATCTTGGTCGCGCCGATGTTGCTCGACTTCTGGATCACGCCGCCGACCGTCAGCACGCCGAAGCCAGAGTCGTCGGTGATGGGCGCGCCGTCCAGTACGAAACGGCCGCCACCCGTATCAACCAGTGTAGTCGGCGTGACGCGGTGCAGATCGAGCGCGAGCGATACCGTGAACGGCTTCATGATCGAGCCCGGCTCGAACGTGTCGGTCAGGATGCGGTTGCGCAGCTGCTCGCCCGTCAGATGCGTGCGGTCGTTCGGGTTATAGGTCGGATAATTGACGAGCGCGAGCACTTCGCCCGTTTGCACGTCGATCACCATCGCGGCGCCCGCTTTGGCCTTGAACTTCTGCACGGCCGCTTTCAGGTTCGTGTACGCGATGTACTGGATCTTGCTGTCGATCGACAGATCGACGTCCTGACCGTTGTGCGGCACGACCTGCTCGTCCACGTCTTCGACGATGTGGCCAAGACGGTCCTTGATGACACGGCGGCTACCCGCCATGCCCGCGAGCAGCTTCTGGTCGCCGAGTTCGACGCCTTCCTGGCCTTCGTCCTCGACGTTCGTGAAGCCGATCAGGTGAGCCGTGATTTCGCCTTCCGGATAAAAGCGCTTGTACTCGTTGCGCTGATAGACGCCGGGGATGCCCAGCGCTTCCACTTTCGCGGCCACTTCGACGGGCACCTGGCGCTTCACATAGACGAACGTCTTGTCTTCCGACAGCTTCTTGCGCAGTTCCGGCTGCGTCATGTCGAGCAGCTTGGCGAGATCGGCGAGCTTGTCCGCGCCGAGGTCGTCGGGCACCGACTCGGGGATCGCCCAGATTGCGCGCACGGGCAGGCTCGTCGCGAGCACGAGGCCGTTACGGTCGAGAATCTTGCCGCGCGTGGCCGGCAACTCCAGCCGGCGCTGATAGCGGCTTTCGCCCTGCTTCTGATAGAAGCCGTTGCCAGGGACCTGAATCCAGAACGCACGCGCCGCCAGCGCGACGAACGCCATGAAGAGCAGGAACACGACGAGCTTCGAGCGCCACATCGGCAGGCGCACCGAAAGAATCGGATTCGCCGAGAACGCGACACTCTTGTTCTTGTTCGACGATTTCTTCATCGCGTGGCTCCACGAGCTTTCGCGACCGACGCCGGGGTCGGCGCCGAGACCGGGATCGGCGCGTCTTCGGCCATGGCGGAACCGGCGTCGAGCGTCAGATATTGCGTGCGCCCCGTGGTCGCGCCCTGCATCTTTAGAGAATCAGTTGCGATCTGCTCGATGCGCGAGGTCTTCGACAGCGCGCTCTGCTGATATTGAAGCTGCGAATAGTCCTGCTGCAGCTGGCGCTCCTGCGATTGGGCGCGCTGCAACTGGATAAAAAACTGGCGCTGCTGATTGGTCGCGTTGACGACGGAAAGCGCACAACCCATCACGACGAACAGCAGGAAGATGTTGAGGCGGTTCATGGCGCGATCCGCTCCGCGACGCGCATCACGGCGGAACGGGCGCGCGGGTTCGCGGCGACTTCGGCGTCGCTCGCGAATATGCGGCCAATCAGTTTGAGCGGCGGGCTCGGCAGGTCGACGGCGCGGATCGGCAGACGGCGATCGACAGCAGGCGCATTAGAGTGCGCCTGCATGAACCGCTTGACGATCCGGTCTTCGAGCGAATGAAAGCTGATCACGACCAGCCGCCCCCCTTGCTCCAGCAACGACAATGCTGCTTCTAGTACGACTTGCAGCTCCGCAAGCTCTTGATTGATGTGAATCCGTATAGCTTGAAAGGTGCGGGTTGCCGGGTCCTTACCCTTCTCACGGGTTTTGACGACGTTAGCCACGATTTGGGCAAGCTCGCCCGTGCTGACGAGAGGCCCAAGACGGTCGGACTCTGCCCGGCGAGCAGCAAGCGCCTTTGCAATCTGAAAAGCAAACCGTTCTTCCCCATAATCCCGTATTACCTCCGTCATTTCCTGCACCGTGGCCCGCGCCAGCCAATCCGCGGCGGACTCGCCGCGCGTCGGGTCCATCCGCATGTCGAGCGGGCCGTCGGCGCGGAAACTGAAACCCCGCTCCGGGTCGTCGAACTGCGGCGACGACACGCCCAGATCCAGCAACACTCCCGACACACGCCCTACCCCGCGCTCGCTCATCGCGTCGCGCAGTGATGCGAAACTTTCATGCACGATCTCGAAGCGCGGATCGGCGATCTGCTGCGCGGTGGCAATGGCGAGCGGGTCCTTGTCGAAGCCGATCAGACGCCCCGATTCGCCCAGCTTTGCCAGCACCGCGCGGCTATGGCCGCCGCGCCCGAACGTGCCATCTATATAGATACCGTCCGCGCGCGTGACGAGCGCATTCACCGCTTCTTCGAGCAGCACCGTGCGATGCTGCAATTCGTTACTCATCGCAGGCGCCATATGTATTACCTGCGGTCAGAATGTGAAGTTCTTCAGAGACTCGGGCATGCCCTGCGACATCGCCGCCTGTTCCTGCGCGTCGTAGGTTTCCTTGTCCCAGATCTCGAACCGGCTTCCCATTCCCAGCAACATCACTTCTTTTTCCAGCTTCGCCGCCTGGCGCAACTCGGGCGCGATCAGCACGCGGCCAGCCGTATCCAGATCGACATCTGCAGCACTGCCGAGAAAAATCCGCTGAAACCATTTGGCTTCCATCGGCAGTGCGACGATCTTGGCGCGGAAGACTTCCCACTCAGGGCGCGGAAACAGCAACAGGCAGCCGTCCGGGTGACGCGTAATGGTCACTCGGCCTTCTGCCTGTCCTTGCAGCGCATCACGATAGCGAGACGGGACGGACATCCGCCCCTTCGCATCGAGTGTCAGCGCTGACGCCCCTTGGAACACTTCACTCCCCTTTTTTCAGGGCGCTGAAAGATTTCGCCCAATTCTGGAAATTTACCGAAGAAAGCGCGTTGGATCACACAAAAATACACTTTCTCACACTGTCTCCCACTTTAGAGTAACCCCCAACACGGGTCAAGGGAGACTCGCGGTTTTTTGACGAATTTTGTTTGCTAGAACAAGGACTTAGCGACGCCTGTTCAGGTGACGCCTAAAAATGGAAAATCGTTATAAATGAATGAACTAACGAAACTTGTGAAGGTGATACGTGAAATGTGCGAGGGAAGAGCGTGGAATAAAAGCGTTCCTGGCGGATGAAAAGCGCGGGAAGACGGAAGATTTGGAGCGAATTTCCAGGGGCGACGCGGGGTGTGCCGCCCACTTCGAACAGATTTGCTTTAAACCAGATTACACGTGATACGCCGTGCGGGTCATGATCTTCGACGCGGCCCGCATCAGCGCGCGCGCCGGGAACGGCAACTCGACGCCGCCCGCATCCGTTGCGGCCTTGCCGTGCGCGGCTTCATCGATACGCATCTGTTCGACGATCGCACGCGACTCATGATCGCCTTCTGGAAGCGTGGTCAGATGGCCGTCCAGATGCAGTTCCACCTGCCGCTCCGTTTCCGCCATGAAGCCGAGGCTCACGCGATCGCCAAGACGGCCGGCTGCGAGACCGATCGCGAGGGCGCCAGCATACCAGAGCGGATTGAGCAGGCTTGGACGCGAATTGAGCGCCTCGAGGCGCTTATACGTCCACGCGAGGTGATCTTCCTCTTCGCGCGCGGCATGCTCGAAGGCCTGCTTGAGCGCCGGCGAGCGCGTCGCCAGTTTTTGCGCCTGGTAAAGCGCCTGCGCGCATACCTCGCCGACGTGATTCACGCGCATCAACCCCGCTGCGTGCGCGCGCTCCTCATCAGTCAGTTCGACTGGCTCCGTCGACGCGGGCGGAACGGGTAGCGGACGCGACATGCGCGACACCCCGGTCATTGAGCGTAAACCCCGATCGAACTCATTAATCAATTCATCAAGCAGCATTCTGGCCTCCACGACGCGGCGTCCGGATCGCTTCGCGCAAACCCTTGTCCACCAAGGTTTTGCGGCCGATGGCAAGAAAAATTCCGAAGCGTTTCCGACAGCCGATTCTGGATTTTAGATCATGTTGCGTAAACGAAACAGCAGCCTGGCTGCCGCCCCGCTTTTTCTTTGTGCGTTTTGGTGTCTTTGCTACATTACGTGGCAACTTCTCGAAGAAGTTACGCAAGGTCGCAACACAGATAAATACTTGCCTTGCTTCAAAATAATTTGCAATTCCTTGGAGATCTTTCGATGAAAAAGTCGCTTCTCGCTCTGGCAGCATTGGGCGCGTTTGCTGGCGTCGCTCATGCTCAGAGCAGCGTGACGTTGTACGGCATTATTGACGAAGGTTTTAACTACACGAACCACGTGCAGACGGCATCTGGCGCTGGCCGCACGAACCAGAGCCTGTACAACCTGTCGAGCGGCGTTCTGCAAGGCAGCCGTTGGGGCCTGCGCGGTACCGAGGATCTGGGCGGTGGCCTGAAAGCGGTCTTCGTGCTGGAAAGCGGCTTCGACGTGAACACCGGCAAGTCTGGTCAGGGCGGCGCGCTGTTCGGCCGTCAGGCTTATGTCGGTCTGTCGAGCCAGTTCGGTACGGTTACGCTGGGTCGCCAGTACGACTCCGTGGTCGACTACGTCGGTCCGCTGGAAGCCGGCGACCAGTGGGGCGGCTACATCGCGGCTCACCCGGACGATCTGGACAACTTCAACAATGCGAACCGTACCAACAACGCGATCAAGTTCACGAGCGCGAACTACGCCGGCCTGACGTTCGGCGGCATGTATAGCCTCGGCGGTGTTGCAGGCGCGACGGGCCGCAACCAGATCTGGTCGTTGGGCGCTGGCTATAACAACGGCCCGCTCGTGTTGGGCGCAGGCTATTTGAACGTTCGCGATCCGAACCAATCGTTCTGGGGCAATACGCCGAGCGGCGTGGCTAACCCGAACAACAACATCGGCAAGACGACGCTGACGGGCGTCCAGGGCAACCCGGTCATCTCCGGCTTTGCTTCGGCAAGCTCGTATCAGGTCGGTGGCGCGGGCGGCGCATATACGTTCGGCGCGGCAACGGTCGGCGTGACGTATTCGTTCATCCAGTTCGGCAACCTGGGGACCGAGAACGTCACGGCTCCGGCTTACCGCGGCTCGGCAACGTTCAACAACGGCGAAATCAACTTCAAGTATCAGTTGACGCCGGCTCTCGTTCTGGGCGCAGCATATGATTACACGCGCCTCGCTTCGTTCAACGGTCATGGCGGCGCGCACTACAACCAGGGTGCACTCGGCGCAGACTACTTCCTGTCGAAGCGCACGGACGTCTACCTGATCGGCGTGTACCAACGCGCTGCGGGTACGGACTCGACGGGCCAGCAAGCAGTTGCTTCGATCAACGGTTTGACGCCGTCGAACTCGAACAACCAGTTCACGGCTCGCGTCGGTATCCGTCACAAGTTCTAATAAGTTGTGAAAGCGTAGTTACCCTCGAGGGCGCCTTAGGGCGCCCTTTTTTATTGGTGTGCCCGTCAGCCTGTCAAATAGAAAAGGCCCAACGGGATGAACCGTCAGGCCTTTTCGGGTCTCGTTTGCCGACTGTCACGTCGATCTATCCGCTAGTGGTCTCTCTCGCCTGTGCTCTTACCTGAGTGCGATTTTCACGCCCGGCCATCGCGCAATTCGCGACGCAAGATCTTGCCAACATTGCTCTTCGGTAGTTCCTTGCGAAACTCGACGATCCGCGGCCGCTTGTAGCCCGTCAGTTGAGTCTTGCAGTACGCAAAAATGTCTGCGTCCGTGATCGCGTCGTCCTTCTTCACGATGTAAAGCTTCACCGCTTCGCCCGAATGCTCGTCGGGCACGCCCACGGCCGCCACTTCGAACACGCCGGGGTGCTTGGCAACCACGTCCTCGATCTCGTTCGGATAGACGTTGAAGCCCGACACCAGAATCATGTCCTTCTTCCGATCGACGATCTTCACGAAGCCGTCGTCGTTGACGGTCGCGATGTCGCCTGAACGGAAGAAGCCGTCGGACGTCATCACCTTCGCCGTTTCGTCCGGCCGGTTCCAGTAGCCCGCCATCACCTGCGGACCTCGAATACATAACTCGCCCGCCTGGCCGGGCGGCAGTTCGTTGCCGTCGTCGTCGCGAATCGATACTTCCGTCGATGGCAGCGGCAGACCGATCGTACCGCTGTATTCAGTGACCGTGGTCGGATTGCAGGTGACGCACGGCGACGTCTCCGACAAGCCGTAGCCTTCGACGATCGGCGCGTGCGTGCGCTCGTACCAGCGGTTCGCGACGGCTTCCTGCACGGCCATCCCACCGGCGTTGGCGACCAGCAGATTCGAGAAATCGAGCTTTGCGAAATCAGGATGATTGAGCATCGCGTTGTACAGCGTATTTACGGCGGGGAACGTGGTGATCCTGTAGCCGTGCAGCGACTTGATCATGCCGGCGATATCGCGCGGATTCGGAATCAGCACGCCGAGGCCGCCCGTGCGGATCGTCAGCAGACCGCAAACTGTCAGCGCGAACACGTGGTACAGCGGCAACGCGACAACGGTCACGAACTGGTCGATGTCGCCGCGCTTCTTGCGCGCCGGCTCGACCCACACATGCGACTGCAGCACGTTCGCGATCAGATTGCGGTGCAGGAGCGTTGCGCCCTTCGCTACGCCCGTCGTGCCGCCTGTGTACTGAAGAAACGCGACGTCGTCGGGACTCTGCTTCACGGGCGTGAACTTGCTGCGCGCGCCCGCTGAAATGGCATCGTTGAAGCTGACGTGGCCCGGCAGACTCCACGCGGGCACCATCTTCTTCACGCGACGCACGACGAAATTGACGATCAATCCCTTCGCACCCATCAGATCGCCCATCGACGCGACGACGATATGTTTGATCGACGTATTGCGTACGATCGCCTGCAACGTCTCCGCGAAATTCTCGAGGAGGATGATCGCTTCCGCGCCGCTGTCTTTCAGCTGATGCTCAAGCTCGCGCGGCGTGTACAGCGGGTTCACGTTCACGACGACGTAACCCGCGCGCAGAATCGCCGCGAGCGCGACGGGGTACTGCAGGACGTTGGGCATCATGATGGCGATACGCGCGCCGCGCGCAATGCCCTTCGACTGGAGCCAACCGGCAAGCCGCGTCGACAGGCTGTCGAGTTCGCCGTACGTGATCTGCTTGCCCATGCAGGCGAATGCCGGCTTTGCGCGATATTCGCGGAAGCTCTCCTCCAGCATCGCAGTGATCGACTCGTATTGCGTCGGATCGATCTCTTTTGGCACGCCGGGCGGATACGACTTCAGCCAGACTTTTTCCATACGGCGTCTCCTCCGTGATTTTCGAATGGTCGTGCTAAAACCCGCATCGTAGCATGCGTACACGCGTCGATATTCGGGATAAGCCCCCAGTTAGACGCCGCACTCGAAAGCGCGAACCGGGGCGCGAAGGCGCAGCGGTTGCGTCCACTGCGCGTGCGAAAAGCGACTCAGGCTCGTTCGACCTCGACGAGACAGTCGTAGAAAGTGGCGGAGCCGCCGAGGTCGGTCAGCGCCTGGCTCGTGACCTGGTTGGCGTTGCGGCCGTCCGGCGCGAGCTTTTTCCACCAGATCGACAAGCCGACGACGAGCCCGGCGCGTGCCCTGTCGGTCACGCGGGCGCGCGCCTGCATCGAGCCGCGATCGTTGAAGATGCGGACCTGATCGCCGTCGTTGATGCCGCGTTCGCTTGCGTCGTCGGGATGGATATCGAGGTGCGGCTCGCCTTCCGTCGCACGCAGGCTTTCGACGTTCACGAACGTGCTGTTGAGGAAATTGCGCGCGGGCGGAGAGATCATCGCGAGCGGATAACGGGCCGCGAGCTCAGGCGAACCGTCGGCCGACTCATAAGGCGGCAGATAATCCGGCACCGGTTCGAGGCCCGCTTGTGTGAGACGCTCGCTATAGAACTCGCATTTGCCCGATGGCGTGCGAAAGCCCCCGTTCGCGAACGGCGCATCGGGGACATTCAGCTTTGCCCAGCCATCGCGCTTGAGCGTCTCCCAACTGCAGCCTTCCAGCAGCGGATCATCCCAACGAAACGCCGACGACGCTACCGACTCATCGCCTTCATACAGCGCCGGCTCGTCAAGGCCCATCGCGCGCGCGATGCCGCGGAAGATTTCCGTGTTCGGACGCGCGTCACCGACAGGCGCGATCGCAGGCAAGTTGACCATCACGTGCGTGTGGCCGTACGACTTGTGGACATCGAGATGCTCGAGCTGCGTCGTAGCGGGCAGCAGCAGATCGGCGTAGTCGGCCGTGTCGGTCTGGAAGTGCTCGAGCACAATCGTGAACAGATCTTCGCGCGCAAAGCCGGAGGCGACACGCTCAGAGTCCGGCGCCACCGCGACGGGGTTCGAGTTGTACACGACGATCGCTTCGACCTTCGGCCCGAATGCGGCGTCACCCGGATGGCACAGCGCGTCGCCGATCGCGTTCATATTCACGACGCGCGGCTGTTTCGAAGGCCAGCCCGGCATCAGGTCGGGCCGCGACAACGCATGCGAATCGACAGGTGCCCAGCCCGACGACGACAGTAGCGCACCTCCCGCGCGCTCGCGCCAGGCGCCCGTCAGCGACGGCAGGCAGGCGATCGCACGAACGGCGTTGCCACCGCCGCGTACGCGCTGCATGCCGTAGTTCAGGCGAATCGCCGACTTTTTCGTGCCGCCATAGAGACGCGCGAGATCCACGACCACCTGCTCGTCGATTCCACAGATTTCAGCGACGCGCGCAGGCGGATAGTCGAGCGCGCGTGCTTTCAGTTGATCGAAACCAAGCGTGTGATCGGCAATGTAAGCGTGATCGAGCATGTCTTCCGCGATCAGCACATGCATCATGCCGAGCGCGAGCGCGCCGTCGGTGCCCGGCTTCAGTGCGATGTGTTGATGGCATTTTTCAGCAGTGAGCGAGCGGTACGGATCGATTGCGATCAGGCGCGCGCCGTTGCGCTTCGCCTCCTGCGCACGCGTCCAGAAGTGCAGATTCGACGCGATCGGGTTTGCTCCCCAGATCAGAATCACCTCGCTCTCGGAGAAAAACTCCGTGAGCATCCCGAGGCTTGCGCCGTATGTGTATTTGAGGCCCGCCGCGCCAGCCGCTGCGCAAATGGTTCGGTCCAGTTGCGATGCGCCGAGCTTATGGAAAAACCGCTGCGCGATGCTGTCGCCCTGCACGAAACCCATCGTGCCGGCGTAGCTGTACGGCACGATCGCTTCCGGCGCGCGGCCCGCGATTTCCAACAGACGCTCGCCCGCGAGGCGCAGCGCTTCGTCCCAACTGATTGGCTCGAAGCGCCCTTCGCCTTTTCGACCGATCCGCCGCATCGGCGTCGTCAGCCGGCGGGGATGATGCACACGATCCGCATAACGGCTGACCTTCGTGCACAGAACGCCTTGCGTCGGCGGGTGATCTGGTTCGCCGACAACCTTGATCGCGCGGCCGTTGTCGACGGTCACGCGCATCGCGCAGGTATCGGGGCAATCGTGCGGACAGACGGCGCGGGCGAATTCAGCGGGAGCGTTCATGTTGTATCGAGGGACTGCGCGGATGAAGGTGTTGATTTTATTACGTTCCAGCGTCCGCATCTGACACATGGTCGTCAAAAATAGGGATGGGCGTAGAATCGATTTTGATCTGCTCCGGAATCGACTGTCCGGATCAAACTGCATACAGCCAGACACTCAATCCATCATGAAACTGCTTCCTGAAATCCAAGCCGCTCGCGGCGAAATTCAGACTCTCCGACGAACAATCCACGCCAATCCGGAATTGCGATATGAAGAGACGCAGACAGCGTCACTCGTCGCCAAGACATTGGCTGGATGGGGTATCGAGGTGCATGAAGGCATCGGAAAAACCGGCGTGGTTGGCGTGCTCAAGCGCGGGACGGGGACGAAGTCGATCGGCTTGCGCGCTGATATGGACGCGCTGCCGATCCAGGAACTGAATACCTTCGATCACCGCTCGAAAAACGAAGGGAAGATGCACGCGTGCGGTCACGATGGACATACCGCAATGCTGCTTGGCGCGGCGCGCCATCTCGCCAGGCACGGTGATTTCGACGGCACGATTGTCTTCATCTTTCAACCGGCGGAGGAAGGCGGCGCCGGCGCGCAGGCGATGATCGATGACGGGCTATTCACGCGGTTCCCAGTCGATGCCGTATTCGGCATCCATAACTGGCCGGGCATGCCGGCGGGACATTTCGGCGTCACCGAAGGTCCGATCATGGCATCGAGTAACGAATTCCGCATTGAAATCACAGGCGTGGGATCTCATGCGGCTTTGCCGCATAACGGCCGTGATCCCGTGTTCACGGCCGTGCAAATCGCGAATGGCCTGCAAAGCGTGATCACGCGCAACAAGAAACCGCTCGATACCGCCGTTCTGTCGATCACCCAGATTCATGCCGGCGATGCCGTCAACGTCGTGCCGGACTCCGCGTGGCTTGCGGGGACCGTTCGGACTTTTACGACGGAGACGCTTGACCTGATCGAATCGCGGATGCGGAAGATCGTGCAGAGCACGGCTGAAGCCTACGAGTGTTCGGTCGAGATGACCTTCCATCGCAACTATCCGCCAACGATCAATAGTGGGAAGGAAGCACGGTTCGCGGCGGCGGTGATGAAGGAAGTCGTCGGTGAGGAGAAGGTTGACGATACCGTCGAACCAACGATGGGCGCAGAAGACTTTTCGTTCATGCTGCTGGCGAAACCTGGGTGTTATGCGTTTCTTGGAAACGGCAACGGTGGGCATCGCGAGGCCGGACATGGCGCCGGTCCCTGCATGCTGCACAACGCGAGCTACGATTTCAACGATGAGCTGCTGCCGGTTGGTGCCACGTACTGGGTGCGGTTGGCGCAGCGGTTTCTGGCGGAGGCGTGAACAGAGCTTAGGACCCGAGAGTTCAGAACGCAGGATATGCAAGCGGGCGCATTTGCTGTTTCGCTGAGGGTCGCCGGTACGTGAACGGTTAAGAGGCCACGAGTTGGCGAAGCTGACGCCGTCCAGCCGAGTGACGGTTGGGCGGCCGACGGCCGCTGGGAATGGTGGGGATAGACTTGCTTAGGCCGTTGCGGCTTGGCACGGCCGCTGGCGCGACCTCAAAACGTGCTCTACAAACGCCAAGACCCCGCTTTTGAGGGCGGGGTCTTGGTTTGCATAAGAAGCCTGACGATTACCTACTTTCACACGGGCAATCCGCACTATCATCGGCGTGGAGTCGTTTCACGGTCCTGTTCGGG
>NZ_JAWRXV010000304.1:0-392 GCF_046534875.1 Paraburkholderia sp. SIMBA_054 | reverse complement strand
CTTTTCTTTGCCGCCGCAAAGAAAAGTAGGCAAAAGAAAGCGGCTAACACCGCCAACATTTCTTCTTGCCTGAGGGCACCCAAACGGTCCCACGCTTCACACGGCAATCACGTGACTCATGTTTGCTGCCAGCGCTCTTGCGGTGCGCCTCACCCGCTTCGCGCGCCCGCGTCGCAGCGCGCCGCGCCGGATATTCCTCCGTCGCCCAGGTGGCAAACTGTGTGTAGGCCGTAGCACCTCACACGCCTCACTCCGGACCGATAGCGCACGCGTCCCACCCAGTAAGAGCGCCAAGCTGTACGACGCGACAACCTGCACACAGTTTGCCACCTGGGCGGCGCAAACCATTCGCTGCCGCTAGCTCTTGTTCGGGTGTTTGAAGTGGGTGAGGC
>NZ_JAWRXV010000303.1:0-394 GCF_046534875.1 Paraburkholderia sp. SIMBA_054 | reverse complement strand
GCCGAAGGGTTACACCGACGAATGGAGCGCCGACGACGCGCTGCTCGACGTACTGCGCGCCCGGCTGACCGGTTTCGGCCCGCTGCCCGCCGACGCGATTGCAGATGCGCTCAAGCTGCCGCGGACATCGGTCGAACAGGCGCTCGGACGTCTCGAAGCAGAAGGCTATGTGATGCGTGGACGTTTCACGCCGAACACGTCGGAAGAGGAATGGTGTGAGCGCCACCTTCTTGCGCGCATTCACCGTTACACCGTCAAGCGGCTGCGCCGCGAGATCGAGCCCGTGGAACGGCACGACTTCATGCGCTTTCTGTTCGAATGGCAGCACCTGACGCCGGACACGCGCAGCGAGGGGCGCGACGCGCTCGCCGCCGTTCTGGAACAGATGGAAGGC
>NZ_JAWRXV010000302.1:0-395 GCF_046534875.1 Paraburkholderia sp. SIMBA_054 | reverse complement strand
GGCGCATCACGTCACGTCAAGTCACGCTGAGAGCTTTTGAATCACGCCATCTGCTGCAGCAAAGTGTGTTTGAATTCGCCGAGCGTGTTTTGTGACAGAAGATTGTCGCGTGGGGCCGAAGCTGAATGTTCGTGCGGCCACGAGGTCAACGTTTCCGTAATGGCTTTCCCGATCGACGCCGAACTCAGGTCGCTCAGAATCGGGCCCAATTCGCAACGCCTGCTGAACCAGCCGATCAAACCGTCTTCCGTTGCGATCACCGGCTTGCCGAAGCGATAGGCCTGCACGAGCACGCCGCTCATGCCGTAATGACCTTTGTAGCCGAGCCATACCGCATCGCAGGCGGAAAACAGATCGCGCTCCATGTCGTTGGAAATAAACGAGTCGAGCACGAC
>NZ_JAWRXV010000301.1:0-396 GCF_046534875.1 Paraburkholderia sp. SIMBA_054 | reverse complement strand
TGATGGATATCAACATGCCGCTTCTCAACGGTATCGACGCTATCGAAATGTTCAAAAAGCAATTGCCGGGCATTCGCATCCTCATGCTGTCGATGCATGACAGCCGCGAATATATCTCGACTTCCATCATGCGCGGGGCTTCGGGCTATGTGTTGAAGGATGTGTCCACCACTGAAATCGTCGCCGCCATTCATGCGGTCGCTTCGGGTGGAACTTATTTCTCTTCCGGTGTTTCGGAAGCGCTGCTCGACAGCGGCGACAGGAAATCGGAAGGGCTGTCGGTCCGCGAAAACGATGTTCTGGTGCTGGTGGCCGAAGGTGGAAGCAACCGCGAAATTGCAATCAGGCTCGGCATTTCGGAGGCGACGGTCGAAACTCATCGCAAGAATATCAAGA
>NZ_JAWRXV010000300.1:0-396 GCF_046534875.1 Paraburkholderia sp. SIMBA_054 | reverse complement strand
TCCTCCATGGCCGGGTCCGAGAGACTGAACCACTGCTGCAGGAAGTGAATGCGCAGCATCGTCTGGATGGGAAACGGCGGGCGCCCGGTCTTGCCTTTGGGATAGTGTGGCTCGATGAGAGCGATCAGTTTCTGCCACGGCACCACGCGGGTCATCTCGTCGAGAAACTCGCGCTTGCGGGTACGCTTCGTTGACAGATCCAGACCAAGACCAAGCTGTGTCATCACGCCACTCCCTTAACTATCCTGCTTCCAGGATAGTCAACCCTCACGGCAATGCCAGGACCTTTTGCAGAGATTCCCAGGCAAAAGAAAGCGGCTAAGGCAACACTGATCAAGCCCGGTAAACACGCCTGAGTTGCGACCAGGACATGTGTAAACTTCCGAGATCGGTCAC
>NZ_JAWRXV010000037.1:0-103641 GCF_046534875.1 Paraburkholderia sp. SIMBA_054 | reverse complement strand
TGTGAGCCGCTTTCTTTTGCCTACTTTTCTTTGCGGCGGCAAAGAAAAGTAGGTGCCGCCCCGCACAGGGGCAACGCTTGAAGCACGACGGCAAAGCGCGGATGCCAGCGAAAACACAAACGCCAAAACGCGGATGCCCGCGAAAAGGCAAAAAAACCACATCAAGGCTTGCGCAGCAAAAACCTCACCTTAACCCAGCCGCGACCCGCCCCATCTGCTCAATCCCACTCTCAAACAACCGAGCAAAGAAGGGCATCATATTGGGCAACATCAACTGAATGAGCAGCAACCCAGTAATAACGGTGACAGGCAACCCAACCTGAAACACCCCAATCTGCGGCGCAGCCCGATTAAGAATCCCGAGCGCAAGATTAGTGATAAGCAGCGCAGTGACAATCGGCAGAGACAGCAGCAGCGCTGCACTGATCACAGTGCTCCCCCACCCGGCGATTACTCGCCATCCATTAGCCCCAAGCACATTCGCCGACACAGGCAGTGCCTGAAACGTCTGAATCAACGCAGAGATAACCTGCAAATGCCCATCAAACGCGAGAAAAGTCAAAATCGCGAGCATATTCATGTAGCGCGACATGACATCCGTCGCCCCCGCAGCATGCGGATCGAAGAACGTCGCGAACCCGAGCCCCATGCTCATGCCCATAATGTCGCCGGCGGCCTGAATCGCACCAAACACGAGCTGCATCGTAAAACCAAGCGCCGCACCGATCAAAAACTGGTTGACGATGATCCACACGCCCTGCGCGGAAAACACAGTAACCTGCGGCAACGCACCGATAGTCGGCGCAACGATCAGCGTAATGAAACCCGCGAGAGCGACCTTCACGCGAGTCGGCAACGACTTGTCGCCGAACGCGGGCGCCGTCGCCATCAGCGCAAGAATCCGCACGAACGGCCACAGGAACGCGGTCAGCCAGACGTTCAGCTGTTCGTAGGTGACGGAGAACATCGCGCGTCGAAAGAAGGAAAGAGAAGGGCGCTCAGTTGGCGAGCGTCGGAATGCTGGTGAACATGTGGCGCATGTAATCGAGCATCTTCGCGAGCATCCACGGACCGATCAGCACCAGCGTCACGGCGATCGCGAACAGCTTCGGAATGAACGACAGCGTCGCTTCGTTGATCTGCGTCGCTGCCTGAAACAGGCTCACGATGAGACCGACAACGAGCCCCACGAAAAGCGGCGGCGCAGCCAGCAGCAACGCAATGTACATCGCTTCGTGCGCGAGCGTGGTGACGGTTTCCGGCGTCATGGCGTGATTCTCCCTGCGGAATTCAGACGAAGCTCTGTGCAAGCGAGCCGATGATCAACTGCCAGCCATCGACCAGCACGAACAGCATCAGCTTGAACGGCAGCGAAATGGTCGCGGGCGAAATCATCATCATGCCCATCGACATCAGCACGCTCGCCACCACCATGTCGATAATCACGAACGGAATGAACACGGTGAAGCCAATCTGAAAACCCGTCTTCAGCTCGCTCGTCACGAACGACGGCACCAGCAGCGACAGCGGCACGTCTTCCGGACCCTGCATCGGCGCGGCGTGCGAGATGCGCGCGAACAGCGCGAGATCGCTCTCGCGGGTCTGCTTCAGCATGAACGACTTGAACGGCGCGACGCCGCGCTTCACTGCTTCGTCCATCTGGATCGTGCCTTCGGAGAAGGGCTTGTAGCCATCGGTGTAGGCCTTGTCGAGCACCGGCGTCATCACGAACAGCGTGAGAAACAGCGCAAGACCGACCATCACCTGGTTGGGCGGCGTGGTCGGCGTGCCGATCGCCTGACGCAGCAGCGACAGCACGATGATGATGCGCGTGAAGCTCGTCATCATCAACACCATCGCGGGCAGGAACGACAGCATCGTGAGCAGCAGCATCGTCTGCACGCTCAGCGAGTACGTCGTGCCGCCGTTCGGGCCGGGGCTCGTGTTGAAGGCGGGCAGACCGTTGGCCTGAGCGTGCGACAGCGTCGGCAGCGCGAACAGCAGCGCGGGCACGGCGAGCGGCGCAATCAGCGCAGCGCCCTTCAGGATGCGCTTTTTCATCGAAGCGGAAGCCTGCGAGGAAGGCTGGGTAAGGACGTGGGAAGTCACAGCGCAGCTGCGCCGCGCGTCAGATCGGTCGTGCTGCATTACTGTTCTCCGCTCGCGCGTCGCTGGAAACGTTTGGCCGCTTCGTTTTTGAGCGCGTCGCGAAAGCGTTGTCCGAAGGTGCCGCTCAACTGGACCGGGCCGCCGGGATTGGATGCGCCGGGCACTGAAAAAGGCGTGCCGGTGGGAAGGGATGCGCCCGACGCCGAGCCGGCAGGCATCGTATGCAACAGGCGCACATTGCCGGGCGCAGCGCCGAGCACGAGCCATGTATCGCCGATCTCGACGACGGCCACGCGTTCCTTGCCGCCGAGCGACGTGCCGCCGATCGTCTTCACGATCCCGCCGCGCTGGCCCGGTTGCAGGCCGAAGCGGCGCGCGAGCCATGCGAAGCCGAACACGAGGCCGATCACGACAGCGAGACCTACGATCGTCTGCAACACGGCGCCGACACCAAGCGACGGCACCGCCGTTCCCGCACCGACGCTCGAGGCGATCTGCGCGGCGTTGTTGACGGCATTCATGTCGGCGGCGTGGGCGAGATTGCAAGCGCTGGCGCAGAGCATGAGCCCAGCCACGACAACCGTCGACATGAAACGGGCGCGGCGCGGCAGCGGCATGCCGCTCCCGTGGGACGCGGCCCGGGTTACTGCGTGTTTCATCGGTTCAGCTTCCGGATACGCTCGGACGGCGTGATGATGTCGGTCAGGCGAATACCGAACTTGTCGTTCACGACCACCACTTCGCCTTGCGCGATCAGGCAGCCGTTGACGAGCACGTCCATCGGCTCGCCCGCGAGACCATCCAGCTCGACGACGGAACCCTGCGCGAGTTGCAGCAGGTTGCGGATCGCGATCTTCGTGCGGCCCAGCTCGACCGTCATCTGAACGGGAATGTCCAGAATCATGTCGATGTCGTTGCGCGTCGTGGACGGCTCGACCTTCGACAGCGGCTGGAACACGCCAGCCGTGGTTGCGCTGACCGACGTGTTGTCGTTCTGCTCGGCGAGCGCGCTCGCCCAATCGTCGAGGGCCGCTTCTTCGGCGCCCGCGCCGGGCAACGGATCATTCACCTTCGACTCTTCCGGCATGTCCATATCGGGTGTCGAGTTCAACTCAGTCATATCCCGCTTCCTTCATCTGTTCCGCTGCGCTGATCATCTTCTGCACGCGCAACGCGTATTGACCATTGAAAATTCCGTAGCCGCATTCCATCACCGGCACGCCGTCGACCTTCGCCGTGATGTGCTCGGGAATGTTGATGGGCAGCACGTCGCCCGCCTTCATGTTGAGAATGTCCTGGAACGTCACGGGAACCTGCGCGAGATCCGCCGTCAGCTCCACTTCGGCTGCCTGCACCTGCTGCGACAGCACGCGCACCCAGCGGCGGTCCACTTCGAGTGCTTCGCCCTGGATCGGCGAGGACAGCACGTCGCGGATAGGCTCAATCATCGAGTACGGCATGCAGATATGCAGCGTGCCGCCCGTCGGCCCGAATTCGATCGAGAACTGCGTGACGATCACGATTTCGTTCGGGGTCGCGACGTTGGCGAACTGCGTGTGCATTTCCGAGCGCACGTATTCGAACTGCATCGGCCGCACGCTCTTCCATGCCGTCGTGTAGTGCTCGAACACGAGGCCGAGCAGCTTGCTGATGATGCGCTGCTCGGTCTGCGTGAAGTCGCGGCCTTCGACGCGCGTATGGAAACGCCCGTCGCCGCCGAACAGGTTGTCGACCACGAAGAACACGAGGTTCGGATCGAACACGAACAGCGACGTGCCGCGCAGAGGCTTCACGTGGACGAGGTTCAGGTTCGTCGGGATCGGCAGGTTGCGCGTGAACTCGCTGTACTTCTGCACCTTCACCGGGCCGACGGAAATTTCCGCCGTGCGCCGCATGAAGTTGAATATGCCGACGCGCAACAGACGCGCGAACCGGTCGTTGATGATTTCGAGGCCGGGCATCCGGCCGCGAACGATGCGTTCCTGCGTCGCAATGTTGTAGGGGCGGACGCCGGACCGATCGCCCTGATCGGATTGCGAGTCAGACTCGCCGGTGACGCCCTTCAGGAGGGCATCGACCTCCTCCTGGGACATGAACTCTTCGTGGCCCATTCCTATTCCTCGTACGTCCCTTCAATGGCGCGGTGGAAGATCAAATCAGTCGGCACAAGGCGCCGTTACTGGACGACGAATTCGGTGAACAGCACGTCGGAGACGTGCACGGGTTGACCGTTGGGCTCGGTCGGCTCTTCGATCAGCTTTTCGAGTTCCGTGGCGAGTGCTTTCTTGCCGTCGAGCGTCGCGAGTTCCTCGGGATGCTTGTTCGACAGCGCGAGCAGCACGCGGCTGCGGACTTCGGGCATGTGTTCGGTCAAATGTTCCTGCACCTTCTGGTCGGTCAGCTTCAGCGTCAGACCGATACGCAGATAGTGCTGCTGGCCGTCGTCGGACTGCAGGTTCACCGTCATCGATTCGAGCGGAAAGAAGATGGGTGCAGGCGCGGGCGCCGGCGCTGCTGCCGTCGCGGCGGCGGGCGCGCGCTTCGACATGAAGAACCAGGTGGCGCCGCCGGCTGCGCCTGCCGCGACCAGTACGATCAGCAGGATCACCAAAATGCGCTTGACGAGGCCCGGAGAGGAGGGCTTCGCGTTGGCTTGCTGGTTTGCGGTCGTGGTTGCCATGGAATTGATTGCCTCAATGCTGTAGGTTGAATTTTCAGGTGTCCGACGCTGCTGCGATGGGTCGAAAAGAAGGGATATTCAGGGTTAGCTCGTGTGTTTGCCTGCCCGGGGGTGGTTTTGTTTTTTTGCTGCGCAGGCGTCCTGCGGTTTTTTCGCTGCGCGGGCATCCGCGTGATGTTGTCGTTTTTCATGCGTTGCCCCTGTGCGGGGCGGCACCTACTTTTCTTTGCTGCTGCAAAGAAAAGTAGGCAAAAGAAAGCAGCTCACACCGAGCCGCTTGACCGTTGCTCCGGAGCTTCCAGCGCCCCATTTGCGGCAAACTGTGTGTAGGCTGTCGTGCCACACACGCGAGCACTCCGGACCTGGTCCGAAGTGCTCGCGCTCAAGGCGAGAAAACCTACACACAGTTTGCCGCAGCTTGGGCCGTTCCCGTTCCCTGGCGATGGTCAAGCGGCTCGGTGTGAGCCGCTTTCTTTGGTTACTTTCTTTGCGGCGGCAAAGAAAGTGACTGCCGCCCCGCACAGGGGCAACGCATGAACAACGACAACATCACGCGGATGCCAGCGCAACAGCAAACTGCAAACCGCATAACGTCACGCGAACGTGTCCACCAACCCAACCGTGCGTCGCACAGGCATGCTCACCGTCGTAGCGCCGCTATCCGCGACGTCGATGCCCGCATCGCCACGGCCGTTGCCGCGGCCGCCGCGAGCGCCGCCGCTCTGCTCCTGGCCCTGCTGGCTGCTCTGGCGGGCAAAGCCGTCGCTGACGCTGGCGCTGCCCAAGCCGATGCCGCCTTGCTCCATTGCTTCGCGCAGTTTCGGCAGCGCGGCTTCGACCGCCTCCCGCACCTGCTGATGCTGCGAAACAAAAAGGGCATGTGCATGGTTATCGGCAACCTGGAGGACGACCTGTAGCGGGCCGAGGTCGCGCGGATTGAGCGTGAGTTCCGCGGTCTGCTGATGCGCGTTGGTGAGGAACACGACCTTCTGGCTGAACGCGTCTTCCCAATCGTGCGCGCCGACTTGCGGCGCGATCGCGTTCGCCATCGCGGCCGTTGCCGGGTTGGAACCCTGCGTCACCGTCGTCGTTGCGCTCGCAGCCGCTGCCGCCGATGCGGCCTGGGTCGCGGCGAGCGCGGCGCTCGTGTCGGTATTCGCGGCGGGCACGGCGCTCGCCTGCGAGACGCTCGCGCTGGCAGCGGCAAGCGTCTCGGCAGGGCTCGGCTGCGCGGCGGCTGCAGCGGCCGGTGTCGTAGCGGCCGTGGCGTTCGTACCGTTCGCCATCGCGTCGCCCTTCATGTTGCGCAAGTCGCCGAGCGTCAGGCCCTTGGCGGCGCCTGCACCAGCGCCGCCGAGCGTCGCGTCGCCCGTGGCCGACGTACCCGAGCCGGCGGATGCGCTCACGCCCGTCGCAGGTGTTGCGCCCTGGCCGTTCGCCATCGCGGCGAAGGCGGCCTGCAATGCGTCTTGAGTCGCTTTCGGATCGAGCGATGCGATCTTCTTCGACGGTGTCTGGATCACGGGCGTCGTCGTGTTGCCGGCGACGGGGGGCGAAGCGGGTGCCGACGGCTGTGCGTCGGCCGTTGCCGCATTCGCTGCATCGGCCGCACCGCTCGCCTGTGCCTGAGCTTGTACAGCGGCGGCTGCGGCCGCTGCGGCTGCTGCCGTCTCTGCGGCTGCGGCGCCCTTGGTCGGCGCACCGTCGTCCGGCTTCGAGGCCGTGTCGGTCTTGTCCTTGCCGGTCGCGCCATTCGTGCCGTCTGCACCGTTCGACGCGCCGCTTTGCTGCGTGTTGTCGCTCTGGCTCGTGGACTTGGTGCTGTCGGTGTCGTTCGAGCTGTCGGCGGCGCTACTGTCCTTCGAGCTGTTATCGGCGGGCGGCACGTCGTGCACGCTGGAGCCATTCGATGCGGACGGCGCCGGCGTCGGCGTGGGTGCCGGCGCGGGAGCAGGCGACGGCGCGGCAACCTGGTTCTGCGCGGCGATGCTTTGCTGCAGCGTCGTCGAGAACGGCAGCGTGCTGGCGTGCACGCCGTTCGACGCGCTGCTGCCCGATGTGCCGCTCGTCGAGCCGAGCAGCGAGTTGATCAGTGAAAGAGGCGACATGCTGGATCTCGTGTGGTCGTGTCAGTCCCGTTGCGCGCCGCAGCGCTTCGCGGCGTGAGGCGTCTTCATGCGCCTTCTGCGCGCATCCGGAGAATTCGTGCGCCGAACTCGTCGGCGTCCCGTTGCTCGCGGCGCGCCGCGACTTTTGCTTCGGCGGCGATGCCGCGTGCTTCCAGTACTTCGTAAGAACCGAGCTTCTGCTTGCTGTGCTGCCATTCGGGCTTGGCCGCTTCGACACGCGCCGTCGCCGTCGCCAGCAAGCCACGCTGCTGTTCGATGGCGGCATCGAGCGTGTCGATGAACGCCTGAAAGTTGCGCATGTTGCCGGCGGGCATGCCCGCCTTGGCGGTTTCCGTGAAACGGCGGTGATACTCGTCGCGGTATTCGATGAGCGCGGTCAGTTGCGCTTCGACTTCGTTGCGCTCGCGCTGCACGCGGCCCAGCTTGCGCGCGGCGGCATCGACGTCATCCTGCGCGAGGCCAATCAGCGTCTTGATCGGAAAGTGCTTGCTCATTCAGTCTCTCCTGGCTTGCTAGCCGAACAGCGAATCGAGGTGCGCGATGCTGGCGTCGAAGCCGGCGCTCTCGCGAAAACCTTGCTGCAGGAACGCTTCCATCCGCGGATACAGCGCGATGGCCTTGTCGAGCACGGTGTCGCGGCCCGACGAATACGCGCCGACGTTGATCAGATCGCGGTTGCGCTGGTAGCGCGACAGCATCTGCTTGAACTGGCGCGTGCGATCGAGATGCGCGTCGCTGATGAGCGAGGTCATCGCGCGGCTGATCGACGCTTCGATGTCGATGGCAGGGTAGTGACCCGCTTCGGCGAGCGCGCGCGACAGCACGATATGGCCGTCGAGAATCGCGCGCGCCGAGTCGGCGATCGGGTCCTGCTGGTCGTCGCCTTCCGTCAGCACTGTGTAGAACGCTGTAATCGAACCGCCACCTTCCGGGCCGTTGCCCGTACGCTCGACGAGCGCGGGCAGCTTCGCAAACACGGACGGCGGATAGCCCTTGGTCGCGGGAGGCTCGCCGATCGCCAGCGCGATCTCGCGCTGCGCCATCGCGTAACGCGTGAGCGAGTCCATCAGCAACAGAACGTGCTTGCCCTGATCGCGGAAATACTCGGCGAGCGAGGTCGTGTAGGCGGCGGCCTGCATCCGCAGCAGCGGCGACACGTCGGCGGGCGCGGCCACGACGACGGAGCGCGCGAGACCTTCCTCGCCGAGAATCTGCTCGATGAATTCCTTCACTTCGCGGCCACGTTCGCCGATCAGACCGATCACGATCACTTCGGCGCTGGTGTAGCGCGCCATCGTGCCGAGCAGCACCGATTTACCGACGCCCGAACCGGCGAACAGACCCATGCGCTGGCCGCGTCCGACGGTGAGCAGCGCGTTGATTGCGCGCACGCCGACGTCGAGCACCTTGTGAATCGGCTCGCGATGCAGCGGGTTGATGGTCGGTGCCGTGAGCGGCGCGTCGTTGCGCGAGTTGAGCGGGCCGAAGCCATCGAGCGGTTTGCCCGATGCATCGACCACGCGGCCGAGCAGTTCCCAGCCGACGGGCAGACGCTTCGCGCCCGCCATCGGATCGGCGATAGGCGCCACTTCCAGCGGGTAGACACGCGCGCCGGGCAACAGACCAGCGACTTCCGTGGTCGGCATCAGAAACAGTTTGTCGCCGTGAAAGCCGACCACTTCGGCTTCCGCCATCGTGCGCGTGCTGCCGGGCGGCAGTTCGATCATCACTTCCGAACCAACGGCCAGGCGCAGGCCGACGGCTTCGAGCACCAGACCGGCGGCGCGCGTCAGACGGCCGCAGGCGCGCAGTGGGCGCGCTATCTGGTTGCGCTCGCGCAGGCCATTCAAACGATTGCGCCACGCCTGCAGATGCGGATTGGATGCGAGTGCGGGATCAGGCGCGCGCTTTTGCGCAGCCGCCGATTCGCGGCTCGCGGGCGCGGCAGCGGGATGTGCGCCGCTGGCGTTGCCGTTTGCGTCGTCGTGCGTTTCATCGCGGGATTGGCCCGCCGAATGCGCGTCAGAAATCGCGGATTCCAACGCGGCGAGCGACTCTTCCATCTGCGCGACGGTGAGCGCTTCCGCACCGAACGACGCCAGCGCCAGCTCGCGCTCGAGCGGCGTGAGGTCGCTGTGCTGAATGTCTTCGATGGTCGGCTTTACCATGTGCTTGCCTTGCCGAGCGCAGCCGTCACGCGCTCCCAGCGCGTGCCGATGCCGGCGTCCACTTCACCCGTGGTGGAGACCGCGCGGCAGCCGCCGCGTTCGATCGCGGGGTCGGTGCGCACGTTCCAGCCGCGCGTCTGCAGTTCTTCCAGCAGATACGCTTCGACGACGGGCAGATCGGCAGGACTCACGATCAGAGCCGGCGCGCCGACCAGCGCCGGTTCCGTCGCCATCACCTCACGCGCGGCGGCAAGCAGCGCCGTCGGATCGTGCTGGACATGCTGGCGAACCACTTGTTGCGCGATGTCGAGCGCGAGCGCGACGATCGTTTCGGACAATTCGTGCTGCACGTTGTCGAGCGCGGCTTTGAACGTCTCGGCGAGCGCGGCAAGCTGCGCGGCTTCCGAGTGCGCTTCCGCCTGCCCCTGCTCGAAGCCTTGCGCGCGGCCCTGTTCGTAGCCGGCCTGATAGCCGAGCGCCTGGCCGGCCACATGGCCGGACGCGACACCCTGCGCATGCGCGGTGTCGCGCAGGCGTTGCAGTTCGGCTTCGAACGCGCCGTCGTCGTCGACCTCGGGTTCCGGCTCGGGCACCGGGTCGAACGAGGCCATCTCCCAGCGCTGGTAGGCCGAGAGGCTTTCCTTGCGCACGGGATCGTGGTCAGACATATGCATCTTCCGCCTTGCCGCCGATCACGATTGCTCCCGACTCGGCGAGATTGCGCACGACCTGGAGGATCTTGCGCTGCTGCGTTTCCACTTCCGATACGCGGACCGGACCGCGTGCGTCGAGGTCTTCCGCGAGCAGCTCGGCTGCACGCTGCGACATGTTCGACAGGAACTTCTGGCGCAGCGCGGGTTGCGCGCCCTTCAGCGAGATGATCAGCGTTTCCGACTCGACTTCCTTCAGCAGCAGCTGGATCCCGCGGTCTTCCAGGTCGAGCAGGTTGTCGAACACGAACATCTGGTCGATGATCTTCTGCGCGAGTTCCGCGTCGTACTGGCGGACGTTGTCGATGACCGACTCTTCGTGATTGCCCGGCAGGAAGTTGAGAATTTCCGCCGCCGTGCGGATGCCGCCCATCGGGCTGCGCTTCAGGTTGTCGCTGCCCGAGAGCAGGCCCGTCAGCACGTCGTCGAGTTCGCGCAGCGCGGCGGGCTGAATGCCGTCGAGCGTCGCGATGCGCAGCAGCACGTCGTTGCGCAGGCGCTCCGTGAAGCACGCGACGATTTCCGACGCCTGATCGCGGTCCAGGTGCACGAGGATCGTCGCGATGATCTGCGGATGCTCGTTCTTGATGAGTTCCGCGACGGCCGCCGAATCCATCCACTTCAGGCCTTCGATGCCGCTCGTATCGCTGCCTTGCAGGATACGGTCGATGATCGCGCCGGCCTTGTCGTCGCCGAGCGCCTTGGTCAGCACCGAGCGGATGTAGTCGCTCGAATCGAGCGAGAGGGCAGTGTGCTTGTCCGCCTCGGAGACGAACTCGTGCAGTACCTCGTCGATCTGCTCGCGGGTGATGTTCTTCAGCGACGCCATCGCGACACCGATCTTCTGGACCTCACGCGGCCCCAGAAACTTGAATACCTGAGCCGCCTCTTCCTCGCCGATCGACATCAGCAGGAGCGCGCTCTTCAATACGCCTTCAGTGCTCATCGGACACCCAGCTCTTCACGACGGTTGCAACGATCTTCGGATCCTGACGCGCGATCTGACGCGCGTATTCGAGGTTCCGCTCATATTTGGCCTTGTCGCTTTCCAGCGAGACCAGCGATCCTTCGACTTCCTCTTCGGCGGCGATGGCGGCTGCGCTCGGCAGGCCGTCGAGCACCGGCTCGTCCGGCGACATCAGCGCGGCGACAGCGGGCTCCGGCGGCGGGAACGCGCGGCGCAGCGCCGGCTTGACCATCACGAAGTAGAGGAACAGGGCGACTGCGCCGATGCCCACGTACGTCGCGATCTGCTTGTACATCGCGATCATGTCCTTGGTGCGCCACCACGGCAGGTCGGCATCCGGATCGACGACCTGCGTGAACGCGCTGGTCTCCACGTTGACCGAGTCGCCGCGTGCCTTGTCGTAGCCCATCGCGTCGCTGACCAGCAGCTTGACCTGCGCGAGCTTGTCGGCGGGAACCGGCTGCATCGTCGCGTGGCCCTTCGCATCGACGACGCGCATGTAGTTCACCACCACGGCCACCGACAGACGCTTGATGCCGCCAATCCCCTGCTCCGTGTGGCTCACGGTCTTGCTCAGCTCGTAGTTGGTGGTCGAGTCCTTGTGGTCGCTGATCGGCGTCGTCGTCACGCCGCTGGCGCCATTCGCGCTGGCGACGATGGGCGCGGACGCCGGCTGCGGCGGCTGGTTCGACAGCGCGCCCGGCACGCCCGAGGCGCCGCCCTGCGACATTTCCGTCGCGGTGCTGGTCTGCTGGCTGCGGATGGCGGCCTGCTGCGGGTCGTTGTTCGGGGCGTAGCGCTCCGAGGTCGACTCGTGCCGGGAGAAATCGATGTCCGCGCTGACCGACGAATGCGCGTTGCCGGCGCCGAACATCGGTCCAAGGATCGCGTCGATGCGCTGCTGCGTGTTGCGCTCGATCTGCTGCACATATTTGAGCTGTGTCGCGTCGAGGCCGCTGCCGCTGACGCCCGCCTGCGTGAGCAGGTTGCCGTCCTGGTCGATGATCGTCACGTTGCGCACGGGCAGGTCGGGCACGGCGGAGGCGACCATATGCGTGATCGCCACGACCTGGCCTTCGTCGAGCATGCGGCCCGGATACAGGTTGACCATCACGGATGCCGACGGCGCTTCGCGGTCGCGCACGAACACGGTCGGCTTCGGAATCGCCAGATGGACGCGTGCCGACTTGACCGTCGAGATGGATTCGATCGTGCGCTGCAGCTCGCCTTCGAGCGCGCGCTGATAGTTGATCTGCTCGGCGAACTGGCTGATGCCGAACTTCTGGTTGTCCATCAGTTCGAAGCCGACCGAGCCGCTTTTCGGCAGACCCTGCGACGCGAGGCGCAGGCGCATTTCATGCACCTGGTCGGCGGGGATCAGAATCGCGCCGCCCGCATCGGAAAACTTGTACGGCACGTTCGCCTGCTGGAGCGCGGCAACGATTGCGCCGCCGTCCTGATCGGAGACATTGCTATACAGCACCCTGTAGTCGGGTGCGCGCGACCAGAGGATCAGCCCCGCGACCACGGCGACCAGCAACGCGACGGCGAAGATCAGCGGCGCGCGCGGGTTGCCGCGCATCTGCGACAGCGACGTCGGAAGGCCCGGGAAGCGCGTGGCGAAACCACCGCCCGTGCCGCCAAGGTCGAGGCCTGCAGCGCCGCCTGCTGCTCCCGCTGTGCCCGGCTGCGCGCCGGCGAGGCCCATGCGGGCGTCGGGGTTGATCAAAGAGTTGGCTGACGAATCCATGCGTCGGGTTTCTCCGGAATGCTTTTGCGTTCTGCGGCTTACGGCGCCTTACCTTGCCTGCCGACAGAGACTTTCACGCTAGGGATTATCCGCATGGGTAAGCAACCCGATGCGCCGAATAGCGGGGGGTTTCCCCCTTACTTTCACGGCTTTCGCAAAAGGCCCGCTGCTATGCTTCCTGTCCAATCGGTGTATGGCGCGAACGCTCGCCTGCATCTCACTCAGGAGAGAACATGACGGCACTCATCAATCCGATCCAGTCGGCCTTGCAGCAGATGCAGGAGATGGCGGCCCAGGCCACGGGCGGCAGCGCCCCGGTTGGGAACGGCAATGGCGCGGCCACGGCAGGCGGCTTCGCGTCGGCCCTGAAAGCCTCGATCGACAAGATCAGCGGCGACCAGAAGAGCGCGATTGGCGAAGCCCATGCGTTCGAAATCGGCGCGCCGAACGTGTCGCTGAACGACGTGATGGTCGACATGCAGAAGGCCAACGTCGGCTTCCAGTTCGGTCTGCAGGTGCGCAACAAGCTCGTGTCGGCCTACAACGACATCATGCAGATGGCCGTCTGAGACGCCTGCGACGCTTGCGACTCATGTCGCCGGCGACCGCGGCCAGCCGCCGGCCTCTGGGCGGCGGAGCGCGGTCGATGCAGGCGGCATCGCGTCTGTCGCAAGCGTGCGCAGCGTCCCGTCGCCCGCCTCGCCGAGCGGCGATGCGCGCCGGTTCCCTGCACCGTGCCGGTGCGGCGGCCCGCCGTTCGCAGCCAACCCCGCGCCCGCGCGGCGCCCGGTGCCGTGCCGCGTATCTTTCCTGACGCTTCCTTCCAGCGGGCTAAAGCTTTATTCGTATGAACCGATAACCTTGATACAAGGGCTGGCGGGAGGCGTGCGGCAGGATCGCGCAGCGCTCCGGCGGGCCGTCCGCTGTCAGTCTGATCTGATCGTCATCTGCAATACAGGAGGAGCGCCGATGTTTTCCCCGGGACACTCTGGAGCCAATGCCTACGCTCGCGTCGGCGTGGAGACAGGGGTGATGGGCGCCAGTCCACATCGCCTGATCGTGATGCTCTACCAGGGGGCACGCAAGGCCGTTGCGCAGGCGCGCATGCATCTGCAGCAGGGCGACATCGCGGCGCGCGGCGAGGCGATCGGCAAGGCTATTCAGATCATCGGCGACGGGTTGCAGCAGGCGCTCAACGTCGAAGCAGGCGGTGAAATCGCGGAGCGTCTCCATGCGCTCTATAGCTATATGACGCGGCGACTGCTCGAGGCGAACCTCAAACAAAGCGATGCGATGCTCGTCGAAGTCGACGGCTTGCTGGCTACGCTCGAGGAAGCCTGGATTGGAATCGCGCCGGAGATTGCGCGGATGGCGATGCAGTCATCCGCGGAAAGTATGAGATGAGTTCGAACGCAGAATATTTCGCCCGCTACGAGGCGATCGCAGCGATTTCGGTCCGGATGGTGATGGCAGCGCGGGACGCGCTCTGGAACGATCTCGTCCTGTTGCAGGACGAGTACCGGCATCTCGTCGACGCGCTGAAGCACGCGGAAGACGGCGTACGCCTGTCCGACGACGAACGCTCGCGCAAATTCGACCTGATCCGCCAGATCCTCGCGAACGACGCGACGGTCCGCGATCTCGCGAACCCGCGCATGGCCAAGCTGCAGGCGCTGTTTGCGCCGAGCCGCCCGGCCATCGTGCTGAAAGAACTTTACCAGGCGCGCTGAGCGCTTTCATAACGTCCAATACGAGCCGCTAGCGGCCACGCAGCGTCAATGCGCGAGAGGAAGTGGGCATGAACGGAATCGACACGGCGGTGGCCTCGCTGCTGGCTAGCCGCATCGACAGCCTGCTTCCCATCGGCGCACGATCCGGCGCGACGACGTCGGAGACGGACGCGTCCCTGAACGTCAGGCAGCCGCCCGGTGCGCCCATCGCGATGATGCCCGCGCCGTTGCCGGCGTCCGCGCAGACGGTGCTGTCGGCAGTCGCGCTGACGCTCGACGCGATCACGCGCTCCGGCGGCGAGGCGACGCCCGCGCTGGTCGGGCAGATTCCTGTCTGGCCCGCCGCGCCCGCCATCGACATCGCGCCTCTGCCGTTGTTCGACACGGGCGCGAACGCATCGCAGGCCGCGGCTTCCGGTAACGCCGCAGCGGGTGCCGCGACGGCGCAGAACGCGGGCGGCGCGAATGCCGCGCACGGCGCGGACGCGGCGGCGAACATCGTCGCCGCGCCTTTACCCGTCGCCGAGCTGGCGGCGGCGCTCAGGCGCACCGTCGACGAAAGCGGGCTCTTCTACGAATCGCATCTCGCGCAGTGGCTATCGGGGCAAAGACCCGTCGAATCGCTCGCGGGCGAGGCGCAGAACCGGCTTGCCGACGCGGCGTCGCAAATGCCGCTCGACTTGAGCCACGACGCCGACGAATCGAACTCATGGGCGCAAGGCCGCCCGTCGGGCAACACGGGCGCAGCGGCCTTCGCGGCAGCGGTGGCCGCTGCGCGTGGTACGCCGGAAGGCCCGCACACGCAGTCGGCGCGCTTCACGACGTTCGATCTGGCGACGCACGACATCATCGACACGCCCGATCAGCCTGCGCAAACTGCGCAGAACCCGGCGGCGGCCCATGCAGCAGCGGGCATGGACGACGCCAGCGCGCGCCAACAGCAATCGATGGCGGCAGCGCTTCATCCCGCGACGATTCCGCTGGTGCGCCAGCAGCTCGATCTGCTCGCGACGGGGCAATTCCGCTGGACGGGCGAAGCGTGGCCGGGCGCGCGTCTCGACTGGACGATCGAGCAGGACGGCGACGAATGGCGGCGCAGCGGCGATGGCGCTGCATCCGCCGACGACGAATACCCGTGGCACACGCGCCTCACGCTGTCGCTGCCGTCGCTCGGCACGGTCGACGCCGAGCTCACGCTGACAGGCTCGCGGCTCGTCGCGCGTGTACAAGCTAGCCCCGGCGGCGCGGCGCGGCTCGCGGCGCAGGGCGAGACATTCCGCGAGCGCCTTGCGCAAGCGGGCATCGAGCTGAGCGGCCTGTCGATCCGCGAAATCGGCGGAAGCATGCCGGCGGGCAACGCTGCGGCGGCTGCCGCTGCGGCATCGGCGTATGCGCGATCGACGACGGACAAAGCCGCGCAGCACGACGCCACCGACAACAGCGATTTCGACTGGGACATGCAATGAGCCGCACGAATCGCAGGAGCGCGGCGGCGCTGGTCTACGATTCGCACGGTCACGACGACGCGCCGCGCATCGTCGCAAAAGGCTACGGGATCGTCGCTGAGATGATCGTGCAGCGCGCGAAGGAAGCGGGCCTGTACGTGCACCAATCGCCCGAAATGGTGTCGCTGCTGATGCAGGTCGATGTTGACTCGCGCATTCCGCCGCGCCTGTATCAGGCCGTCGCGGAATTGCTCGCGTGGCTGCATCGGCTGGAGAGCGGTGCCGGCGATGATTCGCCCGTCATCGACGTGGTTGCCACCGACCTTCCACCCGACACGTCCAGCGAGTTTTGACGCCCGGCGTCAGAACCGCATCATCAGACTGAGCAGCGCCCGCACGCGTCTGCCGTACGGCGGCGCGATCAGGCCGCGCGCGTTGAAGCGCGCCTGCGTCAATACCGGCTTCATCTTCGAGAACGTGACGAAGCCTTCGTACCCGTGATACGCGCCCATCCCGCTCGCACCGACGCCGCCGAACGGCAGGCTCTCGCACGCGAGATGCATCAGCGTTTCGTTGACGGACATTCCGCCCGCGATCGTTTCATGCATGACGCGCGCGATCACCGCCTTGTCGTCGTCGTACAGATAGAGCGACAACGGACGAGGGCGCGCATTGACGTAGGCGATGGCATCGTCGAGCGAATCGTAGGGAATCACGGGCAGTAACGGCCCGAAGATCTCTTCCTGCATCAGCGTGGACGTGTCAGGCGCTTTCGTCACGGCGACGAGCGGAAAGCGGCGCGCGCTCGCATCGGGCGCGGCATCGGTGAGCGCGTGCAGTTGCGCGCCCTGTTCATGCGCTTCGTCGGCGAGACGCTGCAAGCGATCGAAATGACGCGGCGAAATGATCGACGTGTAATCGGGGTTGTGCGCGAAATCGGGATACAGGCGCGACATGCGCAAACGCGCCCGCTCGATGAACGCCTGTTCCTTGCCGCGTGGCACGAGCACGTAGTCCGGCGCGATGCAGGTTTGTCCCGCGTTGAGCGTTTTGCCCGCGACGATGCTGTCGACGGCGTAGTCGAAGCGCGCCTGCGGCCCGACGATGGCGGGCGACTTGCCGCCGAGTTCGAGCGTCACGGGCGTCAGATGCGCGGCGGCGGCGCGCATCACATCATGGCCGACCTTCGTCGAGCCGGTGAACAGCAGATGATCGAATGGCTGCGCGCTGAATGCCGCGGCGAGCGCGGCGTCGCCGTTCACGACGGCGACGTGATCGCGCGCGAAAGTCTGCGAGATTAGTTGCTCGAAGAGCAGCGACGTGCGCGGCGTGAGCTCCGACATCTTGATGATCGCGCGATTGCCGGCCGTGAGCGCGCTGATGAGCGGCCCAGCCGCCAGCAGCACCGGATAATTCCACGGCACGATGATCCCGACGACGCCGAGCGGCTGCGGTACGACCTTCGCGCGGGCAGGCAGGAGCCACTTGTTGGTCGCGCGGCGCTGCGCTTTCATCCAGCGTTTGCCGTGACGCAGCGCGCCGTCGATTTCCTCTTTCACGAGCAGAAATTCGGCCAGCAGGATTTCTTCTTTCGCGCGATTGCCGAAGTCGGCGTGCATCGCATCGGCGAGCATGTCGCGATTGTCGAGCAGCACTTCGCGCAATGCCTTCAGATGCGCGGCACGCTGGTCCCATGTCGGATACGGCGCGCGCAGATGCGCGGCGCGCTGTTCGCGCAGAAGCTCTTCCAGGGCCGCGATGTCCGGCCGATCGTTTTTCATTTCGTTGTGTCTCCCTATGTTGTTGTGTGCTGCGTGATATCAGCTGGTGAACGCGCGATCGACGATCGCCTTGTGGTCGAACGCGGCGGGCAGCGTGCCGTACACGCGGCCGCTTTCGCCGCAGCCATCGCCCAACCGCGTCGCGATGAACGCATCGGCGACGAAGGCAGGCGCATGCTGCGCGAGCAGCACCGCTTGCGCGATCAGCACGATTTGCTGCGCGATGCGGCGTGCGGAAGCCTCGCGCGTTTCGGGTGCCGACGTTAGCGCGCGCATCAGACGTTCGAGCGCCGCGTTCAGCGCGGGATGTGTTTGCGCCACGTCGCGCCACGCGGCAAGCAAAGCCTGTGCGGCATCGGGCTCGCGCTCCATCGCGCGCAATACGTCGAGACACATCACGTTGCCCGAGCCTTCCCAGATCGAGTTCACGGGCGCTTCGCGGTAGAAGCGCGCCATTGGCCCTTCTTCGACGTAGCCGTTGCCGCCCCAGACTTCCATCGCTTCGCCCGTGAATTCGAGCGTGCGCTTGCAAACCCAGTACTTCGCAGCGGGCGTGACCAGACGCCGCCACGCTCGTTCTTCAGGGGCGTTCGTGGTGTCTTCGAATGCGCGCGCGAGGCGCATGAACAATACCGTTGCCGCTTCCGTTTCGAGCGACAGATCGGCGAGTACGTTGCGCATCAACGGCTGATCGGCGAGCTGCCGCCCGAATGCACTGCGATGCCGCGCATGGTGGATCGCCTGCACGAGCGCCGCGCGCATTAGCGCCGCGCTGCCGATCACGCAGTCGAGCCGCGTGTAGTTCGCCATTTCGATGATGGTCGGCACGCCGCGCCCTTCGTCGCCGATCATCACGCCGTGGGCGTCGAAGAATTCGACTTCGCTGCTCGCGTTAGAACGGTTGCCGAGCTTGTCCTTCAGGCGCTGCACGCGCACGGAGTTCTTGCTGCCGTCGGGCGCGAAGCGCGGCACGAAGAAGCATGACAGGCCTTCGCGATCGTCGGTGCGCGCGAGCACCAGGTGCGCGTCGCACTGCGGCGCGGAAAAGAACCACTTGTGGCCGACCAGCCGATACGCCGCGCCGCGTCCGCCGCCTTCCGCCGCGAACGCCTGCGTGCGATTACTGCGCACGTCCGAGCCGCCTTGCTTCTCGGTCATGCCCATGCCGATCATCATCGAAGTCTTCTGATCGAGCGGCACGTCGCGCGGATCGTGCTCGCGTGAGTAGAGCTTGTCGCGCAGCGTGGCGAACAGAGCAGGCTCACGTTGCAGCACGGGAATGCTGGCGAAGGTCATCGTCAGCGGACATAGCGAGCCGGATTCGAGTTGCGCGTGCAGAAAGTAGCCCGCGCAGCGCGCGACCATCGCGCCGGACTGCGGATCGGAAAAGGGCAACGCGTGCAGTCCTTCGCGGCGCAGCAGGCTCAGCAACGTATGCCACGCAGGATGAAACTCGAGCGCGTCAATGCGCTCGCCGCGCGGGCTGAAGCTCGTGAGTTCGGGCGTGTGGCGGTTCGCCAGATCGGCGAGCGCGAGCACATCAGGTGTCGTCAGCGCGGCGCCATCGCGCGCGAGCGCCTCGCGATGCCACGACGCGCCTTCGCGCTCGACGGCGGCGGCCAGCGCGGCATCGCTCGCAAACAGGTTGTAGTTCGCAAGCAGCGGGACCTGATTGGTCACTTCATGCGTGTTGCCGGGGCCGAACCGTTCCATCTGATGTCTCCATTCGATACACGCGCGCCGGTCGTTGCGCAGGGCGTTGTTTTATTGGAGCGCGCGAGCCATATGCGTATAAGACGATGCGCGAAAGACCGTGTTTGAATGACGTCCGCACGCGGTGCCGGGCGCGGACAGCATCTTTCATCATAGGGGCGCGTCGCGGGTTCCGTTTAGAGTGATCGCTCTGACGCCGGCAGCGCGCGAACGGCCAGCGCTCCCTACAATGCGCAAACAATCGCACGTAGACAAGTGTGCACGAGACAGATGTCGCCAGCAATTCAGCGCGGTCGATAGGAGGAGCGGATGCAATATGACTACGTCATCGTCGGCGCAGGCTCGGGCGGCTGTTCGCTCGCCGGGCGTCTTGCGGAGCAATGTCCCGATGCGACCATCGCGCTCATCGAAGCCGGCCCGCACACCGAGCGCAATCTGTTCGTCAACATGCCGCTCGGCGTCGCGGCCGTCGTGCCGTTCCGGCGCAAGACCAACTACGGCTATCTGACGACGCCGCAACCCGGCCTCGGTGGCAGGCGCGGTTATCAGCCGCGCGGACGCGGCTTCGGCGGATCGAGCGCGATCAACGCGATGGTGTACACGCGCGGCCATCCGCTCGATTACGACGATTGGGCGCGTCTTGGCTGCGATGGCTGGGCATTCGATGACGTGCTGCCGTATTTCCGCCGCGCCGAGGGCAACGAGCGCGGCGCCGATACGCTGCATGGCGCGGACGGTCCGCTCAGCGTGGCGAACCTGCGGTTTCAGAATCTGTTCTCGCATCGCTTCGTGAAAGCCGCCGTCGAAGCGGGCTTCCCGCGCAACGACGACTTCAACGGCCCGCAGCAGGAAGGCGTCGGCTTCTATCAGGTGACGCAGCGCGACGGACAGCGCTGGAGCGTCGCGCGCGCTTATATCTACGGCCGCTCGCATCCGAACCTGCACACGATCGCCGACGCGGCGGTGCTGCGCGTGGTATTCGACGGCAAGCGCGCGAAGGGCGTCGAAGTGATGCGCGGCGGCGTCGCGGAGACGATCGAGGCGCGCGCGGAAGTCGTGCTGTCGGCGGGGACGTTCAATTCGCCGCAACTGCTGATGTGCTCGGGCATCGGTCCCGCCGATCATCTGCGCGCACTCGGCATTCCCGTGCTGCACGACGCGCCCGAGGTCGGGCGCAATCTCACGGATCACGTCGACTTCACGATCAACAAGCGCGTGTCGTCGGCACAAACGATCGGCTTCTCGCTGCGCGGCTTCGCGAAGATGGTGCCGGGCTTTGTCTCGTATCTGCGCAGCGGGCGCGGCATGCTGACGAGCAACGTTGCGGAAGCGGGCGGCTTTCTGAAAAGCCGGCCGACGCTCGACCGGCCTGATCTGCAACTGCATTTCTGCACGGCGCTCGTCGACGATCACAACCGCCACATGCATTGGGGTCACGGCTATTCGTTGCACGTGTGCGTGCTGCGTCCGCATAGCCGCGGCTCGGTCACGCTCGCAAGCAGCGATGCGCGCGAAGCACCCGTCATCGATCCGGCGTTTCTCAGCGATCCGCGCGATCTCGACCTGCTGGTCGAAGGCGTGCATCTGTCGCGACGCATTCTCGACGCGCCGTCGCTCGCGCTGTGCGGCGGCCGCGAGCTTTATACGCGGCATGGTCAGACGGACGCCGAATTGCGCGCGACGATCGCCGCGCATGCCGACACCATCTATCACCCCGTTTCGACGTGCCGCATGGGCGGCGACGAGCGGGCCGTCGTCGATACGCAATTGCGCGTGCGCGGCGTGACGGGTCTGCGCGTGGTCGATGCGTCCGTGATGCCGACGCTGATCGGCGGCAACACGAATGCGCCGACGGTGATGATCGGCGAGCGTGCCGCCGATTTCATCGCCGCCACGCGCCGTGCTGCGCCGAGTCCAGCGACCGCCGCCGAGCCGGCGCGCGCCACGTGAAACGACGTGATTCCGGCGATGCACGCTGTCGATTGTGATAAAGCGCAAAAAGCGCCGTAAGAGAATTCCGATAAAGTTTGAAAATCATTGATCGCTTCAATTCTGAGATTTTCCCGCTCCTATAATCGCGGCCCAACGAAGGGCGCATGGGCGCGCGTTCGAAATTCAGGGAAACGAATCGATGAGTGTCAATGTGATTCAACTGGTCCGGTCTGCGTTGCCGGACACCGTGGTTCAACAACTGTCGAACTGTCTCGGATTGCCGCCGGAAGCGACGGCGAAAGTCATGGACGTCACCACGCCCGCGCTCGTCGCCGGCCTGCTGAACAAGTGTGCAACGCTCGATGGCGCGCGTGCGCTGTTCGCGACGATCCTCGGTCAGGAAGTCAACGCAGATGTCGCCGAACAGCTGCCTCGCCTCTTCTCTAGCACGACGGGTGTTACGCAGCTGTCGTCGACGGGACGTCAGTTGCTCGAGCATTCGTTCGAGCGCCGTATCGACGGACTGAGCGACACCGTGTCGATGCAAACAGGCGTGCCCGCGCACGCGACGCATGCCGTGTCGGGCATTGCGGGCAGCATTCTGTTGGGCGTGCTCAAGCGACACATTCTCGAGCATCGGGGCAACATCGGTCAGTTGCCGACCTTGCTCGGCCAGCAGTTGCCGACCATCGCGCCGTTTCTGAACGACGGCCTCACGACCGTACTCGGCCTGGGCGGCGCGGCTGCCTTCGCGCAGACGATCGGCTCGCAGGTGCGCGTCGTGTCGTCGCATTTCGAGCATCCCGCCGCAGCGCCAGTGCCGACGACCGCGCGCGCTCCCGTCGAACCCGCGTTGTCCGCCACGGCGATCTCCGTTGCGCCGCCCGCGCGCGAAGTGCGCCATGTCGGCCCGAAGGCGAAGCACTGGTTCGGCATAGCCGCCTTGTCCGCGTTGATCGGCGCGATCGCTGCGATGGTGACGTGGGTGGCGTTGGCCTTGTGTCCGGCGGCGACAAGCTTCCTTGGTCAGCATGCCGCCGCGGCGACGGTTGAAGCGTCGGCTGCTGCGACGCAAGCGGATGTGCAGCCCGCGTCGCAAGCGCCGCAGGACGACGCGGCCAGCGCCGCCGGCAAGGTCGAAGCTGAAGCGGCGCCTGCCGTCGCGAAGGACTCGCAACTGATCGTCGCTGTAGACGGGAAGGGCAAGCCGACGCTTACCGCGACCGTCCAGAATATCGCTGAGAAGTCGGCGCTGCTGAACGCGCTGACGAAGAAATTCGGCGCCGGCAACTTCAACGCCGACATCACCGTCGACGAAAACCGTAAGGCTGCCGACTGGCTCGCGCAGATCGACGCACTGATGCCGCTGCTGTCTACGCCAGGTGCGGAGATGAAGATCGACGGCACGCGTGTCGAACTGAGCGGCACGGCTGCCGATGCGAAATCGGGTTGGCTCGATCGTCTGAAATCGCTGTTCGGCGCGCCGTATCAAGTGAGCGCATTCGATGCGGCGCAAGCCGTTGCGAACGCCGCGCAGTCGTTCAAGAACGCGGCGAAGTCGCTGGGCGCGTCGTGCGCGAGTGCGGATGTCGTCAAGACGCTGAATCTGCAGGTCGTCAATTTCGCATCGCGCGACGCGCACGTGCCGCAGTCCGCACTCGACGATCTGAACCAGTCCGCGCAACTGCTCAAGTCGTGTACGACAAGCGGCCACACGCTGAAGCTCGAAGTGGCGGGCTTCTCGGATAACCTCGGCAGCGAATCGGCGAATCTGGAACTGTCGAAGGAACGCGCCGACGCCGTGCGCGCCTTCCTCGTGAAGGCCGGTGTGCCCGCCGATGCGCTCGTCGCGCATGGCTACGGCAACGTTCGTCCTGTGGCGAGCAACGCGACGGAAAGCGGACGTTTCGCGAATCGCCGGATCGAATTCAGCGAGGTGCAAGCTCAGACTCAGGCCCAAACGCAGCTTCAGGCCAAGTAAAGCGTCTCCGCTCAGCGTAAAGACGTGAGACACGATGCCGCCCGGTGCAGACCGGGCGGCTTTTTTTATTTCAGCGGCGGTTTCGCGCGGTCCGGCGTAGTCGTGGGCGAGTCGAAGGTCAGCGGGTGCGTGAAGTTGTCGGTGGTCAGTCCCGGCAGTGTTTCGCGCGCGACCTCGAGCCATGCGCGCGCCGCATGCGACAGATAACCCTTGCGCCGCCAGCCGATCGCCATTTCCCACGGAATCTCCGGTGCGACGACCGGCCGGCAGGTGAATTGCGCCACGTCGAGCCGCCGGCAATACGGCGCGGGCAGAAGCGCAATGCCGACGCCCGCCAGCACCAGCGCCGCCATGAAATCCCAATGCCCGCTGCGTCCGACGATGGTCGGCGCGAAACCGGCCGTGCGGCACGCCGTCAGCACGACGTCGTTGAGCGCGAGGCTTTCGCCATAGAAGACGAACGGCTCACTGGCGAGATCGGCGAGCGGCACTTCCTGCAACTCGTCCCAGCGCGAGCCCTGACGCGCGACTAGCCACAGCACCTGGCGGCTCATCGGCAGCACGTCGATCATGTCGTCGACGGGTTGCAGCACGCCGCCCAGTTCCAGTTCGCCGGAAATCAGCGCGGCCTCGATGGCCTTCGAGCCCTGTTCGAAGAGTTTCAGCTCGATCTTCGGATGGCGCTGACGGAACGCGGCGATGGCGGGCGTGAACAGCGACCCGCCCATCGGCGGAATGCCGATCGTCAGCTCGCCGCGCCCGAGTTTGTCGAGGTCGTGCAGTTCGGCCTGCAACTGCGCGTAGGCGGCGAGCACGTCCTGGCCGCGCTGATAGACGATGCGCCCGGCATCCGTCAGCACCATTTGCCGGCCGTCGCGCAGCAGCAGCGGCGAGCCGGTTTCGTCCTCCAGCGCCTTCACCATCTTGCTGATAGTCGGCTGCGTGACGAACATCTGCTCGGCGGCGACGGTGAAGCTCTGTTGCCGCACGACTTCAACGAAATAGCGGAGCGCGCGCAGTTCCATGTTCGTGGCCCTCAGAATTCCAATTTGGAATGAAGCTGATAATTCTAAGTCATTATATTTATGTTGCACTGCACCCTATACTGAATCTCATCGAAAAGTCACCTAGGGTTTGCCATGATCTCGCCGCTGATCGCCCGTCTTGCCGCTTCTGTCCGCCTCGATGCGACGTCGCCCGTCGCGAAGATCGGCCGGATCGCCGTGCAGAGCGCCGGGATCGCCGCAGTCTGGTTCGCCGCCGACTGCGTCGTGCGCCGTTTTGGCTTGCCGGTGCCGGGCGGCGTCGTGGGCCTCGTCGCGCTGCTCGCGCTGTTGTTCTGCGGCGGCGTCGCGCCGCGCTGGGTGAAGGCGGGCGCCGACTGGCTGCTGTCGGACATGCTGCTGTTCTTCATTCCCGCCGCCGTCGCGGCCGTCCAGTACGGCGGCCTGTTCCGCCAAGACGGCTGGCGTCTTGCACTCGTCGTGGTCGCGGGCACGCTGATGGTGATGGTGGCTGTCGCATTCGCCGTCGAACAGGCCGCGCGGCTCGAACGCCGTCTCGCGCTGCGCCGCGTGATGGTTCAGCGCTCGCACATCGAGCGTCGTCCTGTTAGCCGCAACTTCCTCTAATCCACGTCCCGGACCGTTCCGCCGATGAGCGCCTTCTACACGTCCCTTTTCGCCGACGACGCTTCCCGGCTGATCGCGGCAGGCTGTTTCGTGCTGACGGTGGTGCTCTATTTCGCGTCGAAGGCGCTGTATGCGCGCTTCAGATCGCCGTGGCTGACGCCGCTTCTCGCCGTGCCTGCGGTGCTGGCTGCGATTGTCGTTATCGCGCGGATTCCGTACGCCGTCTACTTTCAGGACACGCGCTGGCTGATGTGGCTGCTCGGCCCGGCCACGGTTGCATTCGCGGTGCCCATCTACGAATACCGCGATCTGCTGCGGCGGCACTGGATTTCGCTCACCGTCGGCGTGACGGTCGGCATCATCGTTGCGGTGGGCGGCTCGCTCGCGCTGTCGAAGCTGCTGCATCTGTCGCCGGAACTGCAGCGTAGCCTGATGACGCGCTCGGTATCGACGCCTTTTGCGCTCGCCGTCTCCGACAAGATTCACGCGCCGAAGGACCTGACTGCGCTGTTCGTGATCGCGACGGGCGTCTGCGGGATGCTGTTCGGTGAACTCGTGCTCGCGCTCGTGCCGCTTCGCACGCGGCTCGCGCGCGGCGCGCTGTTCGGCGCGGCGGCGCATGGTGTCGGCACCGCGAAGGCGCGCGAGCTGGGCAGCGAAGAGGGCGTCGTCGCGAGCCTGACGATGATGATCGCCGGCGTTGTGATGGTGCTGCTCGCGCCGCTGTTCGGGATGCTTCCGCTTTGACGTAGCCGGGATCGGTGGCCAATTTGGGATGAACGGCGGCGCGCTCGCTCTATGATTGCCGCCGTCGTTCACTCCTGAGACCGGTCCAGGCGATGCCTCCCATTTCCGTCATCATTCCCTGCTACAACGCTGAACAGACGCTCGCGCGCACGCTCGACAGTTGCATCGCACAGCCCGAAGCCGCGCAGATTCTCGTGATCGACGACGGCTCACGTGACGCTTCGCCCGACATCGCTGCCCAATACGCGCAGCAGTATCCGCAGATCGAACTGCTGCGCATGCCGCAAAACGGCGGCGCAGCACGCGCGCGGAACTGGGGCGCGATGCATGCGTTGCACCCGCTGCTGGCTTTCATCGACGCCGACGACGAATACATGCCGCACGCGCTCGCCGCTGCCGCCGCGTTCCTGCACGATCATCCAGGTCAGCCTTCGATCCGCCTCGACGTCGAGTATTGCGGCTTTCCCGCCGACATCACGGGTCACCCGCAGTTCGACATTCACGCGGCGACGCTGAGCAACACGGTGCCGAGCAGCCTCGTGATCCGCCGCTCCGTCTATGCCGCGTTCGGCGGCTTTCCGCTCGACGACGTGTTCCGGCGTCATGGCGGCGAGGACGGCGCGTTTTCGCTGGCGCTGCTGAATATCTTCGGCAATCCGCGTCTCAATGACCGCAGGCGCGTGCGCATGCACTATCACCCGAACATCCATGCAGAACGGTATTTCCGCATTTCGATGGGCATGCTCCAGGCGTCGGACGAACTCGTCAACTCGACCCGCGAGGCATCCTGGCACTTCGTGCGCCGCGCGTATGAAGCGACCAAGGAATTACGCGGCGTCGAACTCGCACCACATCTGAGTGCGCAACCGGGCGCAAATTCACCGCCAGATCAATCGGCATAAGCTGAATCGTCATTCCGCAAGCCATCTCGTTTTGCTACAATCGCCGTTCGTCTTCGAGGAGCGTTGCGACGGGTTTCACCCGCCAGGCTCGAAGGCTTTCAATCGGAAGGATTGGACGCGCGCAGCGCCAACAAACCAACCGCATCGAACGGCGCTCACGTCAAATTTCTAGTCATTTTTAGAAAGGAGGGCGTGATGAACGCCGCAGTTATGGATTCCAAAAATTCGCAGGATTTCGTTGTTGCCGACCTGTCGCTGGCCGACTGGGGCCGCAAGGAACTCACCATCGCCGAGACCGAAATGCCCGGTCTCATGCAAACCCGCGAAGAGTACAAGACGCAGCAGCCGCTGAAGGGCGCGCGCGTCGCGGGCTCGCTGCACATGACCATTCAAACGGGCGTGCTGATCGAGACGCTGACCGCGCTGGGCGCGGACGTTCGCTGGGCATCGTGCAACATCTTCTCGACGCAGGATCACGCCGCCGCCGCCATCGCGAAGGCCGGCACGCCCGTGTTCGCGTTCAAGGGCGAATCGCTCGACGAATACTGGGAGTTCTCGCACCGCATTTTCGAATGGCCGAACGGTGAGTTCGCCAACATGATCCTCGACGACGGCGGCGACGCAACGCTGCTGCTGATTCTCGGTTCGAAGGCCGAGAAGGATCGCTCGGTGATCTCGAAGCCGACCAACGAAGAAGAAGTCGCGCTGTACAAGTCGATTGCTGCGCATCTCGACACTGACCCGACGTGGTACTCGAAGCGCCTCGCGCACATCAAGGGCGTCACGGAAGAAACGACGACGGGCGTGCACCGCCTGTATCAGATGGAGAAGGAAGGCCGTCTGCCGTTCCCCGCGATCAACGTGAACGACTCGGTCACGAAGTCGAAGTTCGACAACCTGTATGGCTGCCGTGAGTCGCTCGTCGACGGTATCAAGCGCGCGACCGACGTGATGATCGCCGGCAAGATCGCGGTTGTGGCGGGCTACGGCGACGTGGGCAAGGGCTGCGCGCAATCGCTGCGCGGTCTGGGCGCGACGGTGTGGGTCACGGAAATCGATCCGATCTGCGCGCTGCAAGCCGCGATGGAAGGCTACCGCGTTGTGACGATGGAAGCCGCCGCGCCGCACGCCGACATCTTCGTGACGGCAACGGGCAACTACCACGTGATCAACCACGATCACATGAAGGCGATGCGCAACAACGCGATCGTCTGCAACATCGGTCACTTCGACTCGGAAATCGACGTTGCGTCGACGCGCCAGTACCAGTGGGAAAACATCAAGCCGCAAGTCGACCACATCATTTTCCCGGACGGCAAGCGCGTGATCCTGCTGGCTGAAGGCCGCCTCGTGAACCTGGGCTGCGCGACGGGCCACCCGTCGTTCGTGATGTCGAACTCGTTCACGAACCAGACGCTCGCGCAGATCGAACTGTTCGTCGACGGCGCGAAGTACGAGAACAAGGTTTATGTTCTGCCGAAGCAGCTCGACGAGAAGGTCGCGCGCCTGCACCTCGCGCGCATCGGCGCGAACCTGACGGAGCTGTCGACGGAACAGGCTGGCTACATCGGCGTCGACAAGAACGGTCCGTTCAAGCCGAACCACTACCGTTATTAAGCCGCAAACCAAGCCGCAAAAGGCGGCATGACAGGTGCAGCCGCTTGCTTCGGCACGCGGCTGCATCGGACGAAGCACACGCCCATGCGATGCATTGCATCGGCTGATGCTTCTCGCGTGCCTTCGAGTTCAATCCGGACTTCACGTCCACAGGCGACCAGGAGCTGTCCATGACCGTATTGCTGACCTGGGTGATCAACGCGCTCGCGCTGCTGATCATCACCTACCTCGTGCCGTCGATCCATATCCGCAGTTTCGGTACTGCGTTGATCGTCGCTGTCGTGCTCGGGCTCATCAATGCCGTCTTGCGGCCGGTGCTGATCCTGCTGACGCTGCCCGTCACGATCCTCACGCTCGGTCTCTTCATACTCGTAGTGAATGCGCTGTGCTTCTGGCTGTGCGCGTCGCTGCTGAAGGGCTTCGAAGTGTCGGGTTTCTGGTCGGCGTTTTTCGGCTCGATCCTGTACAGCATCGTTTCGTGGCTGCTGTCCGCGCTCATCTTCGGCAACCGCAGCATCGGCTGACGGGTGCCAACAGAACCATGAACCCCATCGAACTTTCATTCGAATTCTTCCCGCCGAAGACACAGGAAGGGCTCGACAAGCTGCGTGCGACGCGCGCGGAACTGTTGCCGCTCAAGCCCAAGTTCGTGTCCGTCACGTTCGGCGCCGGCGGTTCGACCCAGCAAGGCACGCTCGACACGGTGCTCGACATGGCGAAGGACGGCCTCGAAGCCGCGCCGCACCTGTCGTGCATCGGCTCGTCGAGGGAAAGCTTGCGAGCGATTCTCAATGAGTATCGCTCGCATGGCATCCGCCATATCGTCGCGTTGCGTGGCGATTTGCCGTCGGGCATGGGTGCAGTCGGCGAGTTGCGCTACGCGTCGGAACTGGTGAGCTTCATTCGCTCCGAGTTCGGCGACTGGTTTCGCATCGAAGTCGCGGGATATCCCGAGTATCACCCGCAGTCGCGTTCGCCGAAGCACGATCTCGAGAACTTCGCGCGCAAGGTGAAGGCGGGCGCCAATTCGGCGATCACGCAATACTTCTTCAACGCTGACGCGTATTTCCGCTTCGTCGACGATGCGCACAAGCTCGGTGTTGATGTGCCTATCGTGCCGGGCATCATGCCTATCACGAACTTCTCGCAGTTGATGCGGTTCTCCGAGATGTGCGGCGCTGAAGTGCCGCGCTGGGTCGCGCGACGGCTCGAAAGCTTCGGTGATGACCGCGAGTCGATTCGCGCATTCGGCCTTGATGTGGTGGCGGACCTGTGCCGCCGTCTTGTTGAGGCGAAGGTGCCGGGGCTGCATTTTTATACCCTCAACGGTTCGGCTGCGACGAAGGCTATTTGCGAGCGGCTCGTTGGCTGACAGGTTTTCTGTTTTTCTGGTTTTTGCAAAGTCGGTGTGCGTGTGAGCGTGCACCGATTTTTTTTGTTCGTCTGCGACGCTGGGTGGTCGGCGTGTGTTTTTGCTGGCATCGGCGTTTTGCCTTCGCGGCGCGGTCGATTTGGTTGTTCTGGCCGTTGCGCTGGCATCCGCGTGAACCTAGATAACAACTGGCGGATGCCAGCGCAAAACACATGCAAGCCAGACAGCTTGCGCAGCAAACACCGTCCTCCGGATGCCAGCGCAAACACAAGCAAACCAAACCTGCCGCTCCACGAAGCGAAGCGGAGTGAAAACCCATATTGAATCTGATTATTGGCTGACTATGATCCAAAGGCACTCGACCCCAGCTGCCTCGCGGAGAACGCCATGCCCATGTCATCGACGCTGTCTGCAGTTCGCAAGTCTTGCCTGCCTGTGCTGTCCGCTGTCGCGGTAATTGCTGCATGCATTGCACCTGAACTGTGCGCGGCGGCCTCGCTGCCCGACAAGACGGTCGTCTTCTGTTCCGAGGGCAGTCCCGCCGGATTCGACACCGCGCAGTACACAACCAGCGTCGAGTTCAGCGCCGGCTCGTACACGGTCTATAACCGGCTCGTCGAGTTCGGCCACGGCAGCACCGATATCGAGCCCGGGCTCGCCGAAAAGTGGGATGTCTCCAGCGACGGCCTGCAATACACGTTTCACCTGCGCAAAGGCGTGAAGTTCCAGACGACCTCCTTCTTCAAGCCGACGCGCGACTTCAACGCAGACGACGTCGTGTTCACGTATACACGCATGCTCGATCCCGAGCAGCCGTTCCGCAAGGCATACAACGTGCCGTTCCCGTACTTCACCGATCTCGGCCTCGCGAAGAACATCACCAAGGTCGAGGCGCTCGACCCATACACCGTGCGCTTCACGCTGAAGGAAGTCGACGCGCCGTTCCTGCAACAGATCGCGATGCCGTTCGCATCGATCCTGTCGTCCGAGTATGCGGACCAGCTGTTGAAGGCCGGCAAGGCGTCCGACATCAATCTGTTCCCCGTCGGCACGGGCCCGTTCATTTTCCGCAGCTATACGAAGGACGAGTCGATCCGCTTCGACGGTAACCCGAACTACTGGAAACCCGGCGTCGTGAAGGTGAGCAAGCTGATCTTCTCGATCACCGTCGATCCATCCGTGCGTCTGCAGAAGCTCAAACGCAACGAATGCCAGGTGATGAGCTATCCGAAGCCCGCCGACATTGCGCAGATCGAGGCGGATTCGTCGATCGCGCTGCCGCATCAGGTGGGCTTCAATCTGGGCTTCATCGCGTACAACACGACGAAAAAGCCGCTCGACAATGTGCTCGTGCGCCGCGCGCTCGACATGGCCGTCCACAAGAAGGCGATCATCGATTCGGTCTACCAGGGCGCGGGCCAGGCGGCGACCAATCCGATGCCGCCCACCCAATGGGGTTACGACAAGAGCCTGAAAGACGCACCGTACGACGTCGACAAAGCCAAAGGGCTGCTCAAGCAGGCGGGCTACCCGGATGGCTTCGACCTGACGCTGTGGGCGATGCCCGTTTCGCGACCCTACAACCCAAACGCGCGCCTGATGGCCGAAATGCTGCAGGCGGACTGGGCGAAGATCGGCGTGAAGACGAAAATCGTCACCTTCGAGTGGGGTGAGTACATCCGCCGCGGGCACAGCGGCGAGCACGAGGCGATGCTGATCGGCTGGACGGGCGACTACGGCGACCCGGACAACTGGCTCGGTGTGCTGCTCGGCTGCGATGCCGTGAACGGCAGCAATTTCTCCAAATGGTGCTACAAGCCGTTCGACGACCTCATCAAGGCGGCCCGCAGCACCACCGATACGGCCACGCGCACCAAGGACTACACCGAGGCCCAACAGATCTTCAAGGATCAGGTGCCTTTCACGCCGATTGCGCATTCGACCGTTTACCAGCCGCTGTCGAAGGCAGTCACCGGCTTCAAGATCGACCCGTTTGGCCCGACCCAGTTCTGGAACGTCGGTCTCAAGTAGGTAATTTACCGCTTCTATCCCCAATTTCGCTGAAATTCGGGAGGGTTGCCGCGCCAGGCGCGGCAACCCGGATGAAAGCTGTTTCCGATCGTCAACAAAGTTAATTTCCTCCAATTGCGGCCCCTGGCAAAGCTCAGTAATATCGCGCTACGCTGGTTTTAGCCGGCGATGATCCTGGAGGAAACATGAAGCAAAACAAACTGTTGCGCGCGGCACGGCTCACGATGCTGGTCGCGACGGCAGCGGCATCGATGGCGGGGACCCAACTGGCGAACGCCGCCGATATCCCGAACAAAACCCTCGTGTACTGCTCGGAAGGCAGCCCGGCGGGTTTTGATCCGGCGCAATACACCACAGGCGTGGATTTCACGGCCAATACGTTCACGGTTTATAACCGCCTCGTCGAATTCGAACGCGGCGGCACGAAGGTCGAGCCGGGCCTCGCAGAAAAGTGGGATGTCTCGCCGGACGGCAAGACGTACACGTTCCATCTGCGCCACGGCGTCAAGTTCCACACCACGTCCTGGTTCAAGCCGACCCGCGAATTCAACGCGGATGACGTCGTGTTCACGTTCCAGCGCATGCTGGACACGAACCAGCCGTTCCGTAAGGCTTACCCGGTGCAGTTCCCGTACTTCACCGACATGGGCCTCGACAAGCTGATCGACAAGGTCGAAAAGGTCGACCCGTACACGGTCAAGTTCACGCTGAAGGAAGTCAACGCGCCGTTCATCCAGAATCTGGCAATGGAATACGCGTCGGTCCTCTCGGCTGAATATGCGGATTCGCTGCTGAAGTCCGGCAACGCGGCCGATATCAACCAGAAGCCGGTCGGCACGGGCCCGTTCATTTTCCGCAGCTACACGAAGGACGCGACGATCCGTTTCGACGGCAATCCGGACTACTGGAAGCCGAACACGGTCAAGATCTCGAAGCTGATCTTCTCGATCACGCCTGATGCGGGCGTGCGCGTGCAGAAGTTGAAGCGTGACGAATGCCAGGTGATGAGCTATCCGCGTCCCGCCGATATCGCACCGCTGAAGGCCGATTCGAACGTCGACATGCCGTCGCAGCCGGGCTTCAACCTGGGCTACCTGGCGTACAACGTGACGCACAAGCCCGTCGACAAGCTCGAAGTGCGTCAGGCGCTCGACATGGCGATCAACAAGAAAGCGATCATCGATTCCGTGTATCAAGGCGCAGGCCAGGCCGCGACGAACCCGATGCCGCCTACTCAGTGGTCGTATGACAAGAACCTGAAGATGCCGGCATACGATACGGAAAAGGCCAAGGCGCTGCTCGCCAAAGCTGGCTTCCCGAACGGTTTCGACATCACGCTGTGGGCGATGCCCGTGCAGCGCGCGTACAACCCGAACGGCAAGCTGATGGCGGAAATGATCCAGGCCGACTGGGCCAAGATCGGCGTGAAGGCGAAGATCGTCACGTACGAATGGGGTGAGTACATCAAGCGCGCGCACGCGGGCGAAGACGACACGATGCTGATCGGCTGGACGGGCGACAATGGCGACCCGGACAACTGGCTCGGTACGCTGCTCGGCTGCGACGCGGTGAACGGCAACAACTTCTCGAAGTGGTGCTACAAGCCGTTCGACGAACTCGTGCAGAAGGGCCGTGAAACGACGGGCCAGGCAGACCGCACGAAGGCGTATGTGCAGGCGCAGCAGATCTTCGCGCAGCAATTGCCGTTCTCGCCGATCGCTCACTCGACGGTGTATCAGCCGGTGAGCAAGAAGGTTGTCGATATGCGCATCGAGCCGCTCGGCTATGCGCGCTTCGATGGCGTAAGCATGAAGTAAATCACGTGATGCGGTGGGCTTCGTTGCCTGCTGCATCCCATACGCAGTACGCTTTTCGTTCGGTTAGAAGACTGGTCGAAATGGTCCGGCGACCGGGGTCACGAGCCCTCGTCGCCGGTTGCGTTTTTTCTCACCAAGACCATAGGGACGAACCATGTTCCGATTCGTTTTGCGCCGCATCGGGATGGTCATACCGACTTTCATCGGTATCACGATCCTCGCGTTCGCACTCATTCACCTGATTCCGGGCGACCCCATTGAAGTCATGATGGGCGAGCGCGGCGTCGATCCGGCCATGCACGCTGCGGCGATGCATCGCCTCGGGCTCGACGAACCGTTGCCCATCCAGTACCTCCATTACGTCGGCCACGCGCTGCAGGGGAACCTTGGCACGTCGATCATCACCAATACCAGCGTGATGGACGAATTCCTGGCCCGTTTCCCCGCCACCGTCGAACTGTCGATCTGCGCCATGATGTTCGCGCTGATCGTGGGTCTTCCGGCGGGCGTGTTCGCTGCGTTGCGGCGCGGCACGGCCGTCGATCACGGCGTGATGGGCACAGCGCTGACCGGCTATTCGATGCCGATTTTCTGGTGGGGATTGATCCTCATCATGTTCTTCTCGTCGAAGCTCGGCTGGACGCCCGTGTCGGGCCGCATCGCGGTCGAATACGACATTCCGCACGTGACCGGCTTCCTGCTGATCGACTCGCTGCTGCCCGGCACGGATGAAGGCTCGTTCCGCTCGGCGCTGTCGCACCTGATCCTGCCGTCGATCGTGCTCGGCACGATTCCGCTCGCGGTCGTCGCGCGGATGACCCGTTCGTCGATGCTCGAAGTGCTGCGCGAAGATTACATTCGCACGGCGCGCGCGAAGGGCTTGTCGCCGGGACGCGTGATCGTCGTGCATGCACTGCGTAACGCGCTGATTCCCGTCGTCACGGTGATCGGTTTGCAGGTCGGCACGCTGCTCGCGGGCGCGGTGCTGACGGAAACGCTGTTCTCGTGGCCGGGCATCGGCAAATGGCTGATCGACGCGATCGGCCGGCGCGACTATCCCGTCGTGCAGGGCGGTATCCTGATGATCGCGACACTCGTGATCGTCGTGAACCTCGTCGTTGATCTGTTGTACGGCGTGTTGAATCCACGCATCCGCCATACGAGGTAATACCGTGGCAGACATTCAAAATACAGTCCCCCAGGCAGTCACACCCCCGAGCGGCCGTGCTCTCGCCGCCCGCGAGTTCTGGTCCAACTTCTCCCGCAACCGCGGCGCCGTCGGCGCGGGCCTCATCGTGCTGGTGCTGGTCTTCGTCGCGATCTTCGCGCCGCTGATCGCCCCGCACAGCCCGATCGAGCAATACCGCGATTCCGTGAAGATTCCACCCGCATGGCTCGACGGCGGCAACTGGAAGTTCATTCTCGGCACCGACGAAGCCGGCCGCGACATTCTTTCGCGCCTGATGTACGGCGCGCGGCTGTCGTTCTGGATCGGCTTTGTTTCGGTGGTGCTCGCGCTGATTCCCGGCATCGTGCTCGGTCTGATCGCCGCGTTCTTCGAGAAGTGGGCCGACACGCCCATCATGCGCATCATGGACGTGCTGCTCGCGCTGCCGTCGCTGCTGCTCGCGGTAGCCGTGGTTGCCATCATCGGTCCGGGTCTGGTGAACACGATGCTCGCCATCGCGATCGTCGCGCTGCCGGGTTACGTGCGTCTGACGCGCGCATCGGCGCTCGGCGAGTTGCACAAGGAATACGTGATGGCGTCGCGCGTCGCAGGTGCGGGCACGGCTCGCCTGATGTTCTCGCAGGTGCTGCCGAACTGCACTGCGCCGCTGATCGTGCAGGCCACGCTGGGCTTTTCGTCGGCGATTCTCGATGCCGCCGCGCTCGGCTTCCTCGGCCTCGGCGTGCAGCCGCCGTCGGCGGAGTGGGGCGCGATGCTCGCGTCGGCACGCGACTACATCGACAGCGCATGGTGGATCGTCACCATGCCCGGTCTCGCCATCCTGATCTCGGTGCTCGCGATCAACCTGCTCGGCGACGGGCTGCGCGACGCACTCGACCCGAAACTCAAAAGGCTGGCCTGACATGAGCAACGGTAACCTATTGACCATCCGCAATCTTGCGGTGAACTTCAGCGGCATGCCCGCTGTCGATCGAATCAATCTGAACGTGGCGCCGGGCGAAGTGGTCGGCGTGGTGGGCGAATCGGGCTCGGGCAAGAGCGTGACGATGATGGCGCTGATGGGCCTGATCGACGCGCCCGGCAAGGTCACGGCCGACGAAGTCACCTTCGACGGCAAGGACCTGCTGAACGCGACGCCCAACCAACGCCGCAAGATCATCGGCAAAGACGTGGCGATGGTGTTTCAGGACGCGCTGACGAGCCTGAACCCGAGCTACACCGTCGGCTATCAGATCAAGGAAGTGCTGAAACTGCACGAAGGGCTGCGCGGCGACGCATTGCACAAACGCGCGGTCGAACTGCTCGATCAGGTCGGCATTCCCGACGCGAAGAACCGCATCAACACGTTCCCGCATCAGATGTCGGGCGGCATGAACCAGCGCGTGATGATCGCGATGGCGGTTGCGTGCAACCCGAAGCTGCTGATCGCCGACGAGCCGACCACCGCGCTCGACGTGACCATTCAGGCGCAGATCATGCAACTGCTCGTGCAGTTGCAGAAAGATCGCGGCATGGCGCTCGTGCTGATCTCGCACGATCTGGCCGTGGTGTCGGAAGTCGCGCAGCGTGTAGCCGTGATGTACGCGGGCGAAGTCATCGAAACGAACCGCGTGCCCGATATCTTCAAGGCGCCGCATCATCCGTACACGGAAGCGCTGCTGGCGGCGATTCCCGAGCACAACGTCGGCGCGGTGCGGCTGGCCGCGCTGCCGGGCATGGTGCCGGGACGCGACGACCGGCCTAAGGGGTGTCTGTTCGCGCCGCGCTGCAAATACGTCGTCGACGATTGCAACAAGGCGCGGCCCGCGCTCTCGCCGCTGGCCGATCACGATCCCGCCGCCCAGGTTCGCTGCATCAAGCCGCTGAACCTGGTTCGCGATGCCATTCACCCGGGAGGCGCACGATGAACGCAGTACCCGAAACGCGGCGCCCCGATGGTGACAGGCCCGGCAAGCCCGCAGGCGATCACGTGCTGATCGCCGACAACCTCGCGCGTCACTACGACGTGAAGCGCGGCATGTTCGGCCATGGCACCGTCAAGGCGCTGAACGGCGTGTCGTTTCATCTGGAGCGCGGCAAGACGCTCGCTGTGGTCGGCGAATCCGGCTGCGGCAAGTCGACGCTCGCGCGTCAGCTGACGATGATCGAAGCGCCGTCGGCCGGACGTCTGCTGATCGACGGCGAAGATGTCGCGGGCGCGAGCCACGAGAAAATCGCGCAGTTGCGACGCCGCGTGCAGATGGTGTTCCAGAACCCGTTTGCGTCGCTCAATCCCCGCAAGACCGTCGAGCAGACGCTGGGCGAGCCGCTCGCGATCAATACGCAATTGACCGCAAGCGAGCGCAGCGAACGCATTGCGCACATGATGCGCACCGTCGGCCTGCGGCCCGAGCATGCGAAGCGCTATCCGCATATGTTCTCAGGCGGCCAGCGCCAGCGTGTGGCGATTGCGCGCGCGATGATTCTCGATCCGCAGATCGTCGTCGCCGATGAACCGGTCTCCGCGCTCGACGTGTCGATCCAGGCGCAGATCCTGAACCTGTTCATGGACCTGCAGGATCAGTTCAAGACGAGCTATGTGTTCATCTCGCACAATCTGTCGGTGGTCGAGCATATCGCCGACGACGTGATGGTGATGTACTTCGGCGGCGTTGCCGAACTCGGTGAAAAGAAGCGCATCTTCAGCAAGCCGCGTCATCCGTACACGCGCGCGCTGATGTCGGCGACACCGTCGATCTTCGAAGCCGACCGCCGCATCCAGATCAAGCTGCAAGGCGAAATGCCGTCGCCGCTCAATCCGCCGTCGGGCTGTACGTTCCATCAGCGTTGCCCGTATGCTATCGAACGTTGCCGCAAAGAAGAGCCAAAGCTGCGTGAAGTGGATGGTCGCCAGGTATCGTGTCACCGCGCCGAGGAGGTGGGGGACGATACGAATGCATGATGGGGTGGCGGCGCGTGATGTTGCGCGCCGTCATGCGCGTCGTTAGCATGTGAAGCCTATGAAACATGCGGGCGGCGCGCGCGCTGCGTCTTCACATCGGCGGGTTGCGCGCGTCCTGATGGGCGCGCTGCTCGTCGTGACGGCGCAATGTCCGTTGCTGCCGTTTCATCCGTTCGATCCGATCGCCTCCGCGCATGCCGCAGGGGCTTCGGCGAATACGCCCGTGCAGGCTGCGCAGGCCAATCAGGTCGGCCGCCCGGCCGTTCCCGTTCCGCACACCCCGTCGCAACCGCGCGCGACGCTGCCCGGCTTCAATCCGCCGCCTTCGTACGCGAGCGGCACCACGGCGAGCGGTCCCGTGCGCGCGCAACCGACGCGCATGCCTTTCTATGTCGCGACACGCGGCAAGACCACGATTTATCTTCTGGGCACGCTGCATGTCGGCGATCCGAACGACTATCCGCCGAACCAGCCATTCCGCGCGCCGATTCTCGGTGCGCTAGCCGCATCGCCGACGCTTGCGCTCGAACTGTCGCCCGACGATCTGCTCGTCTCGCAGGACGATGTGTCGAAGTACGGCATCTGCTCGTATGAATGTCTGCCGAAGCTGTTGCCCGAACCGTTGTGGCACAAGCTCGCGATGCGTCTGCGTGCCAATCCCGCCGCGCTCGATGAAATCCGCAAGATGCGGCCGTGGCTCGCGTCCTTGCTGGTCGAAACTTACGATTCGCTGAGCGCCGGGCTGCAAACGGAATTCGGCACGGAAGCGCAGTTGCAGAACGTGTATCTGCGGCAGAAGGGAAAGATTGTCGGGCTGGAGACGCTCGCCGAGCAGATGCGCGCGTTCACGGGGCTCACGCTGGCGCAGCAGCGCGAAATGCTTGCGCAGGATCTCGTGCAGACGCCCGCCGAGAATGTCGCCGATGTGCAGACCTTGCACCGGCTATGGCGCGTCGGCGACGCGGATGCGATTACCGCGTGGGAAGCAGCGAAGTCGGAGAAGCTCGCGCGCGACAAGCGTATCTCCGCGCAGGTGGATAACAAGATTCTGTTCGATCGCAACCGGCGCTTCGTCAACCGGATGCTACTGATCGCGGCGCCGAACAAGCCAGTGTTCGTCGCGATCGGCGCGCTGCATCTGGGCGGGCAAAAAGGTGTGCTGCAGCTGTTGCGGCAGCGGGGGTTTGTTGTCGAGTCTTATTGAGGAGCGCGCTGCCTGCGCGCTCAACGTGAGCGACGGTTAAACGCTTGCCCCTACCGCGCCGAAGGCGCCGTTGGCGACACGTCCACGGCCGGTTTGCGACACGAGTTTTAGCGCTGCTTCCAGCGCATCGAGCGACTGTTCTTTCGAACCCCTCGTCTTCAGACAGACGTTAACCGTGCGCGCATTCAGCGACAGCAACGCGCGGTAGTGCTCGTCGGCATCGTCGAATCGCATCAGGCGGTCGAGCGCCGAGCCGAGGTTGATATGCACGTCGGCGAGCGTCGGGTCGACCTTCAACGCCTCGCGATAGTGATGTACCGCTTCACCGAGCTTGCCTTCGGCTTCGAGCGCAACGGCGATGTTGTTGTGCGCATCGGGTGAGCGCGGATCGAGCGCCAGCGACACGCGATAGCAGCGAAGTGCGAGCGCTTTGTCGCCGAGCGCATCGGCCACGAAGCCGCGGTCGTTCCAGCACTCCGCGTTGTCCGGTTCGAGTTCGAGCGAAAGGTCGATGTATTCGAGCGCCAGCACATGCTGGCCGCGCTGATGCAGCAGCACGCCGTAGTAATGCAGCACATCCGGCTGTTCCGGGCAGATCGCGAGTGCTTAGCGGTACAGCGATTCGGCTTCGATGAAGCGGCACGCGCGATGCGCTTCGAGCGCGAACGCGAGCGTGAGCGGGAAAAGCTGGGTGGTAGGAGTAGAAGCGGTGGAGGTAGAAGCGGAGGAAGTAGAAACGGCGGATTGCGGTTGCATGGCGATGCTCTCCAGACTCTCGAAAGAGCCGGCGCAGACCTGTCGATGCGCCGGACTATGAACGATGGAACATTCACAGGTTAGGTCCGGGGCCTCGGCCAAACTATCAGAGGCATCCTAAAAATGGCGGCGCGCCTTTTGAAACAAGCCGCGCGGGCGGATCGCGTATCCTGGAAATAGGATTCGGCGAGCCGCCCGCGGCCGGGATCACTGCAAAGGCGCTACAGGAACATCAGGAAGTTGAGCAGGAAGATATTCACGACGAGCAGCGTGAGCGCCGTCGGAACCTGCACCTTGATCACCGCGTTCTTGTCGGGGAGTTCGAGCAGCGCGGCGGGCACCATGTTGAAGTTCGCGGCCATCGGCGTCATCAGCGTGCCGCAGTAGCCGGAGAACATGCCGATTGCGACCATCACGGCCGGGTTGCCGTGAAACACGTTGACGAGGATCGGCACGCCGACGCCGCCCGTCATCACCGGGAACGCGGCGAAGCCGTTGCCCATCACCATCGTGAAAAGCGCCATGCCGATGCAGTAGACGGCCACCGCGATCAGCCGGTAGTCGAGGCTGATGTAAGCCGTCGTCACGTGCGCGACCGCCTTGCCGACGCCCGCGTCCGAGAACACGAGGCCGAGCATGCCGAGCATTTGCGGCAGCACGGCCGCCCACGACAGCGCATCGACGAGACGCCGCGCTTCCTTCATCGACTGGCCGACGGTGTCGCGCGTCATGATGCAGGCGATCGCCAGCGCGATCACGCAGCCGATACCGAAGCCGATCAGCGTGACGTTCTTCTGCTCGACCAGCGGCGTGCCGCCGAACACCAGATGGCTCGCCGACAACGTGACGATCACCGTGACGACGGGAATCGTCAGCGCGGGCACGAACAGCTTGTTGCCGAGGCGCGCGGCGCTCGCCTTGCGCGCTGCTTCGGACAGCACTTTGGGTTTGCCCGCCGTCACGCCGCCGAAGCCCGCGATCAGCGCCATCGCGATGACGAGCACGCCCACCAGTTCGACGGGCAGCTTGTCGCCGACCAGGAAGATCAGCGCGTAGATGATCCAGAAGCCGCCCGCCGTGAAGCGGCGCGGATGATCCTTATCGGTGGCGATCATGCCGCCGATCACCAGCAGCACGATACCGAGCAGCCAGAACAGATAGTTGATGGTGAGTGTCATGCTTCGTCCCCGGTCGTGCGCGTCGCGTTGTGGCTCGTGTGGTTGTTCGTGTTGACGTTCGCAGCCCCTTGCGATGCCGCGTTACCGCGCAACTCGCGTTCGAGCTTGCGATCGAGCAGCCAGAGCCGGAAGCCGTGGATCAGGAAGGCGCTGATGGCTGTCGGAATGCCCCACAGCGCGACGTGCATCGGCTCGACCGTGATGCCCGCTTCTTTCAGAAACGTGACCATCAGCACGATCGCGCCGAACGCGACAAAGATGTCCTCGCCGAAGAACAGGCCGACATTGTCCGTGGCCGCCGAGAACGCGCGCAGCTTGTAGCGCACGGCATCGCTGAGCTTGCCGAAGCGCGTTTCCGTGGCGCCTTCCGCCATCGGCGCGATCAGCGGACGCACCATCTGCGGATGCCCGCCGAGGCCCGTCAGGCCGACGGCCGCCGTCAGCTCGCGCACGAGCAGATAGACGATCAGGAGACGCCCGGCCGTCGCGGCCTTGATGCTGGCGATCCACGTCTGCGCGCGCTCGCGCAGCCCGTGCCGTTCGAGCAGGCCGATCACTGCGAGCGGCAACAGGATGATGAGGGGGATATTGCGTGTCTTGATGAAGCCACTGCCGATCGCGGCCAGGATTCTGTCCGGCGGAAAGTGCGCGGCGATGGCGGTGATGACGGCGGCGGCGGCCACGATCAGCATCGGGTTGAAGCGCAACACAAACCCGACGATGATGACCGCGACTCCAATGAGCGGCCATAGGTTGACGGTTGACTGCATCTAGATCTCCAGAGGTGGTCCTGCATTGGGACACCGCTCGTGGCGGCGAACTTTAATGACGCCGGGCCTTGGTTTTTTTGGGCCCGGCTTTCCTCGTTGCCCTGTGGCTCTTCGGTGGCCACTCAGGCTGCACTGCCCTGTCGTTGCTGCGGGTTACTGCTCTACGGTTGCTGCCGAACTTGTGCTGCTTCAAAAAGCCGTTGGCAACTGGCGATGTTGTTTTCTGGCTTACTTTCTGGAAAACGCCCCGCGAAAAGCGGGGCGTCGACTGTTGTGTAATGGCCTTTAATCAGAGGCGTAAGCGCTGAAAAATCAGACGCGCGCTGCGCCCGCCGCATGCACGCCGATGCCGGCCTCCTTGAGCGCCGTACGGATGCGGCGCGCGAACGCGAGCGCATGCGGGCCGTCGCCATGCAGGCAGATGGTCTGCGCGTTGAGGGGCACCCATTCGCCGCTGACGGCCTGCACGCGCTGCTCGCGTACCATCGCCAGTGTGCGTTGCAGCACTTCTTCTTCGTCTTCGAGCAGCGCGCCCGGCTCCTTGCGCGGCACGAGGGAGCCGTCCGCGCGATAGCCGCGATCGGCGAACACTTCTTCGATCGCGACGAGCCCCGCGTTGCGCGCGGCCGTTACGAGCCCACTGTTGGCAAGCGCGAACACGGCCACGGACGGATCGAAGTCATGCACGGCCGAGACGATTGCGTCGGCGATCTTCGGATCGCGCGCAGCCTGGTTGTAGAGCGCGCCGTGCGGCTTCACGTGCGCGATGCGCCCGCCCTCGGCCTGCGCAATCGCCGACAGCGCGCCGAGCTGGTACAGCACGCCCGCGTAGATTTCGCCCGCGGGCAAGTCCATTTCCTTGCGGCCGAAGTTCTCCGGGTCGTTGAAACTCGGATGCGCGCCGATCGACACGCCTTTTTCCACTGCCCAGCGCACGCATTCGCGCATCGCATTGGGTCCGCCTGCATGCCAGCCGCACGCGATGTTCGCTGAGCTGACGAGATCGAGCAGCGCCTCGTCGGAGCCGCATCCTTCGCCGAGATCGGCGTTCAAGTCGATTTCCATGATGTCCTCGTAGGTCTTACATCGCTGCGGGTGCGGCGAGGCGCGCGCAGCGTTCTTCATGCATGCCGATTGCGGCATCGATCTGCCGCAGGTACTTGCGCTCTTCGATCAGCGCCTGGCGGGCCTCGTAAGGCGTGGTCGGGATGAAGCGGACCGCGCCGTTCAGGCGCACCTGCGCGAGCTTCCATAAATCCGCGTGAATCACCGCGCCGATCTTCGGATAGCCGCCCGTGGTCTGTGCGTCGCTCATCAGGATGATCGGCTGGCCGTTCGGCGGCACCTGGATCGTGCCGGGCATCACCGCGTGCGACAGCAGATCGCTCTTGTGCGTGCGCTTGAGTTCGGTGCCCGCCAGCCGGAAGCCCATGCGGTTGCTGTTCGGCGTGACGAGCCACTCGTCGTTCCAGAAGGCGTTTTGCGCGTCGGCGGTGAAGCTGTCGTACTCGGGGCCGGCCAGCACGCGGATGGGCGGCGCCCAGGCGACGCCCGACGGATGACGGCCACGACGCACCGGCTCGTCGACGAGCACGAACTTGCACCAGGCGGGCGCCTTCACACCGAACTCGGGCGCATCGGGCGAAAAGCCTGAACCCGTGCCGGCGCGCGGCACGCCGACGGGAAGGCGGTCGCCGTCGCGCAGCGCGCGGCCGCCCAGGCCGCCGAAGCCAGCCTGCAGGTCGGTGCTGCGCGAACCGAGCATCGGCAGCACGTCGACGCCGCCCGCAATGCAAACGTAGCCGCGCATGCCACGCTTCGCCACGTTCAGCGTCAGTTCCTGGCCGGCCTGCACGGGCAGGCTCCAGTACGAATAGACCGGTTTGCCGTCGAGCGTTGCACCGAATTCGGTGCCCGTGATCGCGACGCGCGTCGGGCGCAGAAAGCGCAGCACGGTCGGGCCGAAGGTGATTTCGAGCCCGGCGGCATCGGGCCGGTTGCCGACCAGACGGTTGCCCACTTCGAGCGACAGCCTGTCGAGCGCGCCGCCCATCGCGATGCCGAGGTGCCGGAAGCCATGCCGGCCGAGGTCCTGGATCGTGGTCAACAGACCCGCGCGTATTACGTCGATCATGCGTGCAGCCCCGCGATGGTGAAGCGGACGCGATCGCCCGGTTGCAGAAGGGTGGGCGGCGTGCGCGTCGGGTCGAAGAGCTTCAGCGCAGTGCGGCCGATCAGTTGCCAGCCGCCCGGCGAAGTGGCCGGATAGATACCCGTCTGCGCGCCGCCGATGCCGACCGAGCCAGCGGGCACTTCGAGACGCGGCTCGGCGCGACGCGGCGTGTGCAGTGCCTCCTCGAGCCCGCCCATGTACGCGAAGCCAGGCTGGAAGCCGAGAAAGAACACGATGTACTCGCCGCCCGCATGCCGTTCGACGACTTCCTTCACCGTGAGGCCCGTGTGATCGGCCACCGTCTTCAGATCCGGGCCGAACTCGCCGCCGTACTGCACGGGGATTTCCACCTCGCGGCCCAAATCTTGCGCGCTGCCTGGCTGTTCCCACGCGGCCTTGAGCCTGGCAGTCAGATCGTCGGGATCGGCTGCGAGGGGATCGAAGATCACGGTCAGGTTGTTCATGCCGGGCACCACTTCGAGCACGTGCGGCCAGTCGCGCGCGGCCTGGGCGGCCGACCACACGCGGCGCTGGCAATCCAGCGTGGCAGGCGGCGGCGCTTCGCAGACCAGTGCGGTATCGCCAAACGGAAAGATGCGGGGTTCAGTCATCAATATCCTGGGTCAAGTAGAGAAGCAGCAGATTCGTCCGACGATGCATGCTAACTTCTCACGATAGAGCTAGCCTACATTCTCAATAAAATCTCGACAATTTATCAATAAGCGATGTCCCCAGGCTCGCCCGTCCAGGAGGGAAGTCGTACACTTCGGTCAACCATCACGCTTCGCATAGAAAAATCACCATGGCGCGTCATCCGACCAAAATCGTCTCATCGGAACATCTTGTGTCTGAATTTAGTGCGGAGTTATCCGAACTCGAGTACGGACTGATCATGGCGAGCAACGCGTTCAATCGATGGATGGTTCGTTGCATGGCGGCGGCGGGCGACAAGGACATGACTGCGATCGAAGTTTCGCTGCTGCACCATGTGAGCCACCGCGAGCGGCGCAAGAAGATTGCGGATATCTGCTTCGTGCTGAATATCGAGGACACGCACGTCGCGACTTACGCGCTCAAGAAGCTCGTAGCTAGAGGGTATGTAAAAAGCGAAAAGACCGGCAAGGAAGTGTTTTTTTCTGCTACGCAGGCGGGGCGTGATCTGTGTATGAAGTATCGCGAGGTGCGGGAGAGTTGTCTGATCGCGACGCTGAAGGAAAGTGGGCTCACCAATGAGCAGATTGGGGAGGCAGCGCAACTGATGCGGAATGCTTCCGGGCTTTATGACACTGCGGCGCGGGCGGCTGCATCGCTGTAGGGGTTTTTTGCTGTCTGCCGACGGGTTGGATTTTTTGCCTTTTCGCTGGCATCCGCGTTACGGTGTTTGCTGCGCAAGCGGTTTTCGGTTTTTTGACTTTGCGCTGGCATCCGCGTTATGCCTTCGTGCTTCAAGCGTCGCCCTTGTGCGGGGCGGCACCTACTTTTCTTTGCCGCCGTGTACAGACTGGAGACATCGTTGACACATGTACAGGGACATCGCTGACACATGATGGTCAGGGTTTGGGCTCCTTCAGGTCAAGTTTTTCGACACGCTGATGGGCGAACCAGAACTCGATCACCCCGTCTTCGTCCTCGCTCGGGCGGGCTGCCACATGCAAGCCCTTGAGCGCAATCGAGAGCCTCACTTTCTCGCCCCGGAAGCGCACCACGCCGCTTGAGTTGACCAGTAAAACTTATCGCCGGACTCGTATTCGGGCTCCGGGAGGCGATCGGGCATCCTGCTCAGGCTGCACGCGTAGCGGGTGACCGGCGTGGCCATCCCGAGTGCCTCGTGTGGACGCTCGGTGTTGTACACCTGCCGCCAGCGATCCAGTTCCTGCTGCACGTGCTCGTGCGTGCTGAAGGCGTGCCGCTGCAGCACTTCGGCCTTCAGCGAGCGGTGAAACCGTTCGTCCTTGCCATTGGTCTGCGGGTGATACGGCCGGCTGTAGCTCACATGGATACCCAGCCGGATCAGCCAGACGGCGAGCTCGGTGAGCTGTCCCGGCGCGCTGGGCGAGCCCCACGGCGCGCCGTTGTCGGTGTTGATACGCGAGGGTAGCCCGTAGCAGCGGAACGCCTGCTCGAGCGCTTCCTGCACGACCTGCGTGGTGGTGCGCGAGCAGGCGCTCAGCACGATGTTGTAGCGCGAGTGATCGTCGATGACCGTCAGCGGCGCGCAGCGCCCGCTCTCCAGGGTCGGGAAGTCGCCCTTGAAGTCCATCTGCCACAACGAGTTCGGATGCTCATGCTCGAAGCGTTGCCAGTGCTGGCGCTGTCGCGACGCCTGTTCGTCGATCAGCCCGTGGCGCCGCAGGATCTCGGTGATGGTGGCAGGCGCGGGCACCTCGGTCTGGCCCAGATCGCGCAGGCGCTGTGCGATCTTGCGTCCGCCCCAGCCGTGCTGGCAGCGCAGGTCCAGCACCAGCGCTTCGATGTGCTCCGGTGAGCGTGTGGGGCTGTGATGCGGGCGGCGGGAGCGGTCGGCCAGGTGTCCGTCGGCGCCTTCGCTCTTATGGCGTCCAAGCCACTTGTAGCCCGTCTGACGGGTGATCTTGTATTTGCGGCACAACTCGCTGAACGGCACCGCCTGCGTGGCGGCATCGCGCACGAAGTCTTCGCGGAGATTCATGGTGTCTTTTGCTTCCCAGGGCATGGTTGGAATCCGGGCGTTTGATTACCCGAAAGTGTCAGTCATGTCCCTGTACACCTGTCAGCTATGTCTCCAGTCTGTACACCGCCGCAAAGAAAAGTAGGCAAAAGAAAGCGGCTCACACCGCCAGCTCTTGTGTTTGCCTGAGGGCCCCCAACCGGTCCCACACTTCACACGGCAATCACGTGACTCATGTTCGTTGCCAACGCTCTGAATTGACGCCTCACCCGCTTCGCGCGCCCGCGTCGCAGCGTACCGCGCCGGACATTCCTCTGCCGCCCAGGTGGCAAACTGTGTGTAGGCCGTCGCACTTCACACGCCTCACTTCGGACCGATAGCGCACGCGTTCCACCGTGTAAGAGCGCCAAGCTATACGCCGCGACAACCTACACACAGTTTGCCACCTGGGCGGCACATACCATTCGCTGCCATTAGCCCATGTACGGGTGTTTGAAGCGGGTGAGGCGCTCGTTCAGTGCGTTGGCAACGCGCGCGAACAGGGACGTTGCCGCGTGAAGTGTAGGACCGGTTGGGGGCCCTCAGGCAAGAAGAAATGTTGGCGGTGTTAGCCGCTTTCTTTTGCCTACTTTTCTTTGCGGCGGCAAAGAAAAGTAGGTGCCGCCCCGCACAGGGGCGACGCTTGAAGCACGAAGGCGCGGATGCCAGCGAAAGCCCAAAAACGCCACACAGATGCCAGCGCAAAGCAAAAAAACCAAACCGCCCGCGCCGCAAAGGCGCTACACGAATGCCCGCGCTACCAGCAAAAAAACCACTACTACAAACCCCGCGCCCCTTCCGGATAACAAGAACCCTCAGTAACGACAACATCAAGCGGAATATCATGCGCTTCCCGCTGCATCGTGCCAGCCCGGCACACCTCATACGCGACACCGACGGTCACAGGCACCTTCCCAGCTTCGCGAAACACGGCGAGCGTACGGTCGTAATACCCACCACCATACCCAAGCCGATACCCATCCACATCAAACCCAACACACGGCACAAACAACAAATCAGGCGTAATCACTTCGCCGGAAGTCGGTTCATGAATCCGATGAGCCCCGACCTGCATCGGCATATCAGGCGTCCAGACATGAAATTCCAGCGGCCGATCACGGCCAGTAATCACAGGCAAACTCGCGCGCCGCGCAACATCGCCAGCGAGCCACGTGGCAATCACAGACCGAATGTCGAACTCCCCTGACAAAGGCCAGTACAACCCTACACTTGCCGGCGAATAAACCGTTAACACATCCAGCACCCGACGCCTCAGGGCATCATTGCCCGCCGCATCGAGAGCCGCATGCAGACGTGCTTCCAGCAGCGCGGCACGCAGTTCCTTTTTCGATTTTGCGGTGGGGTTGCATGCTATGCTTGAGTTCAATTCGCGCTCCAGAAACGCTCTAGAAATAACGATGTCCAAACGCCTCTTCCGAGTATATCGCGCGGCCAGTCTGGCGCTCGCCGCGGCGGCACTCGTCGCGTGCAGCACGGCCTCCGCCGTCAAGCCGATCCCGCTTTCCCAACTCACCAACGACGACCAGACTTTCATGCAATTGCGCGAGGCAGCGCGCAATAACGACGCAGGCCGCGCCGCGCAGCTCGCAGCGATGATTCCGGATTACCCGGCGCCGTCGTATCTGGAATATTTCCAGTTGAAACCGCAGCTGTTCGACGGCTCGGGCCATCCGCGTATCGACGCGCCCGACGCGCCCGTGCTGTCGTTCCTGCAACGCTACGACGGCCAGGCCATCGCCGACCGCATGCGCAACGACTACCTCGTCGTGCTCGGCGCGCGCCACGACTGGAAAAACTTCGACCAGCAATACGCGCGCTTCGTGCTGAACGACGACACGCAGGTGAAGTGCTACGCGCTCGAATCACGCGCGGCAAAGGGTGAGAACGTGGTCGAACCGGCGCGCGCGCTGCTCGTCGATCCGCGCAACTATGGCGACGGCTGTGTCGATCTGATCACGTCGCTGGCAATCAACCAGCAGTTCACCACCGACGACGTGTGGCAGCAGATCCGTCTCGCGTATGAACAGAACCAGACCAGCACGGGCGCCAAGCTCGTCGATGCGCTGGGCAACGCCCGTCCCGATCCGACGCTGTTCGACCAGGCCGCGACCACGCCGCCGCTCCTGCTCGCGCGCGGCGTCGGCGCCGATCCGCAATCGCATCAGCTAGCGCTGCTCGCGATCACGCGCATGGCCCGCAACGATCCCGCCATGGCCGCCGCGACCTTCGGTTCCGTCGCGCCGTCGCTGACTTCGCCCGAGCGTGCCATCGGCTGGGGCACGATCGCCTATCAGGCGGCCTCCAAGCAGATGCCGGGCGCCGTAGACTGGTATCGGCTGTCGGCGAATGCGCCGCTGTCGAATCCCGCATACGAATGGCGCACGCGCCTCGCGCTGCTCGCCGGCGACTGGACGATGGTGCGCTGGTCGGTCGAACAGATGCCGCCTGCGCTGCGCAGCCAGCCTACGTGGGTCTACTGGCACGCGCGCGCTTTGAAACAGGCGGGCGATGTCGTCACGGCCAACCAGGAGTTCGAGTCGATCTCGCAGCAGTTCAATTTCTACGGCCAGCTTGCCGCGGAAGAACTCGGCCAGAAGATCGTCGTGCCGCCGAAGACCACGGTCACGGACGCCGAAGTCGAGCAGGCCGGCAACACGCCAGGCTTCGCGCTTGCACAGAAGTTCTATCAGCTGAATCTGCGTCTGGAAGGCAACCGCGAATGGAACTGGCCGCTGCGCAGCATGACGGACCGCCAGTTGATCGCGACAGCCGAATACGCGCGCCGTATCGAACTGTATGACCGCGCCGTGAACACGGCCGACCGCACGAAGACCGAGCACGACTTCTCGCTGCGCTACCTGTCGCCGTTCCGCGATATCGTCGAGCGCGACGCGCAGTCGAACGGGCTCGACGTCGAATGGGCGTATGGTCTGATCCGTCAGGAGTCGCGTTTCATCATGAACGCGCGCTCGGAAGTCGGCGCGAGCGGCCTGATGCAGCTGATGCCGGGCACCGCGCAACTGGTCGCCAAGAAGATCGGTCTCGGCACGATTTCGCGCGCGCAGATGAACGACATCAACACCAATATCCTGCTCGGCACGAACTATCTGTCGATGATCTACAATGAGTTCGACGGGTCCGCCGTGCTTGCCACGGCAGGTTACAACGCAGGTCCGGGCCGTCCGCGCAACTGGCGCTCAACGTTGCCGCGCGGTGTCGAAGGCGCGATTTTCGCGGAAGCCATTCCGTTCCAGGAAACGCGTGACTACGTGAAGAACGTGCTGTCCAACACGGTCTACTATGCAGCGTTGTTCGAAGGCCGTCCGCAATCGCTGAAGGCGCGTCTGGGTTATATCCAGCCGTTGCAGTAACGATGCGCCATGCCGCCGCCGCGTGATCCGTCACGCACGCGGCGGAGCACGACCTCAGCCGTTGCCGCGGCTTCCATCAGGGAGTCGAAAAATGCGACATCAAACCATCGCAATCGTCGGCGGTTCCGGGTTTATCGGCAGTCATCTCGTCAACGCGCTCGTCGAACTGGGCAAGACGGTACGCATTGCCACTCGCCGTCGCTATAACGCGCGGCATCTCACACTGCTTCCCATCGATGTGATCGAAACCGATGTGTTCGATCCCATCCAGCTTGCGCGCTTCGTCGAGGGCGCGGATGCCGTCATCAATCTCGTCGGCGTATTGCACGGTCATCGCGGCGACCCGTACGGACCCGAGTTCGCGAAAGCTCATGTCGAACTGCCGACGAAGATCGTTTCCGCCTGCGAAGGCAAGGGCGTGCACAGGCTGATCCATATTAGCGCGATCGGCGCCGACCCGCGCGGGCCGAGCATGTATCTGCGCTCGAAGGGCGACGGCGAGCGCGCGGTGCATGCTTCATCGATGCTTGCATCGACCATCTTTCGCCCGTCGGTCGTGTTCGGCCCCGAAGACGCGTTCCTCAACAAGTTCGCGTTCCTGCAGCGCATGTTCCCCGTCATTCCGCTCGCGAAACCCAACGCCCGCTTTCAGCCGATCTTTGTCGGCGATGTCGCGAAGGCGATCGTCAACGTGCTGGATCTCGATGCATCGACAGGCCGCACGTATGAGCTTGGCGGGCCGTCGGTGTACACGCTCGAAGCGCTCGTCGAATACTGCGGCGACGTGATCGGCAAGCATGCGCGCATCATCCGCTTGCCGGATTCGCTGGCGCGATTGCAGGCGCTTTCGTTCGAGCTGGCGCCCGGCGAACCCGTCATTTCGCGCGACAATCTCGATTCGATGAAAATCGACGCCGTGCTGAGCGCGCCGCTCGCGCCCGAGCTCGATATCGAACCGGCCAGCATCGAAACGATCGCGCCCGTGTATCTGACGGGTTCGTCGTTCCGTTCGCGCTTCAACGCGTTCCGCGCGAGCGCGGGCCGCTAAACTTTTTATCGTTTCAATCCACTTTCTGGCGAAGCATGAAACTCGTTATCGGTGACAAGAACTATTCGTCGTGGTCGATGCGGCCGTGGCTCGTGCTCAAACACTTCGGCATTGCATTTGAAGAGGTGATGGTTCTGCTCAATGAGGCAGAGTCGAAAGCGTCGATCCTCGAGCATTCGCCTTCGGGCAAAGTGCCGTGTCTGATTGCCGACGACGGCGTCACCGTGTGGGATTCGCTCGCGATCTGCGAGACGCTCGCCGAACGTTATCCGCAACATGCGATGTGGCCGCGCGACGCCGTCGCGCGCGGCCATGCGCGCAGCGTCAGCGCCGAGATGCATTCCGGTTTCGGCGCGCTGCGCAACAACATGTGGATGAACATTCGCGCGTCGTTTCCGGGCAAGGGCGCGACACCCGAAGCACTGGCCGACATCGAGCGTATCGACGCGCTCTGGAGCGAGTGCCTGGCAACGTATGGCGGTCCGTTCCTGTTCGGCGAATTCACGATTGCCGATGCGATGTATGCGCCCGTCGTGATGCGCTTCAATACGTGGCAACCGAAGCTGTCGGAAGCGGCGCTTGCCTATTCACGCCGCGTGACGGCGCAGCCCGCGGTCAAGGCGTGGATCGACGACGCATTGCAAGAGACACATCGCATCCCCTATCAAGACACCTGCGCATGAATATCTACGCAGTAGGCGGTGCGATCCGCGATGAGCTGCTTGGGATGCCCGTGCAGGACCGCGATTACGTCGTGGTGGGCGCCACGCCCGAGCAGATGGTCGCAAAGGGCTTTCGCCCGGTCGGCAAGGACTTTCCGGTTTTTCTGCATCCCGACACGCACGAGGAATACGCGCTTGCGCGGACCGAACGCAAAACGTCGGCGGGTTACCACGGCTTCCAGTTTTTCTACGCGCCCGATGTGACGCTCGAAGAGGACCTCGCGCGGCGCGACCTCACGGTCAATGCGATGGCGCGCGAAGTCACGCCGGACGGCGAGTTGACCGGTCCCGTGATCGATCCGTTCAACGGCCAGGACGATCTGAAGCAACGCGTGTTCCGGCATGTCAGCGATGCGTTTCTCGAAGACCCGGTGCGCATTCTGCGCGTCGCGCGTTTCTCGGCGCGTTTCACGAGTTTTACTGTCGCGCCCGACACATTGGCGTTGATGCGCAAGATGGTCGAAGCGGGCGAAGTGGATGCGCTCGTGCCTGAGCGCGTGTGGCAGGAACTGTCGCGCGGACTGATGGAGAAGAAGCCGTCGCGGATGTTCGACGTGCTGCGCGAATGCGGCGCGCTCGCGCGCATTCTGCCGGAGATCGACGCGCTGTACGGCGTGCCGCAGCGCGCCGACTATCACCCGGAAGTGGATACGGGCGTGCACGTGATGATGGTCGTCGATCACGCCGCCGCGCAGAACTATGCGCTCGCGGTGCGCTTCGCCGCGCTAACGCACGATCTCGGCAAGGCGACCACACCTGAAGATGTGTTGCCGCGTCATATCGGGCACGAAGGGCGCAGTGTCAATCTGCTGAAGCCTTTGTGCGAACGTCTGCGCGTGCCGAACGAATGCCGCGATCTCGCGCTGCTGGTGGCACGCGAGCACGGCAATATTCATCATGTGATGGAGACGAAGGCGGCGGGCATCGTGCGGCTTTTCGAGCGCAGCGACGCGCTGCGCAAGCCCGCGCGTTTCGCCGAAGCGCTTCAGGCTTGTGAAGCCGATGCGCGCGGCCGGCTCGGCTTCGAAGCGAAGGCCTATCCGCAAGCGGAGCGTCTGCGCCAGGCTCTGGTCGCCGCGCGTGCCGTCGATGCGGGCGCAGTCGCGAAGGCCTATGAAAGCGATCCGGCGAAGATCAAGGATGCCGTGCATCGCGAGCGCGTGCGCGCAGTCGCGAAGGCGTTGAGCGAAACGGCGTCAGAGGAAGAGGCAGAGTAGGTCAGAGCAACCGCGCAAGCAGCGACAGCAGCATCGACAGCACCAGCGTCGACATGAACGGGAACGGATACTCCTTCCCGAACAGCCGCAGCGTGACATCGCCCGGCATCCTGCCGATGCCCAGCTTGCGCAGCCACGGCCAGCACGCCGACAGCACGGCCACCGCGATGAAAGTAGTCAGCAGCCAGCGGATCATCGTGTGTGCCTCGACTTAAAGCTCAGAGCGTATGCGAGCGGTCGCCGCGCACGAACGCGTCGAGCGTGCCGTCGATGCCGCGTGAAAACGCGATCACCTTGAACAGCTCGCCCATCTCGGCTTCCGACAGCAGCTTCTGCACCGCGTTGGCGGCGGGCAGGAAGTTGGGAATGTCGGATGGATCGATCGTGCTCAACGCTTCCGTGATACCCGCGTTCATCAGAAAACGCGCGTGCGACGTATAGCCGAGCAGGTCCGCGCCCGCATCGACGCCCGCTTCGGCGATACCGGTAAATTCGACGTGCGCGGTAATGTCCTGCAAGCCCGGGTAGAGAAACGGATCGCCGTGCGCGCGGTGCCGGTAGTGGCACATCAGCGTGCCTTGCGCGCGCTGGGCGTGATAGAACTCGTGACGCGGAAAGCCGTAGTCGATCAGCAACACCGCGCCGCGCGTGAGCATCGTGCAGACGGTGCGCGTGAAGGCGAGGGCGGCGTCGTGCGTTTCCGTCACGTAGTCGTGATCGCCTTCGATCTCCAGATCGCGCAGGAAGGCGGCATCGTGCGTCGATGGAACGGGGCGGTCTTCGAATTGCAGCGCGCCGTCTTTCACCGTAACGCCGCGCTCGTGCCACTCGTCGCCGATGCGGGCGAACAGCCGCACGGGCATCGCGTCGAGCACTTCGTTGCCGACCACGACGCCTTCGAACTGCTCGGGCAACGCGTCGAGCCAGCGCACGCGCGTAGCCAAGCCGGGCGCGTGCGCTTCGATCGTTTCGCGCTGGCGCTCGCGCAATTCGCCCGACAGATCGACGATCGAATACGTGTCGAACTGCGTGCCCAGCTCATCCAGAGCGTTGAGCAGACCGGCAGCCAGCTTGCCTGTGCCCGCGCCGAACTCCATCACGTGCCGCGTGCCGCTCATTTCCAGCGCCTGCGCGACGGGCCGCGCGAGCGTTTGCGCGAACAGCGGCGACAGTTCCGGCGCCGTCACGAAGTCGCTGCCATCCTCCGCGCGTCGGCCGAACTTGATCGCGCCGCCGCTGTAATAGCCCAGTCCCGGCGCGTACAACGCGCGCTCCATGTAGCGATCGAACGGCATCCAGCCGCCGTTTGCGTCGATCTCCGCGCGAATCTGCGAAACCAGCGCTTCCGACTGCGCGAGCGCGGTCGGGCCGGGAGCAGGTAAACTATCGGGTTGGTGAGCTTTCGGATTCATCCCCGCATTGTAAATGACCGCCTCGAACGATACTTTCGCCGCCAGCGGCCGTCCCGACCGGCCTGCCCGCACCGTGCTCGTCACGGGCGCCGGGCACCGGATCGGCCGTGGCCTCGCGCTGGGCTTTGCCGCGGCGGGCTGGGACGTGGCCGTGCATTACGGCTCGTCGAAGGCGAAAGCCGACGAGGTCGTCGCGGAAATCGCCGCGCTCGGGCGGCGCGCCGTCGCGCTGAAGGCGGATCTGTCCGTCGAGGCGGAAGTGGAGCGGCTCGTGCCCGAATGCACGGCGGCGCTCGGGCGTCCGTCGTGCATCGTGAACAACGCGTCGATGTTCGACGAGGACACCGCGCTCGACGTCAGCTACGCGAAGCTGCTGCATCTGACGTCGATCAACGTCGGCGCGCCGCTCGTGCTCGCGCGGATGTTGTATGAGGTTACGCCCGAGGCGGCGCGTCACGACGAGTCGCTGCGCGCGGCGGTCATCAACGTGCTCGACCAGAAGCTCTACAACATGAATCCGGATTACCTGTCGTACACGCTGTCGAAGGCCGCGCTCGGCACGGCGACCGTCGCGCTTGCGCAGGCGCTGGCGCCGAAGGTGCGCGTCGTGGGTCTTGCGCCCGGCCTCACGCTGCGATCCGGCGATCAGACCCCGGAAAGCTTCGCGGCCGCGCACAAGGTGACGCCGCTCGGCCATGCGTCGCGCATCGAGGATCTCGTCGCGGCGGCGCTGTATCTCGCGGATGCGCGCGGCGTCACGGGCACGACGCTGGTTGTCGACGGCGGCCAGCATCTCGTGCCGCTGCCGCGTGATGTGATGTTTTTGACGGGCGCCGACCGCTGACCCACGGTTAGCCGTCGTTAGACGTTGCGCCCTCCGGCGCGCTGCACGGCGCGCCCAATTGCAACTGCGTGCGGGTTCGCACGCACCCTTTTTGTACTGGAACGAACATGTCTGCCGCTTTGCTTCATCCCCGGCTCGCTGATTGCCGCCGGCTCTTTCTGCGCGATTACGAGGTGCACATCAACATCGGCGTGCACGAGTTCGAAAAGCGCGGCGAGCAGCGCGTGGTGATCAACGTCGAACTGTTCGTGCCGCTCGCGCTGTCCACGCCCGTCGAAGACAAGCTGCGCGAAGTCGTCGATTACGACTTCATGCGTTCGACGATCGCGCAGCGCGTGAGCCAGGGGCACATCCATCTGCAGGAAACGCTCTGCGACGACCTCGCGAAAGCGCTGCTCGCGCATCCGCAAGTGCGCGGCGTGCGTCTGTCGACGGAAAAGCCCGATGTTTATCCCGACTGCGATGCCGTGGGCGTCGAAGTCTTCCATATCAAAGAGGTCTGAGCGATGAACGCTCCCGAAACGCTGACGGGCGTCGACGCGGCCGCGCCCATTGCCGAAGCTCAAGTCGAAACCGCCGAACCCAAGCGCGCGCTCACGCGCCGCGAGCAGAAAGAGGCGTACGAGAACAACAAGCTGTTCAAGCGCCTCGCGCGCCAGGTCGGCCAGGCGATCGGCGACTTCAACATGATCGAGGACGGCGACAAGGTGATGGTGTGCCTGTCGGGCGGCAAGGACAGCTACGCGATGCTGGAGATCCTGATGCGGCTGCGCGAGCGCGCGCCGATCAACTTCGACATCGTCGCCGTGAATCTCGACCAGAAGCAGCCGGGCTTTCCCGAGCACGTGCTGCCCGAGTACCTGAGCAAGCTCGACATTCCGTTTCATATCGAGAACCAGGACACGTACAGCATCGTCAAGCGGCTCGTGCCCGAGGGCAAGACGACCTGCTCGCTGTGCTCGCGCCTGCGGCGCGGCATCCTCTACCGCGTGGCGGGCGAACTCGGCGCGACCAAGATCGCGCTGGGCCATCATCGCGACGACATCCTGCAGACGCTGCTGCTGAATCTTTTCTACGGCGGCAAGCTGAAGGGCATGCCGCCCAAGCTGCAATCGGACGATGGCAAGAACGTCGTGATCCGGCCGCTGGCGTATGTGAAGGAAACCGATCTCGAGAAATACGCCGAACTGCGTCAATTCCCGATCATTCCGTGCACCCTGTGCGGCAGTCAGCCGAATTTGAAACGCGCGGAAATGAAGGCGCTGATCCGCGAATGGGACAAGCGTTTTCCGGGGCGCGTCGACAACATGTTCAATGCATTGTCGAATGTCGTGCCTTCGCATCTGATGGATCACAAGCTGTTTCCGTTCGCATCGTTGCGCGCCACGGGCGAAGCCGATGTGCAAGGCGATATCGCCTTCGACGAAGAGCCGTGTTCGACCGATTCCGCATCAGAAGGGATGCAGCCGGCATCGCAAACGATTTCCTTCGTGCAATTCGACGATATTTGACACTTCACCCATCCCGCAAATCCTTTTAAAACAGGCATTTGCGGGGTGATTTCGGTCTGGAAGGCCACGTTGCAGTCACACTCAGCGTGCTAGAATCGCCCACTCCAAACTCGTCACATACGCCCACGTCATGAACATCGTGATCCTGGCGGCAGGCACCGGCAAGCGCATGCGCTCGGCATTGCCAAAGGTGCTTCATCCCCTGGCCGGTCGGCCGCTTCTTGCTCATGTCATCGACACCGCCCGCACACTGAATCCGACGCGTCTCGTCGTCGTGATCGGTCATGGCGCGGAACAGGTGCGCGAAGCCGTCGCGGCGCCCGATGTACAGTTCGCATTGCAGGAACAGCAACTCGGCACAGGACACGCGGTACAGCAGGCGTTGCCGCTGCTCGATGCGTCCGCGCCGACGCTCGTGCTGTATGGCGACGTGCCGCTCACGAAGACGAGCACGCTCAAGCGTCTGACTGACGCGGCGGGCCACGACGGCTACGGCGTGCTGACCGTCACGCTCGACGATCCCACCGGTTACGGCCGTATCGTGCGCGATGCGCAGGGCAAGGTGGAGCGCATCGTCGAGCAGAAAGACGCGACGCCGGAACAGCAGAAGATTGCCGAGATCAACACGGGCATCGTCGTGATGCCGACGAAGCGCCTCGACGGCTGGCTGTCGTCGCTGAAGAACGACAATGCGCAGGGCGAGTTCTATCTCACCGACGTAGTCGAACTCGCGATCGAAGCGGGTATCGAAGCCGTCACCGCGCAGCCCGACGAAGAATGGGAAACGCTGGGCGTCAACAGCAAGCAGCAACTCGCGGAACTCGAACGCATCCATCAGCGCAACGTCGCTGACGAACTGCTCGTCGCGGGCGTGACGATCGCCGACCCGGCGCGTATCGACGTGCGCGGCACGCTCGAATGCGGCCGGGATGTGTCGATCGACGTGAACTGCGTGTTTGAAGGCAAGGTGACGCTGGCCGACAACGTATCGATCGGACCGAACTGCGTGATCCGTAATGCCTCGGTTGGCGCGGGCACGCGTATCGACGCGTATACGCATATCGAAGGTGCGCAGGTCGGCGCGCAGGCCGTGCTCGGTCCGTATGCGCGGCTGCGTCCAGGCGCGACGCTTGCGGACGAAACGCACGTCGGCAACTTCGTCGAAGTGAAGAATGCGGTGCTTGGCCGTGGCTCGAAGGCGAATCACCTGTCGTATATCGGCGATTCGGACGTCGGCGCGCGCGTGAATATCGGCGCGGGCACGATCACCTGCAACTACGACGGCGCCAACAAGTTCCGCACGGTCATCGAAGACGACGTGTTCGTCGGCTCGGATACGCAACTGGTGGCGCCCGTGCGCATCGGCCGCGGCGTGACGATCGCGGCGGGCACGACGGTCTGGAAGGATGTCGAAGAAGGCCTGCTGGTGCTCAACGAAAAGACCCAGATAGGCAAGACGGGCTACGTGCGCCCGACGAAAAAGAAAAGCTGAAGGGAACCGCGCGTGCGAGGCGCGCGCCTCGACCCCTAACTCTGCAAAGGACCATTGAATATGTGCGGCATTGTCGGCGCTGTTGCGCAGCGAAACATCGTTCCCGTCCTGATCGAAGGACTGCGTCGCCTCGAATATCGCGGCTATGACTCATGCGGCGTCGCCGTGCTGGCGAACGGCGAGCCGAAGCGCGCGCGCAGCGTAGCGCGCGTCGCCGATCTCGACGACCAGGTGCGCGAGACGCACCTCGAAGGCGCGACGGGCATCGCCCACACACGCTGGGCCACGCATGGCGCGCCCGTCACGGACAACGCGCACCCGATCTTCTCGCGCAACGAACTGGCGCTGGTGCACAACGGCATCATCGAGAACTATGAGTCGCTGCGCGAGATGCTGCGCGGCAAGGGCTACGAGTTCGTCTCGCAGACCGATACGGAAGTGATCGCGCATCTGGTTCATAGCCTGTATCGCGGCGATCTGTTCGCGGCCGTGCGCGAAGCGACGGCGCAACTGCATGGCGCCTACGCAATCGCCGTGCTGCACAAGAACCAGCCGCATACGGTGGTGGGCGCGCGTCAAGGTTCGCCGCTCGTCGTCGGCCTCGGCGAGGGCGAGAACTTCCTCGCATCCGACGCGCTCGCGCTGGCGGGCAGCACTGATCGCTTCATCTTCCTCGAAGAAGGCGACGTCTGCGAACTGACGCTGGAAAAGGTGCGCGTGTTCGATCGCGACGGCAATCCCGCCGATCGCGAAGTGCGCCAGGTGGCAGCCTACGGCGGCGCGGTCGAACTCGGACCGTATCGCCATTTCATGCAGAAGGAAATTTTCGAGCAGCCGCGCGCGATCACCGACACGATCCCGCAAGCGGATGCATTCGATGCGGCGCTGTTCGGCGAAAACGCGCCGAAGGCGTTTTCGGAAATCGACAGTCTGCTGATTCTCGCGTGCGGCACGAGCTACTACTCGGGCCTGACGGCGAAGTACTGGCTCGAATCCGTCGCGAAGATTCCGACGCAGGTTGAGATCGCGAGCGAATATCGCTATCGCGATTCGGTGCCGAATCCGAAGGCGCTCGTCGTCGTGATTTCGCAATCGGGCGAAACGGCCGACACGCTCGCGGCGTTGAAGCACGCGCAGTCGCTGGGACACAAGCACACGCTGTCGGTGTGCAACGTCGGCACGAGCGCGATGGTGCGCCTGACGGAGCTGTCGTTCCTCACGCACGCGGGCCGCGAAATCGGTGTCGCGTCGACGAAGGCCTTCACGACGCAACTGGTCGCGCTGTTCGTGCTCGCCATGACGCTCGGCAAGATGCGCGGTCATGTCAGCGCAGCGCAGGAAGCGGACTACATCCGCCAGTTGCGTCACTTGCCTGCCGCGCTCAATAGCGTGCTGGCGCTGGAGCCGCAGATCATCGCGTGGTCGGAAGAGTTCTCGCGCAAGGAAAACGCACTGTTCCTCGGCCGCGGCCTGCACTATCCGATCGCGCTGGAAGGCGCGCTCAAGCTCAAGGAAATCTCGTACATCCACGCCGAGGCTTATCCGGCGGGCGAGCTGAAGCACGGGCCGCTCGCGCTCGTGACGGAAGCGATGCCGGTGGTGACGGTCGCGCCGAACGATGCACTGCTCGAAAAGCTCAAGTCGAACATTCAGGAAGTGCGCGCGCGCGGCGGTCAGTTGTATGTGTTTGCGGATGCCGATACGAAGATCGTCAACGATGAAGGTATCCACGTGATCCGCATGCCGGAGCATTACGGCTTGCTGTCGCCGATCCTGCACGTCGTGCCGCTGCAGTTGCTCGCGTATCACACGGCTTGCTCGCGGGGCACGGATGTGGACAAGCCGCGTAATCTCGCGAAATCGGTGACAGTGGAGTGAGATGGGTGGCTTTGTGTTGATGTTGTCGTAACCGTCTCACCTGCGTTCTGGATACGGCGCCGCGCTCGCGGACGTATCCAGAACCAGTCAAATCTCCTTGCTCTTCCCCTGGTGTTTCCCTCGCGCGGCACTCAAGGCTTCGTCGCATAGGCCAGCACGCACGGCATCGGTATCCGCACCTCATCCTCACTGGCATAGGCCGACGCGCCTTCGCGCACCGTCTTGCTGATCGCAGCCAGCGCATCCGGCGTCTGCGCATTCAGAATCGCCGAAACCCGCACGCCGCCGCGCAACAGCATCTCGAACAGCGCATCGGGCGAGGGCGCATGCAAGGTCTGCTCGACTTCCTCGATGCGCGGCTCGCGAAAGCCCGCCGCCAGCAATACACGCTCGCACTCCGCCCAGTCGCTGAATCTGAAGAAGGGCGGCCCGGGGGGCAACTGGACGTCCATCCGGCCATGCGTCTCGATCGCCTTCAGCACGATCGAGAAACCGACGGCCTTGTCTTGCGACGCCCATACCGTGAAGCCGACCTTGCCACCCGGCCGAAGCACGCGGAACGCTTCCTCGATCGCCTTCTCGGGATGCGAGAAATGCAGCATGCCGAAGCTGATGCCGACGGCATCGAAATCATCGTCGGGAAAGGGCAGGTCTTCCGCGCTGCCGATGCGAAACGTCAGCGCGGGATAGATGCGCCTCGCCTGATCGACCATCGAATCCGCGAAGTCCACCCCGACGACATCCGCGCCGCGCTGCGCAGCCGCAGCGGCGAGATAGCCAGGGCCCGACGCGACATCGAGCAGACGCACGCCACGGCGAACGGACAGCGCATCGAGCAAGGCGCAGTGCGACTGGATGGTCAGGTTGCCGAAAAACGTGTGATAAGGCTGCGCGACGCGCTCCCATCCCCGATGTTCGAAGGCACTGAACTGGTCTTCTTTCATGGCCGTTCCCCCTTGGTGCTTCAAGTCACTTCCGTTATAGGACCCTCGCGTCAGAGGTCAACGACCAATCGTCACGAGACCGTCCCAGCTGACCTCTGCACATCCAGATGTCCACACGATCCTATGGACAACATGGGGATATCACGGAGGCGATTGCTGTGGGCAGATTCTGGGTAAACACGAGGTGTGCTCGAACATGGGACAAGTTATTCAAACTTGCGGCGAACGGTCCCACGCTTATGCGCAAGGGTATACGTTTCGCAATCCGTTGAGTGCAAAGCGGATTTGGCGCTTGTCCACAGAAAGTGGATGCCCTTGTTAACTGCTACTACGTATACATACTTATAACTTCAAAGACAGTAAACAAACCGCGCGTGGCGCCTGCATGTACGGCAGGGCGATGATCTGCCTGTCCGGTGAACAGCGCGATGAACGGCATCAGTCTGAAAAAACGCGTTGTCGGAATTCGCATCCGGCAAAGCGATTCATGTGTATGGCGTGAGCCAACACTTCTGCGCCCGGATTCGTTCGCCGCGCGCGAATCGCACGAGCCTCATTCGCCGCCAAAGCTTGCGTGGCAAGCCGCGAGGTCTGCGAGCCGCAAACGGGCATACACATTGCTGTTAGAAGGCGCGCCCGCTCAATGAAGCGGACCTCACCAAAACACCCCGGAGGCGATCGTGCTGGCAACAAAACCGTGTACTGCGACATGTGTCATCGATGGAATCGCGGTCACACTGACCTTTTTCCCCGACACCGGCGTTCTGCGTATCACCGACAGCACAGGCAGCCGTCTAAGAGAAACACGCTGGTCCGCGTCGTGGCAAAGCCTCGTCGCGACATTCCGCGAGCTGAGCGAGACGCCCGTCGAAGAACGTGCGGATCCGGACGTGCTGTTCGGCAGCTACTATCGATCGAACGCGATCACCAGCCGCTACGCGAACTGAACACGACACGGTGCCTTACCGGCGTACTGACGGCCGTACGGACAAACGGCCGAACTGAGCCACGAATCGCCCTCGCTTCCGCCGATTGAATGCGCCTGGTGGCTCTTATACTTCTTTCCATGGCGCGACGATTCAACAGCCCATCGACGCGGTTCCCCTCCGCGTTGCGCAAGACCGCAGGTTGCCAGCAGTCGTAACAGAAGTAGCAGAAGCAACGGAAGCACCGGCAGTGGCAGTCAACGAAGTGGCAGTACGCGCAGCAACGGAAGTCGATGTAACAAACGAAGTACTCGCAGCAACGGGATCAGCAGTTTGAATTGGCAGTTTGAAATTGCAATCGCAACACAAGCAACTGGCAGTCGAAAGACCGGTTCATCAAATGCAGTTGGGGTTAGCAGCAAGGAGTAGGCGCGGGACCAATTGAAGCGAAAAGACATTTTACTAATAAGAGCTTCTCGTGATGAGCAGCAGTCGGCAAGCATCCACGCGCCTGTTCGATATGACTCATCCACCGAGCCCTGTTCCCCGCGGAACAGGGCTTTTTTTTCGTGCTGCGAGCGCTTCTCACATGCGCTCGACGTCCTGCCATCCGCCCGTCGCCATGCTTTTCACCGATGCGGCGACGAATGCCAGTCCCTTCACGCCATCGCTGACGCCGGGAAAGAGCGTCGGCTGGTCGTCACCGGGTGTGCCGCCTATTCGCGTCGCAACGCGCTGCGCGAACTCCGTATAAAGATTCGCGAACGCTTCCAGATAACCTTCGGGATGACCGATCGCGATACGCGTCGAACGTTGTGCGCCTTCGCTCGTCGCGGGTCCCAGCCGGCGCGTGATGATCTCTTCGAACGCGTCCTGCCGCCGATGGATCAGCCTGTTCGGTTCCTCCTGATGCCACTCGAGCCCGCCCTTGTCGCCGTGAATGCGGAAGCTCAATCCGTGCTCCGAGCCCGCCGCGGCATTGGTGACCCACAGCGAGCCGCGCGCGCCGTTCTCGTAGCGCAGCAACGCGGAAACGTAATCGTCGATGGGGCGGCCTGGAATCGCGGACCCGACGTCCGCGCACAAGCGCGTCACGTCCAGCCCCGTCACGAACGCGCCCAGATGAAACGCATGCGTGCCGATGTCCATCAGCACGAGCGAACTGCCCGCGCGTCCTGCTTCCGTACGCCAGCCTGCGGGCAGATCGTGGCCGGCCAGATAGCTCTGCACGTATTGCAGATGCACCTGGCGAATCTCGCCGAGTTCGCCCGCGCGAATCATGTCGTGCGCCTGGCGCACCATCGGAAAGCCTGTGTAGCAATAGGTCACGCAGAACTCTGCGTTCGTCGTCTTCGCGCGCGCGGCAATCTCGCGTGCTTGCGCGAGATCGTTGGCCAGCGGCTTGTCGCAGATCACGTGAAAGCCACGGTCGAGTGCCAGCATGCAGATCGGGTGATGCGAGTCGTTGGGCGTCATCACCGCGACGGCGTCGATGCGATCCGGGCGCGCCGCTTCTGCTTCGAGCATCTGTTGCCACGACGCATACGCGCGTTCCGCGCCGATGCCGAGGTCGAGCGCCGCCTGCCGCGCGCGTTCGGGATTCGACGACAGCGCGGCTGCGACGATGTCGTACTGGCCGTCCAGGCGTGCCGCAATACGATGCGTCTCGCCGATGATCGACCCCGGCCCACCGCCGATCAAACCCAGCCGGATGCGCCGGCCAATCGTGCTTGTCACCATGTCGTCTCCGTCGTTATCGAATGTGTGGGGCTAGTGCGTCGCGTTGCGGAACTCGAGGTTGCGCAGCGCATCGGCGAACTGTTCGTCGGACCAGCTTTCGTCGAGCGCGGTCGCGAGGATCTGCTGCTGACTCGCTGGCGCGAGTCCGCCCACGGGCGGATTGCGGTCGAGATTCGTCGGGAACGCATAGCCTTCTGCGCACGATGCGATGACGGCCGCCGTTTGCGCCGCGTCGAGGCGCTGTTGCGCGTGCATCGCCCGCAGCACGGGATACACGGCATTGCACATGCGAGTCCGGTCGAGCGATTCCATCGCGCGCCCATACGCCGACGACACCTGCAGCAGGTTTGCCATCCGTTGCACGTCGCGCGTGCGGTTCGAGCCTGCAGCGTGGAACAGCGCGGGGTTGAAGAACAGCGCGTCGCCCTTTTGCAGCGGCAACTGCGCGAAGTGCGATTCGAAATACGCGCGGAAGTCCGCGCGGCGCCACGCGACATAGCCCTGCGGGTAACGCTGCGAGAACGGCAGCAGCTTGGTCGGGCCGCTCTCGACGGGCATGTCGGTGTGTGCGACGGCGCCTTGCAGCGTCAGCAGCGCCGACATCGTGTGAACATGTGCGGGAAAACGCTGCGCTTCGTCGACGGTGAGAAAGCCGAGATGGAAATCGCGGTGTGCCTGCTGCGCTTCGCCGCCCGGCCGCACGACGTTCACCTGCGACGTCATCTGGTACGCGGGGCCGAGCCAGGCTTCGGCCGCCGCCACCAGAACGGGATTCGCGAAGTAGCGGACGAAGACGTCGGGTGCCGCGAGACACAGCTTTTCCTGCGCGTTCCAGATGCGGTCGTTCGCGCCCGCCTTCGCGAAGTGATCGGCGCCGCCGCCCGCCTTGCGCTCGCTGCGAATGATCGATTCGAAGATCGCGGTCGCGTCGTCGATGGCGGTCGTGTCGTCGTACGCGCGCCGCAGCACGAACACGCCGGCGCCGTCGAGCAGGACGCTGGCCCATTCGGCGAGCAGCTCGGGACGGCGCGCCGCATCGGCCACGATGGGCCGCAATGCATCGCCGTCATAGACAGGTATGGCGTGCGCGAGGTCGGCCGCAAGGCGCGGCCGTGGACGCATTTCACGTGAGGTTTCGATCAGCGTCGCGAAGTCGTCGACGGAACAGTCGGCCTCGCGAAACCAGGTCTGTCCGCCTGAAGGCAGATGCTGTGGGTTCATCTCGTCTCCTCCGATGCCATCGGGTGGTCCGATGCTGCGAACCAGCTTATCCGCAATCTCCCCCGCTGCGTGATCAAAGAAACATCAAAAACACATCAAAAGCGGGCAGCGGATTCGCTCGGTGAGCGATGAGTCATCCCTTTCTGATCAAGGAAATCGCGTTGCAGGCGGGCCTCGGCATGGCGACCGTCGACCGCCTGCTGAACGGACGCGCGCACGTGCGCGAGCACACGCCGCGGCGCATTCGGCAAGCGATCGGGGAACGGGAGGAGCAGCAACTGACAATAGCGACGAGCGGTCGCAAACTCGTCGTCGACGTGGTGGTTGAAGCGCCGCGCCGTTTCGTCGACGAGATCCGCGACGCGCTGGAAGACGCCGCGCCGGACCTGCATCGGCCGCGCTTTCTGATGCAGGAGACGATGACGACGCCGGAGAACATTCCGCACGATGTCATCGCGCGGTTCGCGGCGCGTCCCTAGCGATCGTGCTTCACTGCAGCGGCGCCGACCACGCGATCGTGCGGTTGCGCCCTTCGCGTTTGGCCGAGTAAAGCGCGCTGTCGGCGCGCGCGAGCGTCGTGTTCAGATCGTCGCTCGTTTCGACCTTGCATACGCCCGCCGAAAACGAATAACGGATCGCGCAGTCGCCAGCGACCTGCACACGGCGGCTCATCACCTGGCGGCGCATCCGCTCGACAGCCGACACGCCATGCTCGACCGACGTCGACGGAAACACCACCAGAAATTCCTCACCGCCGATGCGCCCCGCGATATCCGTCTGACGCGTCGCGTGCCGGCAGACTTCGCCGAAGTCGCGCAGCACGGCGTCGCCGGCGGCGTGGCCGTGCGAGTCGTTGATCTGCTTGAAGTGATCGAGATCGACGAGCGCGACCGTGAGCGGCGTCTCCGTGCCCACGGCGGCCGTGATCGCGAGTTCGAGCGCCGACATCGAATGGCGCCGGTTCGAGAGGCCTGTCAGCACGTCGGTACGCGCTTCCTGCACCGCGCGTTCGTGCGCGCCGATCCACGCCTGCTCGCTGGAACGCAACGCCGAGATGTCCGTGCCGATCAGCACGATCCAGTCGTTCTCCAGCAGCGATTCCGTCATCCAGAACCAGCGCCCGTCGATCAGCTCCGTCGCGAAGCTGCGCTGCCCGGCGCGTTCGCGGCGCACGGAGATCGCGTCGCCGATCACGGCTGCGGCGTTATCGCCCTCGATACGCGTGCCGCATTGACCGAGGATGCCGCGCATCACGAGATCGGCGAACGTGATTTCGCCGCGCTCGCGGTTGAGCCGGAACGCGTGCTTGAATGCGCTGCTCGCGAATACGAGGCGGTCGCTCGTATCGTAGATCGCGACCAGCTTGTTTTTGCCGTCGAGCGCGCCGAGCAACGCTTCACATGCGATGTCGTCGGTACGCAGATCCTGGATCGATTTCATATCGGTGCAGATGGGTCTCCGAGCTGGCCGCGTCGTTGGAGCGCGGCCTCGGTCCCAGGTTCGCCGTGTCGCTCAAGAAAAGCGCCACGGACGAAGCCGTGGCGCGAAGCGTTCCAATGATTCCGACTGCGTGAAGAATCACGGAGAACGTGGAGACAGGATCAAGTCTACGTCGGGCGGATGCTCGGCCATTGCGTGAACAGTGAGCGGTTTTGCCCGCAATTCTGCGGGTCGTGCAGGTTTCTGGGAGTCGTGCAAAGTTGTACGGCTCGGCGCGCCCTGATGCTCACGCGTGGCGCTTCGCCTGATCCGTGTGATCGCTCAGGCTGTCCGGCTGAGCTTGCGTCCAGTCCACCCCTTGCACCTGGTTGCGGCCGGCCGCCTTCGCCGCGTAGAGCTGCGCGTCGGCGGCAGCGAGCAGTTCCGGGGCGTTGCAGCCGTCGGCAGGCCGGCCCGTCGCGCACCCGACGCTCACCGTCACGATCGGCAATTGCCTGATGCGCAGCGCCTCGACGCCACGGCGGACTTTCTCGGCGGAGTTCGCCGCAGCGTTGGATCCCATATCGGGCAGCACGACCGCGAATTCTTCGCCGCCGTAGCGCGCGACCACGTCGATCGAGCGCCGCGCCACCGACGCGATGCAGTCAGCCACGGCGGCCAGCACTTCGTCGCCGGCGGCGTGCCCGTAGGTGTCGTTGAAGCGCTTGAAATGATCGATGTCGATGAACAGCACCGACAGCACCGCGCCATTGCGCCGCGCACGGCGCCATTCTTCGTCGAGGTGCCGGTCGAGCGTGCGGCGGTTGCTGAGCCGGGTGAGGGGATCGGTGGCCGCGAGTTCGGCGAGGCGCGCCTGCGCCCGCACCTTGTCGCGCAGCGCAAAGGCGAGCATCCAGCAGACCAGCACGACGACGGCGCCCAGCGTGAACGTCAGCGCGCCCGCGACCGCGCTGCGCTTGCGCCACGGGGCGAGCACGTCGTCGAGGGCGGGCGCGACGATCACGACGAGCGGCGTGTCGGACACATGCGCGTACGAGTAGATGCGCCGCACATGATCGATGGGAGATTCGTCGATGAACGATCCCGCCGTTCCCGAGTGCGTGACCTCATATTGCGGATACCGATCGACATTGACGCCGATGATAGCTTCGGCGTACGGCTTGCGCGCGAGCACTGTGCCGTCTTCGTGCAGGATGAACGCGGTGCCGTCGCGGCCCGTGTTGACCTTGTCGAGCAGCCGCTGCAGATAGGCGATGCGTACGGCGAGCAGCGCGACGCCCGCAAACGAGCCGTCGCGCGCGTCGATGCGCCGTGACAGCGCAAACGAAAGCTCGTGCTCGCGCAGCCGCGAGCGGTACGGATGCGAGACGAACAGACCCGCGTTCGGGTTGCGCTGATGGACGACGAAGTAGTCGCGGTCGTCGAACCGGACCTTCTTGTTGACGGGGCCTTCCTGCGTAGCCTTCAGCACGCCATGTTCGTCGACCACATAGGCTCCGCCGAGGTAAGCGGCGAGCGTCGCGCGATCGAACAGCACGGTGCGGCGCAGATCGTCGGGCAGATGCCAGACCGTCGGCTCCTGCGAGCGATGGACGATTTCCTGCAGCGACAGATCGTAGATCTCGACGTTGCGCGCCAGATCGCTCGAAATCAGCGAAACCAGATTGGCCGAGGTTTCGCGCGCGTGATTCAGCGCATCGGTGCGTCCCGAGTACAGCGTGGCGAGCGTCAGACCCGCCATCGCCGTGGCGATCAGCGTACCCGCGATGCCCGTCAGGAACGGGCGGTTGCCGACCGCTTGCGACACGGCCGCTCCGCGCTTGCGCGCAAGATGGCGAAACCGTTGACGCAGGACGAGAAGCGGATTGAACACGAGCGTCGTCTCCGTCGTGATTGTGCCGCTACGCTAGCAGGGTTGCGAAGCGCACAGCAAGCATGGCGCGCGGTGTCGCCACTGGCGATGCATCGCGGATGGCGCTGGTGGAGTCGCGCTCGCTATACAACACGGCGCGACACGCACGCTGAACGAACGTTCGCGATGTACAGTGATAGCCCAATCGATCGATACAAACAACGACATGACGACTGGTTTCGCCCGACGCGTGATTGCCTGGACCTGTGTCCTGAGCGGTGTTACGGCAAGCAGCCCGCGACAGGCATCACGCGCGACGCCACCGGCTGGCGAACACGCCGATGCCGCCCATGCTATCGGCTCGCCAGGGCGCGGGCCGACGCTCTGGCTGGCCGTGAGCCTGTCGATGGGCAGCGCGATTGCGCTGGGACTTGCGCGCTTTTCCTATGCGTTGCTGTTGCCGCCGATGAAAAGCGACCTCGGCTGGAGCTTCGCGCAGGCAGGCGCGATGAACACCGCGAACGCGCTCGGCTATCTACTCGGGGCGCTCGCGTTTCCGCGTCTGTCGCGTCGCTGGTCGACGGGGACGCTGTTTGTCGGCGGATGCGTGGCGACGGCCCTGCTGATGGCCATCACGGGCGTGTTGTCGGATACCGGCGCGCTGCTTGTTCAGCGAGTCGCGACGGGCATCGCGAGCGCATTCATTTTCGTGAGCGGCGGCGTGCTGGCGGCGCGCCTCGCAACATCGCGTCCGCGCGATGCGGGCCTCGTGCTCGGCCTGTACTACGGCGGCACGGGATGGGGGATCGTCGCGTCGGCGCTGCTCGTTCCCGTTTCGCTCGCTTCCTTCACACTCGTGCATCGCGCGCATGACTGGCAGCTGGCGTGGTTCGCGCTCGCTGTGGCGTGCGTCGCGTTGTCGTTGGTCGCGGGGCGTGCCGCGCGGGGCATCGACAGGCAGCACGTGATACGCACGGGTACAGGCGACGCCGCGGCGGCCACGCCGCGCGCCGCGCCGATGCGGCGCTACGCGTTCGCGCTCGCCGGCTACGGGCTGTTTGGAGTCGGCTATATCGGCTACATGACGTTCATCATCGCGCTGCTGCGCAACGGCGGCATGAGCGAAGGCGTCGTGACGGGGTTCTATCTGCTGCTCGGTGTTGCGACGATCGTGTCGGCGCGCATCTGGTCGAAGCTGCTCGACCGCATGCGCGGCGGCCAGGCGCTCGCGTTGCTCAATGCATTGCTCGCGCTGGCGACGCTGATGCCCGCGATCGTCGCACATCCTGTCGTCGCGTTCGCGTCGGGTGTGCTGTTCGGCGCGACATTTCTGTCGGCCGTCGCGTCGACGACGGCCTTCGTGCGCCACAATCTGCCCGCCGCGCATTGGGGCCGCGGCATCAGCGCGTTCACGATCGTGTTCGCGTTCGGACAGATCGTCGGCCCAACCGTGATCGGGCTGGTGTCCGACGGCGTGGGTCTGGAGCGAGGCCTCATCTATTCGGCATGCCTGCTCGCTGCTGGCGCGGTACTTGCTGCATTGCAGACAAGCTTGCCGCAAACACCCATTCGGTGAACTGATCGTTTCGGCGAAAGCATTGCACAACGCGCGACCGCATAATCGGTGCCACTCCAGGCGCCATTTGGGTCACACAGTTGCTGCGTTGCGGTCGCCAGCGCACAGATCGAGCGCGCAGCCGGGAGCAGGATGAAAACCGATGAAATACTCAGTCATCCAATTCGAATTTGACTGTTGCTATTTCGTCAAAACAACTAGAGAGACGTGAGATCAACGCCTAAAGTTAAAGTGCTTTCTCAAGTCTTTTGTGCGGTGCGGGGGTGCATATGAAACGCAGGAACGCGCGACAACTGGTCCGGGTGCTGTCGGACATACGGCATGCGGCAGATTGCAGGGCGCTGCGCGCGGCTGCAACGCAACGGGCGATCGAGCTTGCTGCGCAAGAGGCGGAAGAGGAGCAGGAGAAGCCGGACACCGCACGCGAAAGCACCCGCGACAAGACGACGTGGAGAACGTCATGAGAAACGCCACCGAACAGTCGCTGCGTTTTCTGGTCGAGAAATGGCTTGGGCCGGTTTCCGCGCCTGTGCACGTCACGCAGTTCGGCCGCACGAAATGGGACCACACGCGCTACGTGCGTGTCGAAACGTCCGCGCCGGATGGTCTGCGTTCGTTGTTCTTCTTTCGTCACGACGACGGATGCTGGTGCGTGTTCCCGCCGACGTCGAACCGCCGTCGTCCCGTCGAAAGCTGGCGCCAGGTGGGCGCGCAGGCGGCAGCGTAGCATCGGTCGCGACGGCCGGCCCATGCGAGCCTGAGCCAGCCCGCCGACCGCGTTTCAGGCTGGTTCCGCCGAGTCCGACGAGACTTCGCGCCGCGCCGTCCACATCGGCATCACCTGGCAGACGATCAATCCCGCCAGCATCAGCCCGCAGCCGAGCAGCGCGCGCGTCGCCAGCGTTTCGCCCAGCACGAGCCAGCCGGCGAGCGCGGCGAACACACCTTCCATGCTGAAAATCACGGCCGCGTGTGCAGGCGCTGCATCCTTTTGTGCGACGACCTGGATCGTGTATGCAACGCCGACTGAGAGCGCGCCGCCGTAAAGAATGGTGGGCGCGGCGCGGACGATGTCGGCGATGCGCAACGGATCGACGGCAAGTCCCACCGCGAGGCTGACCACGCCACACACGACGAACTGCACCAGCGCGAGCGCCAGCGGATCGTGACGGCGCGCAAAGCGGCTCACGAGCACGACCTGCGCCGAAATGACGATCGATCCCGCGAGTTGCAGCCAGTCGCCGTACAGAATTGAAAAATGTTCATCGACACTCAGAAAATACATGCCGAGCGCTGCCAGCAGCGCGCCGAGCCATACGCCGATGCCCGTCTGATGACGCAGCACCACGCCGATCAGCGGCACGATCACGACATACAACGAACTGATGAAGCCCGCGTTGGCCACCTTCGTGTATTGCAGGCCGATCTGCTGGCAGGAGATCGACACGGCGACGAGCAGGCCGAGCAGCGCGCCGTCGCGCCATAGCGTCGATGCGCGGGAAGGCACAAGAGAAGCGGGTGCGTCATCCGCGCCCGCCTGCTTGCGACGCCGCCGTACAACCGACCACACGATCAGGACAACGAACGCGCCCAGCAGAAAGCGCAGCCCCGTGAAGAGAAACGGACCGATCGAATCGAGGCTCAGGCGTTGCGCGACGAACGCGCTGCCCCAGATCATCGCGGCGACGAGCATCAGCAGATTCGCGCGCAGGTGTTGGCGGGTGGTGGTTTTCAAGCGGAAATTCCTGACAGGACAGATCGTTTCGCGCGGCAAGCTTCCGATGCGGCGCAGGCGCATCGCGCGCCTTCTGTTCAGACGAAACGACGGTCATTGAATGGCAGCCGACATGATACCTGTATGGCCGTCGGCGAAGCGTCGAGGCGATGAAAGCAATCGGTAAGGAAGCTGTCTCCCGGAAAATACATATCGAAGGTTATGGGATGACAAACAGCCGACGCTGCGTGATACTCCCCGCGGGGAGCCGCCGGGCGCTGTGTGGCCCAGCAGGCTTCGCCATCATGCGGTTCCAATTCAACATTTGACTTACAGTCGTCAGGTTTGGGGATAACACACATGAAGAAGATCATCGCCTCGCTCGTCACCGCCTCGCTCGCGCTGGTGTCCGTTCAAGCTTTCGCACAGGCATCCGATGCAGCGCCGGCAGCAGCTAGCGCCGCGAAGCCGAAGCATGCTCACAAGCAACTGAAGACGCACGGCAAGCGCGCTGGTGTGTCGTCGGCTGCATCGGCTGCAGGCACGAACGACAAGGGCACGCAGAACTAAGCAGCCCGTTCGCGCAGCAAAAAGAAAGGCCGAAGCGATGCTTCGGCCTTTTGCTTTTAGGGCGCGTTTGCGGCGCGTTTGCAGCCCATTCGAGGCGCCTTTACCGCACTGTCGAGCCGTTCCCGCGCCATGAAGCGCGCAGCGCCGCTCAAACGCCCGCTGCGAGTCCGTTGACCAGCAGCTCGGCGATCAGTCCGTTCATGCCTTCGGGATGACTCGCAGCGCGCTCCTTCAACTGATCGACCAGCGAATCCGGCAGCTTGCACGCGAACGGCACGAGGCCTTTGGCCTGATCGAGCTTGCGCTGCTCGCGCCGGTCGAGTTGCGGCTGTAGCGACGACGCCTTGCCGAAGCGATCGGCGGAGAGCGACTGTTTCATCTCGTTGCCGAGTTTCAGTGCCTTGTTTTTCTCAAGGTCGAATTTCTTCATTGCCATGCGGAAAGGCCTCTAAACAGGTAAGCAATCTAGCATTGTACGCATCGCGCGGCGCGTGAATGCCGGACTCATGCCGAATCGCCGCGCGAGATGCCGCGGCTATTTCGCCGGCGCTTCCGCATTCGTCACGCTGTCCATCAGCGCGCGCATGCGTCGCCAGTGCGTGCCTTCCCAAAAAACGCGCCGGCACACGTCACAGGTCACGAACTGCGCATGCCGTTCGAGCACGCCTTCTGGCGCGCGCCCAATCGCTTCGTCTTTCGCAATGCGCCGCAGCGGCGCGTTGCACGTGAGGCACAGGCGAAACGGCCGCGCGCTGCCCGCCAGATCGAGCCGGTCGAAAATTTCCCTCAGTTGCGCCTCGGGTTTCAGCGTGCGGACATAGCAACCATGCGTGATCGTGCGGCGTTTCAGCAGTTCGCGGTCGCGCGTCAGGACGATGCGGTTTTCATCGGATGCAATCGACTCGATATGCGAATCGGCGTAGTGGTTGTCGTAAAGTGTGTCGAAGCCCGCGAGCCGCAGCAGTTGCGCGAGTCCGCCGAGATGCGCGTCGGCGACGAAGCACACCACGCGCAGCGGGCGTTCGCGCACGCGCAGCAGCGGTTGAATGTCGAGCGCCTCGAATTTAGGGTAGACGGCCACGCGGTCGCCTTCCTGCAACGGGTGATCGAAGCCGACCGATTCGCCGTTCACGAGGATCAGCTCGACTTCCGTATGCGGGACGCCGAGCGCCTCGATCATGTGCTTCGCGCTGGCGGCGCGCGCGCACTCGCAACTGAACGACTGCCGGCGCAGCGGCCGCGCCAGGAAGTCGTTCAATTCTTCGTAGAAGCGGAAGGTGGCCGTAACCATGACGCCAGTATGGCACCGCGCCTCACGCAGCGCCGATGGGCAATTACCTGCACAACACGCGTGGCTATGCTCTACTTCGGGTTCTTGAACAGGAGTCATTGATGGACATCGGTTTTATCGGTCTCGGCGAAATGGGTGCCGCGATGGTCGCAAACATGCTGAAAGCTGGGCACAGCGTGCGCGTCTGGAACCGCTCGCCGGACAAGGCGCGGCCGCTCGTCGAACTGGGCGCGCGGATCGTCGGTTCACCCGCCGAAGCTTTCACGGGCGACGCCGTCTTCTCGATGCTCGCCGACGATGCCGCGCTGCGCGACGTCATCAGCGCGTCGCTGCTCGAGCACGCGCCGCGTGGACTGATTCACGTGAACATGGCGACGATCTCCGTCGCGCTGGCGGAAGAACTCGCGACAGCGCACGCCGGGCGCGGCCTGAACTACGTCGCGGCGCCCGTCATGGGCCGGCCGGACGTCGCGGCGGCAGCGAAGCTGACCATCGTCGCCGCTGGGCCCGCCGAAGCGATCGACCGTGTTCAACCCGTGTTCGATTCGATCGGCCAGAAGACGTGGCGGATCGGCTCGCTGCCGCAGCAGGCCAACGTCGTGAAGCTGGCGGCGAATTTCATGCTGGCGTCGGCGGTGGAGTCGCTGGGCGAGGCGTCGGCCTTGCTCGGCGGTCACGGCGTCGCAATGCAGGATTTTCTCGATGTGATCACCAACAGCGTGTTCCCCGGTCCCGTGTATCAGGGCTACGGCAAGATGATCGCCGAACAGCGCTACGAACCGGCGTTGTTCAAGGCGCGTCTCGGCCTGAAGGACGTGCGTCTCGCGCTGGCGGCTGCCGAGTCGGTGTCGACGCCGCTGCCGGTGGCGAGCGTGGTGCGCGACAGTCTGATCGAAGCCGTCGCACACGGCGACGGCGAGAAGGATTTCGCCGTGCTGGGCCAGGTCGCAGCGCGCCGCGCGGGGCGTTGAGGGCGCGGCGCTCGTCGTCTTTGCTTGCGCTCATTCGCGCAGGCCAGCTTTGCGAACTGCATGAGAGCGGGTGGGGCGAGCATAATGCTCGTTCCGCCCGTTTTCATTTCCATCGAGCAATACGCATCATGATTCTGCATACCTGGTGGCTCTACGTGGCCACGATCTTCGTTGTCTGCGCGATTCCCGGCCCGAACATGCTGTTGATGATGACGCACGGCGCCCGTTACGGCATGCGTCAAACGACGGCCACGATGGCCGGCTGCCTGATGTCGCTGATGCTGATGCTGGCCGTTTCCGTCGCCGGCCTCGGCGTGCTGCTGAAAGCATGGCCGGCGACATTCGACACGCTGCGCCTGCTCGGCGCGGCTTATCTGATTTGGCTCGGCGTGAAGGCGTGGCGCGCGCCCGCGAGCGAAGCCGCGGCGACGCAAGCGGACGCTTCCGCTGGTGTCATGGGCGGCAAGCGCGCACCGTCACGCGGTGCGCTGATGCGCAACGGTTTTCTGGTCGGCAGCAGCAACCCGAAGGCGATTCTGTTTTCGGCCGCGCTGTTGCCGCAATTCATCGACGCCTCGCGCCCGACGCTTCCACAGTTCGCGGTGCTCGTCGCCACGACGGCGGTGATGGAAGTCAGCTGGTACATGGTCTACGCGGGCTGCGGCACGCGGATCGGCGCGAAGCTGAAGAGCAGCAGCGTCGCGAAGGCTTTCAACCGGTTGACGGGCGGCGTGTTCGTCGGCTTTGGCGCGATGATGGCGCTGGTGCGGCACTGACGCCTGCCTTTCAGCGCTCGCCTCGTCTCATGGCGCGGCGAGCGCTCTTTCGTCACTGACGGCCGGCTTGCGCGGCGCGATCGGCGAAACCGAACAGAAACACGGCAACCGCGAACCCCAGCGCGACTGCGCACACACCGCTCCATCCGGCCCTTGCCCACGCAACGCCTGATAACGCGGCGCCAATTGCCCCGCCGACAAAGAAAATTCCCACAAAGAGCGCATTCAACCGACCGCGTGCAGCGGGGTTGATGAGGTTGATCGCGCGTCGTCCGAGCGTTTGATCGGCGATGACCCCGGCGTCGAGCGCTGCCGCGCCGGCGACCAGCAGCGCGAGCGCCGCCACAGGATGCGCCGCTGGCGAGAATCCGCCCCAGCCCGCGCCCGCGACGCCCAGCACGAGGACGGCCGCGATCATCACCAGATGCGCGACGATCTGCGTCGCGCGGCCCGCGCCGTGATCGCCGAGATAACCGGCGAGCGGCGTGACGATCGCGCCCGTCGCGCCCGCCAGCGCGAACGCGGCGATGCCTTGCATGCCGAGCGAGAACGGCGGCTGCGCGAGCCGCAGCGCGATGGCCGTCCAGAAAGCGCTGAACGCGCCGAGCGCGAGGGCGGCCAGCGTAGCGCGCCGTTGCAGTACGGGTTCGGTGCGCAGCAGCGTCCAGAGCGAGCGCAGCAGTTCAGGGTAGCGCGCGGTGGCGTGCGGCGTGTGGCTCGGCAACTGGACGTACAGCACGACGGCCAGCAAAGCGTCCGCGAACGCTTCGATGCAATAGAAAGCGCGCCAGCCAAATGTTCCGGCGATCACGCTCGCAAGCGGGCGTGAAAGAAGAATGCCGAGCATCAGTCCGCTCATCACGTTGCCGACGGCGCGCCCGCGCCGGCTTTCGGGCGCCATCGACGCCGCCATCGGCACGAGCATCTGGATCACGCTCGACGTCGCGCCCGCCATGAACACCGACGCAAGAAACATCCAACCGGAGCGCGCGAACGACGAAAGCGCGAGAAACGCCGCGCAGCAAACAAGCGTCCGGAAAATAAGCCGTCGATTTTCGAGCAGATCGCACAACGGCACGAGCAGCAGCAAACCTGCTGCGTAGCCGAGTTGCGGCAGCATCGCGATCAGCCCGGCCAGTTCGGGCGGCAGATCCAGCGCGCGGCTGACCGGCCCCGTCAACGGCTGCGCCGCCGTCAGATTCACGACGATCACGCCGACGGCTGCGGCGAAGAAAAGCGTCAACGGCGTGCTCAACGTTGGGCCGGGCGGCGCGGCGGAGTGTGGCTGCGGCGGTGATGTAGCGGCGAGGCTGCGCGGACAGGTGTCGGCGGGCTGGTTCATGGTTCGGCTCCGGAAGATTTCGATCCGGCCCATCGTAGGGACGCCGACGTTATGCGACAATTGAATTATCTCGATAATGTTTATGCGAGGTTGTTTTGAACACGCGTGACTTGCAGGCTTTTGTGGCGGTGGTCGAAAGCGGATCGATGGTGCGGGCGTCCGAGAAGCTGTTCTTGACGCAGCCGGGTCTCACGCGCCGCGTGCAGAACCTCGAAACGATGCTCGGCATCGAATTGCTCGACCGGCAGAGCAAGCCACTGAAGCCGACGGCAGCGGGCAACGAGGTGTACGGCCTCGCGCGCACGGTGCTGCGCGCCGTCGACGATCTGATGTCTGTTGCATCGCCGGACAGCGAGCCGACGGGCGAATTCAAGATCGGCGTGCCGCCGTTTCTTTCCGAGCTTGCGCTGGAGCAGCCCATCGACCGATTGCGCAGCGCCTTCCCGAACCTGACGCTGCGTGTGACGGCGGGCTGGTCGCCGGGTCTGTTGCAGATCGTCGAGCAGGCGAAAGTGGATGCCGCCGTGGTGCTGCTGCCGGAAAGCGTGCCGTTGCCGGAAGGGCTGACGTCGACGCTCCTTGCCTACAAGCCGACCGTGGTTGTCGCGCCGCGTTCGTTCGGCATTGCCGACGAGCCGGCGACGCTCGCGACCTTGTCAGGCTACCCGTGGGTGTTGAATCAGGACGGCTGTGGGATGCGCTCCGCGCTGAGTCGCGCGATGGCGGCGGCGGGATTGCCATTCAACGTCGCCGTCGAGGCGTTCGGCTCGGAACTGCAACTGTCGCTGGTGACGCGCGGGCTGGGCGTGGGTCTCGCGACGCCGGAAGTGCTCGCGCGCAGTCCGCATCGGGAGGCGCTGCAGGTCATCGACGTGCAGGACTTCCGGAACGGTCTGAACGTGTGGCTCGTGCATGGCGCGCTGCCAGGACGCCTCGTACGTCCCGTCGAATTGATGCGCGACGCGCTGGTCGAAAAGCTGGAAAAGGATGCGGCCTGTCTGGCGCTGGCTCATTCTGTCGGATGATGCAGAGCACAAAAATGCATCCGAAAGGATTGATGCGACGTTTTGTCACCCTTTGGCAACGTAGAACCAGTGCTCTAACGTGCCATGTTGCAACGCACCAAGTGATTTGCTATAGTTCGTCTTGTCTCCTCCATGTCTCCTCTGATATGGATTCAGCCCGCCACCTTGGCGGGCTTTTTTTTGCCCTGCGTTTGCCCATCCGTAGCGCGCTCAGAATTTGTACGACAGCGCGAGGTACGTGATGATCGGGTCGGCCTTCAGTTCGGCCTTTGATACACCCAGTTCCGTGCCGTCCGCGGCCTTGATGATCGTCGACGAAGTCGTCTTCAGCGGAATGTAGGTAACGGACGCCGTGACGCCCCAACGGTCGGTGATGTTGTACATCGCGCCCACATTGAAGACGGGCTGCCACGACGACGACGCCTTCGCCTCCACGGTCGTCTTCCCCGTCTTGCCCGCGCCCGCTGCCAGAATGGCGCCGAGGTTGTTCTGCGTCGACGTGACGAAATTCTCATTCAGCTGGATGTCGCTGAACCAGTTGTACGACACGCCGATGCCGACAAACGGCCGGAACTTCGACGTCGACTCGCCGAAGTAATACTGGAAAATCAGCGCCGGGCTCCATTGCCGCACGCTCTTGACGATCGGGTTGACGGCCGGGTCGCCGATATCCTGCTTGCCCAGCGCGCCCGCCGGGCCGGGCGGCTGAATCGTGCCGTGGCCGTACAGCTCGAACTTCGGCGGCACGCCCGCCACCGACGTCACCGCGAAATGGTCCGTGACGAAGTGCGAAAACACGAGGCCGAGCGTATCGGCGCTGTTCGTCGACAGGCTCGTGCCAGGCGATGTGAACGAGTTCGGCAGACGCAGCGGCGTGTTGATCGGCACGGGCGCGACGTGCGTCGTGAGCGGCGTGCTCGAATCCTGCGGCATCACGTGAAACCAGCCGAGCGAGACAAGATTGTCGCCCGCCTTTTGCGCATAGGCATTCGGCATCGCGAGTGTGGCCAATGCAGCCGCGCATACAGCGGCGAGTGCATTGGGCATTGCCGCGTCCAAGAGCTTTCTCATTGTGTTCCTCCTGAGCGGGCGGCCTGCCTCGCGCGCGACGGCGTTATTCGTGCCGTCTGCTGCGCTTCCCGGTTGCCCGCTTCCCTGCGCGCGGGCAGGGAAGCGGCCGGGTGGCGGTCGCCTCGTGGCGTTCTATGCGGTGGACCTCGCGCCCACTACTGGACGAAGGCGCCGATCGTGAAGTACGGCGACGACGCGTTCGACAAGTCCAGGAAGCCGTACACGCCGCCCGTGAAAACGAACTTGCCGGTCGGCGCGCTGCCTGCCGCCGCGTTCGCGTACGTCGACGTCACGACGCCGGGGACGGTCTGTGTGAAGTCGAGATTCAGGGCCTTGGTCAGCGACGCCTGCGACGCATTGAATGGATCGAGCAGCGTCGCCTGCGTGCCGACGAGCGCATTGGTGCGGTAGTTGAACTCGCTGTCGACGCCGATGTACTCGCCGTTCTGCGAGTTGACGGCGATGTTCGCCTGCGGCGCGAGGATCGAGATACCCGATTCATCATCGGCGACAGGGCCGCTGATGCCGTTCTGCGGGTTCGGCGTGAGCGTCGAGTTCGCGACGCCCGTGCGGACGAGGATCGGCACGTTCTGGTTGCGCAGCTTGCCGACGATCATGAAGCCCTTGCCGACGGGCGACGAGGCGAGCGTCGGCTTGCCCTGGCCCTGGAAGTTGTCTGTTTCAAATGCGCCGCTGCCATTCGACGATTGCGTCCAGTTCGTGCCCGGTTGCTGGCACTTGCCGGCATTGACACCGGCGTTGTCGCACTCGGTCCAGGTGCCGTCGGCGTTGATCGTGATCTTCGTATCGACGACAGTCGGCGCGAAGCCCTGCGATGGAATCTGGTGATAGCCGAGCTGGTTGTACGTGCCGACGATGTTCGCCAGATTCGTCTCGATCGTCGAAAAGCCGATGAAGGGGTAGTACGGGAATTTCGTGTCGGGGACCGCGCCTTGCCCGAGAATGCCGCCGAACGAAATTTCGGCGCCCGGAATCGTGCCGCCCGCCACGCCTTCGCCGACAAAAATGCGCGCCGGCCGGTTCGGATCGAGGCTCGCGCCATTCAGACGGAACGCGCACTGGTTGAGCTTGTTGGTGGGAAGCAGCGTTTCCTGGGTCAACGTGCCCGATGCCGTCTGGCCCTTGCGGGTCGGTGCGACCGTGCCCGTCGTGGCGGGAATCGGCGACTCGATGTAAGCGACCTGCCAGGTCATCTTCGTCGTATCGAGCTGCAGCTTGACGAGTTCGCCGTCGCCGCCGCCGCCCGTGAAGGTCGTGCCGTAGTCGAGCGACGCGGGGCACAGGCGCGCTTCCGTCGGCGGCGCGCCTTCGCTGCCCGCGCCGCCGCACGCGCCGAGCAATGGCGCTGCAAAGGCCAGCGCCGAAAGGGTCTTCCAGTTCATCGTGCCTCCAGTCTTGTTATGGGCGGCCAGCTCCCAGTCCAGCCGCCTCTCGGTCTTGTTCATCTAGCGATGCTGCTTTCTGCCCGTGTTGCCTCCTGCCATGCACGGCCCTTTCTGTTGATTCGGGTAAGGCTTATTTGCCGATCTGCGCGCCGACGCTGAAGTACGGCGAACTAGCGGTGTCGGAATTGGCCGAGCTCGGCGTGAGGCCGCCGTTTTCGGTGCCGTTGATGAAGATCGCGTAGAGGCCGCCGCCTGCGATTGCGAAGCCCGTGTTGCCCTGCTTGTCGGTGACGCTGACGAGGCCCGGATTGCCGCCGCCGTATCCCAGGCCGAAACCGCTTTCGGCCGCCTGCGTAGACGGATTGATGAAGGTGCCGACGCCGCCCTGGATCAGCGACGCGGTGTACTTGAAGTTCGAGTCCGCGCCGACATAGCCGCCGTCGAAGCCGCCCGACGCGAGCGAAGTCGCGGTTTCCAGCAGCGCGATGCCGGATTCGTCGTCGACTTCGGCGTCGAGTGGGATCGCGCCGGTGCCCGTAAACACGTGTCCCGTTCTGACGACGACCGGGACGGTCGCGCCGTTCAGCTGACCGAGGATCATGTGAGCCGACGAGCTGCCCCTCGCTCCCAGCAGCGGCAGCACCAACTGGCTTTCGATGCGTGGCGCGTTGGTGCTGTCGAAATAGCCGTTCGCGTTGAGCGTCGGCGTGTCACCCATTGACAGGCAGTGCGTCGGGCTTGCGTTGCCATTCGCGGGCGGGGTGTTCGTCGCGGACGAGCAGGCGCCGTTGGCATCGAACGTTTCGGATGTCTGGGCGGCGGCCGCCGCGTAATTGCCCGACGGAACGATGTGATAGAGCAGCCCGTTATAGTTGCCGGCGAGCTTCGAGAGGTCCGTCGTCGTGCTTGCGAAGCCGAGGAACGGATAGAAGTCGAAATGTCTTGGCGTGACGGCGCCGACGTTCTGGAACGTGAGAATCGTCTTGCCTGCGTATGCGACGTCGGCGCCCGGAATCCCGCCGCCTGCCACGCCCTTGCCGACGAAGACGATGGGCGGATTGGTGGTCGAAAAGGGCGTCGTATAGGTTGCGCCCGTCGAAGGCGCGGTGCCTGACGCGGGCGTCAGCATGAATGCGCAGCGCGTCTGCTCGGCATTGGGCAGCATGCCCGCAGGCGGATGCATGACGGCGCCCGTGACGGTGGTGCCTGCGCGCGTATTGTCGACCTGGCCCGCCGATACCGGGATCGGTGATTCGAGAAACTTCAGCGTGTACGTCATCTTCACGGCGTCGATGTTCAACGACACTACTTCGCCGCTGCCTGCGCCGCCCAGATAGGTGCTCTGGCCGATGTTGGCGTCGGCGGGGCAGAGCGAGCCTGCGGTGGCCGTCGACGCAGGCGGCCCTTGCACGCCGCAGCTCGATCCCGAGCACTGGTTCGCGTTGATCGCGCCGGGATCACCCGCATTTCCTCCTCCGCAGGCGAACAAAAACGGCACGCTGGCAATGGCACATGCCAGCCATTTTGAATTGGCGTACATGCTGCTGTCTCCCTGATTTGTGTAATTTGCGAGCTAATTTCGCCGCGCGATTTAGGGCTGTCAATTGAACGAACCATCTAAAAAACCCGATTCAAACAGCGCATTTATCGCGGAGAGTCGCATGGCGCTTCGAAGCGCGCCTTTTAAAACAAAACAGCATTTTTTGCATCGGACGGATTTGTCGTGTCGCCGCTGAGCCTTTATCGGCGGGCGACTCCGAAAAGCGCATCTATCATCTTCGAACGCTCGTTCGTAAAAAAATCCGGAATATCCCTATGCGGTAATAGATGCCCAGGAGAATAAAACGGGGAGCAGTAAATACCTGCTATAAGGACTGCTGGAGATAGTGAGAAAATCGAAAGGTGTTAATCCGCGTTTGAATGAGGCGTTTTAAATCACGGATTGGCAAGCATAAAAAGAAAAAGCCGGCGTTTGAATGCCGGCTTTGTGACACGCAGGACGGCGGGCGCCGTCCGCTAGCGAAGTGTCAGCGCTTGAGGCCCGTCGCCTCGTTCGTGCCGATGGCGAGATTCATGCACTGGATCGCCGCGCCCGAGGCGCCCTTGCCCAGGTTGTCGAGCCGCGCGACCGTGACGAAGCGCTCTTCGTTGCCGAACACGAACAGGTCGACGCGATTCGTATCGTTGTTCGCCTGGACGTCGAAGAAGCCGCTGTCGAGGTTGTCGTCCGCATTGAACGGCGCGACGCGCACGAACTGCTCGCCGCTGTAGTACTCGGCGAACAGTGCCTGCACGTCTTGCGGTGTGGTCGGCTTGGACAGTTGGCCCGGCGTGAAGTATGTCGTCACGGCCAGGCCCTTGTAAAAGTTGCCGACGATCGGCGTGAAGACAGGCGCGCTCTTCAGGCCCGTGTGCGCGGCCATTTCCGGCAGATGCTTGTGCGTGAGACCGAGCGCGTACGGACGCGGGCTGTCGAGCTTCGCGTTGCCGCCCGCTTCGTAGTCCGCGATCATTTTCTTGCCGCCGCCGCTGTAGCCGGTGATCGAGTAGCTGTGCGCAGCGAAATCCGCCGACACGACGCCCGCATCGACGAGCGGACGCATGGCCAGCACGAACGCCGACGCATGGCATCCCGGCACGGCGATGCGCTTCGCCGTGCGCAGGCGCTCGCGCTGCGCGCGGGCTAGCTCGGGCAGGCCGTACGCCCAGTCGGCGCTGGTGCGAAACGCGGTGCTCGCGTCGATCAGCACAGTGCGGTCGTTCTCGACGAGCGACGCCGATTCGCGCGACGCAACGTCCGGCAGACACAGGAAGGTGACGTCCGAAGCGTTGATGAGACGACGGCGCTCGTCGATATCCTTACGCTTCGCTTCTTCGATGCGGAGGATTTCAACGTCTGCGCGCTGCGACAGGTATTCGAAAATCTTCAGGCCGGTCGTGCCTTCCTGTCCGTCGACAAAAACTTTCGTGCTCATCTCGATCTCGCTGGCTGATAAAAACGGCGGGAAAACGCGGCGCTGGCTGCGCCGGAACGTTATTTTAAGACCGTGAGGCGGCGCGTGCGCAAAATTGGCCGAAAAACACGTTGCGCCGCAACAGTGACAGCGGCATGACAAGCTGCGTTTCCGCGTACCCCGGCGCGTTCATGACGGCTGTCCTGCCTTCCAGCGCGCCGTCACGGCCGCGATGCGCGCGCCGAACACCTTTGCCGTGTCGAGGTCGCCGGGTGGAGGCGCTTCGTCGGGCGTGGCGTCGGCAGGCGACTGCGAGAGCAGGCCCGCGAAGCCACCGATGAAATTCAGGTCGTTGCGCGTCGCCGCCTTCGTGTTGGCGGGCATCATGCCCATGCCCGCCCAGATCATGCCGTGCTGCATCGCGAGGGTGATGAAATACTGGATCGTCGAGAACTTGTCGCCGTTCATCGACCCCGAGTTGGTGAAGCCCGCCGCCACCTTGTCCTTCCACTTTTGCGCGAACCACGGTTTCGAACTCGCGTCGGCGAACTTCTTGAAGTCGGCGGACGGGCCGCCCATGTAGGTCGGCGCGCCGAAGATGAGGGCGTCGGCCGTGTCCAGCTCGGCCCATGCCGCGTCGTCCAGTTCACCGACCGCGATCATCCTTGCATCGGCTCCACCGTCGAGCGTGCCCGCGAGCACCGCTTCGGCGAGCTTCTTCGTATGGCCGTAGCCGCTGTGATACACGATGATGATTCTTGACATAGACAACTCCCTCGTTGCAAATCGCGATTCGATCCCGAATGAGTGGACGTGAGCCTCGCTCATTCTGTCACCGGGCCTGAGTTGTTCGAGACGCGGCGAGATAACTGCGGCATCGCCCTTATCGCTGATGCGAAAGACTAGCGGCCGTAGGTGACGGTCATGCGTGCGTAGCCGAGCGTTGCCGTGCTGATCTCGTGGTCGAACATCAGCGACGGCCGTCCTTGCGCGAGCCTGAGGTTCGACGTGTTCAGCGCGTACACGGTGATCACGTAGCGATGCGGCTTGCCGGGCGGCGGGCAGGGCCCGCCATAGCCGTCGACGTCGAAGTCGTTGCGCGCCTCGACGGCGCCGAGATTCTTAAGAAAGCCGGACGCGCTCGCGTTTTCCGGCAGCCGGTCGACGTTGGCAGGAATACCGACGACGGCCCAATGCCACCAGCCGCGTCCGGGCGAATCGGGGTCGAACATGGTGACTGCGAAGCTGCGCGTGCCGTCGGGCGGGTTGTGCCAGTTCAGTTGCGGCGAGCGGTTAAGGCCTTTGCAGTCGCCGCGGTCGAACACCTGCGCGTTGTCGACCGTGCCGCCTGTGCGAAGGTTGGCGCTCGTCACGGTGAACGCGGTGTCGGCAGAGGCCGCGCCCGCATGAAGTGCGAATGAAAAAACGATGAGCGTAGCAACGCGCGATCGCTCGACAAACAGAAACGGCAGCAACGAACGGCACGAACGAGACGACGGGGGCGGAACGACCGGGCAACGCAAGTGCATGTGCCGAATCTCCTGTCAGGCTCGTAAAGAAATGTCCTTACGAGGGATTGTTGTCCTTTTTTGTGCCCAAGGGACAAATCGAGTCTAACATTACATCTTATGAGGCCATTTGTGCTTTGCGAGGGGCCAGTACGGCGCGAAATCAGCTATAGTCGCTGGCCATCAAGGAAATTTCTGAGCAACTGAACCGCAGCATTAAGACGATCAGCACGCAAAAGAACACCGCGATGCGCAAGCTCGGACTCGAAAGGGATTCCGAACTCTTTCAGTACGCGCAGAGTAATGGCTTGATGAATCTGTCGTCGTATGCGCCGGGCGAGCTGGATACCGGCAGCAGCCCTTCGCAGGGAAGTTCCTAAGCGCGATCTCAGAAGCTGGCTGTCGGATTCTCAAATCGGGAAAACGGATCAAATAAAAACGCCGCCTGTCCTTAAGACAGGCGGCGTTTTCGTATGCTCGCTGAATCAGGCTGCTCGCTTATTGCGGTGCCGCCGTTGCGCCGCCGTGCGCTGCCGACCACTCGGCAGGCGCGTGCAGGAATTTCTCGACTTCATCGAGCGTCTTCGTTTCGAAGTAGCCCTGTTCCTTCGCGACGCGCAGCACGTCCCACCACGTGGCAAGCGCGTGCAGATCGACGTCGATATCCTTCAGAACCGACACGCTTTCCTTGAAGATGTTGTAGTGGAACAGCACGAAGCAATGGTTCACCTGCGCGCCCGCCGTGCGCAGCGCGTTGATGAAGTTGATCTTGCTGCGGCTGTCGGTGGTCAGATCTTCGACCAGCAGCACGCGCTGACCTTCCGTCAACAGACCTTCGATCTGTGCATTGCGGCCGAAACCCTTCGGCTTCTTGCGCACGTATTGCATCGGCACCATCAGGCGGTCCGACAGCCAGGCAGCGAACGGAATGCCCGCTGTTTCACCGCCGGCGACGGCGTCGATCTGCTCGTAGCCGACGTCGCGCAGAATCGTCGCTTCTGCCATTTCCATCAGGCCACGGCGCACGCGCGGATACGAAATCAACTTGCGGCAGTCGATATATACCGGGCTCGCCCAGCCGGAAGTGAAGATGTACGGTTTTTCCGCGTTGAAATGCACTGCCTGGACTTCCAGCAGCATTTTGGCGGTCGTGTCGGAGATCGTCTGGCGATCGAAGCCTGTCATGGGCGAATCCTTCGGTGTGATGAGCTTGGAGGGCGGGCGCGGGGCCCTGTGGCGCAGCAGGCGAACGTTTCGCGCCTGGTGGGCGAAACATGCCGGACGAGTTGAGAAACAGGCCGGTTTGCTGCGCGCGTAGCCCAATATTTTACCCGATTCGGACTGTTCCCAGGGCGGAAGGCGGCGAAAGCGGGTAGGCGCGGCAGCCGGACGTGCGTTTCGCCTATGCATTCTGGCCAGGTTGTGACACCAATCTGGCGCCTTTACACTCACGGCAAATTATCCCAGACGGCCTTCGGATGGCCTTCTGCTCACGTCTGCTGCAAGGTTGCCGCTCATGAACATCGCCCCTTCTACGACTCAGGCCGCGCAGGACGCCCGTCCCGGCTATGCGGCGCGCGCGCTGATCGCGTCGGTGCTCGGCTACGCGATGGACGGCTTCGACCTGCTGATTCTCGGCTTCATGCTGCCCGTCATCGCTGCCGACCTGCACCTTTCATCGACGCAAGCCGGGTCGCTGGTGACATGGACGCTGGTCGGCGCGGTCGCGGGCGGCGTGATTTTCGGCGTCTTGAGCGACTACTTCGGACGCGTGCGCATGCTCACGTGGACGATTCTCATCTTCGCGGTCTTCACGGGCCTGTGCGCGCTTGCACAAGGTTACGGCGATCTGCTCGCGTACCGGACGATCGCGGGCATCGGGCTGGGCGGCGAGTTCGGCATCGGCATGACGCTCGTTGCGGAAGCTTGGCCAGCGGCACAGCGGGCGCGCGTGTCGTCGTATGTCGGGCTTGGCTGGCAGCTGGGTGTGCTGGCGGCGGCGCTGCTTACGCCGTTACTGCTGCCCGTGATCGGCTGGCGCGGGATGTTCGCGCTCGGGCTGCTGCCCGCCGTCGTGTCGTTTTTCGTGCGGCGGCGCGTCGAGGAACCGGCGCTCTTCACCGAGCGCGTCGCGCGCGGCATGCGCAAGGCGCCGATGAAACTGCTCGTCGCCGACGCCCGCACGATCCGCGCAAGCGTGGGCGTCGTGATTCTGTGCTCGGTGCAAAACTTCGGCTATTACGGCCTGATGATCTGGCTACCCACTTATCTGTCGAAAACCTTCGGCTATTCGCTGACGCGCTCCGGCTTATGGACGGCCGTCACGGTGCTCGGCATGGCCGCCGGCATCTGGCTGTTCGGCGTCGCGGCCGACCGTTTCGGCCGCAAGCCCGCGTTCCTGTTCTACCAGGCGGGCGCCGTGGTGATGGTGTTCGTCTACTCGCAACTGAGCACGCCATTCGCGCTGCTGATTGGCGGCGCAGTGATGGGCATGTTCGTGAACGGGATGATTGGCGGCTATGGCGCGTTGATCTCTGAGCTGTATCCGACCGATGCCCGCGCCACCGCGCAAAATGTGTTGTTCAACATCGGCCGCGCGGTTGGCGGGTTCGGGCCGGTTGCCGTCGGCGCGCTGGCCGCGCGGTTTTCATTCGCGACGGCGCTCGGCGTGCTCGCTTCGATCTATCTCCTCGACATTCTCGCCACGCTCTTTTTGATCCCGGAACGCCGCGGCGCAACGCTCGAATGAGCCTTGCCGCCGTGCGGCGGCGGGCGGGGTGGAAGTGTTTCCATGTCGCGCTGCAGCAAGCGCTGGCGCGGTTTTGGCTTATCCATCCGGTACAAAACCTACCCCGAACCGTCGCATCCGGGGTGTACACTGGTCGACCCGAAAAAGCTCAGCGTCGTTTGCTTTCCGCTGAGGTTTGACGCCGCGCCCAACCGGCGCACGCGAGAATCGCCGCCGTCGAGCAACCCGTCGACCTTGGCCAGCGCAGCACGTGACATTGAGCCGGGCCCAATTATCAACGTCTCGCAGGTTAGAAAATGGACGAACAACTGAAGCAAAGCGCTCTCGCATATCACCAGAACCCGAAACCCGGCAAGATTTCGGTCACCCCGACCAAGCCGCTTTCGAACCAGCTGGACCTGTCGCTGGCGTATTCGCCGGGTGTCGCAGCCGCGTGCATGGCCATCTTCGACGAGCCGCTCGACGCGCAGAAGTACACGTCGCGCGGCAACCTGGTCGGCGTGATCACGAACGGCACGGCCGTGCTGGGTCTCGGCAACATCGGGCCGCTCGCCGCGAAGCCGGTGATGGAAGGCAAGGGCTGTCTCTTCAAGAAGTTCGCCGGCATCGACGTGTTCGATATCGAGCTGAACGAGTCCGATCCCGACAAACTCGTCGACGCGATCGCGATGCTGGAGCCGACGCTCGGCGGCATCAACCTCGAAGACATCAAGGCGCCCGAATGCTTCTACATCGAGAAGAAGCTGCGCGAGCGCATGAAGATTCCCGTTTTCCACGACGACCAGCACGGCACGGCGATCATCGCGTCGGCGGCGATTCTCAACGGCCTGAAAGTGGTCGGCAAGAAGCTCGAAGAGGTCACGCTGGTATGCTCGGGTGCGGGCGCGGCGGCGATCGCCTGTCTGGACCTGCTCGTGAATCTGGGCCTGTCGAAGAAGAACGTGCTTGTCGTCGATTCGAAGGGCGTGATCTACGAAGGCCGCGGCAACCTGGACCCGTCGAAGGAACGCTACGCAGCGAACACCGAAGCGCGCACGCTGGCTGACGCCATCAAGGGCGCGGACGTATTCCTCGGCTGCTCGAGCGCGGGCGTGCTGAAGCCGGAGATGGTCAAGGAGATGGGCACGCAGCCGCTGATCCTCGCGCTCGCGAACCCGGAGCCGGAAATCCGCCCCGAAGAAGCGAAGAAGGTGCGCCCGGACTGCATCGTCGCGACGGGCCGTTCGGACTATCCGAATCAGGTCAACAACGTGCTGTGCTTCCCGTTCATCTTCCGCGGCGCGCTCGACGTCGGCGCGACGACGATTACGGAAGAAATGAAGCTCGCGTGCGTGCGCGCGATCGCTGAACTCGCGGAAGAAACCGATCAGGGCGATGAAGTCGCGAAGGCGTACGAAGGTCACTCGCTCGAATTCGGCCCCGACTATCTGATTCCGAAGCCGTTCGATCCGCGTCTGATCATCAAGATCGCGCCCGCCGTTGCGCAGGCCGCGATGGACTCGGGCGTCGCGACGCGTCCGATTCAGGACATGGACGCGTACCGTGAGCAGCTCGGCGCAACCGTCTACCGCACGGGCATGGTGATGCGCCCGGTGTTCGCGGCAGCGAAGGCGCAACCGGCGCGCATCGTGTTCGCGGAAGGTGAGGACGATCGCGTGTTGCGCGCTGCGCAATTCGTGCTGCTCGAGAAGATCGCGAAGCCGATTCTCGTGGGCCGCCCGAGCGTGATCGAGATGCGTCTGAAGAAGATGGGCTCGAAGCTCAAGTGCGGCGAGGATGTCGAGATCGTCAATCCGGAAGACGATCCGCGTTATCAGAAGAGCTGGCAGGCGTATCACGAGATCGGCGCGCGCGAGGGCGTCACGCCGGAAGTCGCGAAGGCAGCGATGCGCAAGTTCAACACGCTGATCGGCGCGATTCTCGTGCATCTCGGCGACGCGGACGGCATGATCTGCGGTCTGATCGACACGTATCACGAGCATCTGAAGTTCGTCGAGCAGGTGCTGGGCAAGGCGGAGAAGGTGGACAACTTTGCCGCGATGAATCTGTTGATGCTGCCGGGCCGCAATCTCTTCATCAGCGACACGTACGTGAACGAAGTGCCGACGGCCGAACAGCTCGCCGACATGACGATCCTCGCCGCGGGTGAAATCGAGAAGTTCGGGATCGTTCCGAAGGTCGCGTTGCTGTCGAACTCGAACTTCGGCAGCGTCCCGTCGTCGTCTTCGGCACGCATGGCGGCTGCGCGCAAGCTGATCGCCGAACGCGCGCCGCATCTCGAAGTGGACGGCGAAATGCACGGCGACGCCGCGCTGTCGGAAGCGGTGCGCAAGGCCGCGTTCCCCGGCACGACGCTGACGGGCGAAGCGAACCTGCTGATCATGCCGAACGTCGAAGCGGCGAACATCACGTACAACCTGCTGAAGATGATCGGCGGCGAAGGCGTGACGGTCGGTCCGTTCCTGCTCGGCGCGGCCAAGCCGGTGCACATCCTGACGCCGGCCGCGACGGTGCGCCGGATCATCAACATGACGGCTGTCGCTTCGGCGAATGCCAACGTGGAGCGCAACGTCGCGAAGTAAGCTTCGTTCGTTGATACGATGAAAAAAGGGCACCGCGAGGTGCCCTTTGTACTTCGGGAGTGGCAGAACGTTATGCTACGTGCCGCTCAACCCCACCCATCGGCGCGCGCCACTTCGCGAGCAACGACGTCCACTTCGCCCGCACGCCCTTCAGGTTGTTTTCCTTGACGTGGCCGTAGCCGCGAATCCCATCCGGCAGATTCGCCAGCTCGACAGCCAGCGCACGCTTCTCCGCGGTCAGCCCGCCGACCAGTTCATGCACCAGCGTCTCATACTCGACGATCAGCGCCCGTTCGGTGCGACGCTCTTCCGTCTTGCCGAACACATCGAGCGCCGTGCCGCGCAGAAACTTCATCTTCGCGAGCACGTGCATCGCGTTGAGCATCCACGGACCGTACTGCTTCTTCACCAGATGCCCATGCGCGTCCTTCTTCGACGTGGCCGGCGGCGCGAGGTGGAACTTGAGCTTCCAGTCGCCCTCGAAATTCGACTTCAGCTTCTCGACGAACGCCGGGTCCGAATAGAGACGCGCCACTTCGTACTCGTCCTTGTACGCCATCAGCTTGTGCAGATTCTTCGCGACGGCTTCCGTCAACAGCATCTGGCCGTCAGCGGCATCGAGCTTCGTTTCGGCGGCGCGCACTGTTTCGATCAGCTTGCGGTAACGCGTCGCGTACGCTTCGTTCTGATACTCGACGAGATACTGTGCGCGCTTGTCGATCAGCGTATCGAGCGCCTTCGGCGTATGCAGTGAAACGATCTTGCTGCTCGCGGCATTCGCCGTGTTGCCGTCATCGAAACGATCTTGCATCTGCGCGAGCTTGCGCACGGCAGCCAGATCGTGAGCCGCGCGGCGGCCCCATTCGAACGCCGCGAGATTCTTCTCGACCTGCACTGCGTTCAGCTCGATCGCGCGAACCAGCGACTCGTGCGTGAGCGGCAGCCAACCCTTCTGCCATGCGTAGCCGAGCACGAACGGGTTCGTGTAGATCGCGTCGCCGAGTAGCGCAACCGCGAAGTGATTCGCGTCGACGGCGGCGACTTGCTCGTCGCCCGCTGCCGCGCGCACGTCCGCATCGGCGCTTGCGCCGGGGAAGCGCCAGTTCGGGTTCTTGATGAACTCCGCGGTCGGCGTCGGCGCGCTGTTCAGCACGACGTGCGTTTGACCGGCCTGCATCCGCGACACGCATTCGTCGCTGGCCGTCACGAGCGAATCACAGCCGATCACCAGACTCGCTTCGCCCATCGCGATACGCGTCGCGTGGATGTCGGCGGGCTGGTTCGCGATCTGCACGTGGCTCATCACGGCGCCGCCCTTTTGCGCGAGGCCCGTCACGTCGAGCACGGTGACACCCTTGCTTTCGAGGTGCGCAGCCATGCCGAGCAGCGCGCCGATCGTCACGACACCCGTGCCGCCGACGCCCGTCACCAGCACGCCATACGGCTTCGCGATGGCGGGGACTTCGGGATCGGGAACGGGCGGCATCGCGTCGCCCGCGACACCCGACGCCTGCGGCTTGCGCAATTGCCCGCCTTCGACCGTCACGAAGCTCGGGCAGAAGCCCTTCAGACACGAGTAGTCCTTGTTGCAGGTCGACTGGTTGATCTGCCGCTTCGTGCCGTACTCGGTTTCGAGCGGCTCGACGGACAGGCAGTTCGACTGCACCGAGCAATCGCCGCAGCCTTCACAGACCGCTTCGTTGATGACGACGCGCTTCGCCGGATCGGGATAGGCGCCGCGTTTCCGACGGCGGCGCTTCTCGGTCGCGCAAGTCTGGTCGTAGATCAGGATCGTCGTGCCTTCGATCTCGCGCAGTTCGCGCTGTACGTCGTCAAGCTGGTCGCGATGATGAATCGTGATACCGGGCGCAAGACCGACGTTCGCGTTGTACTTCTCCGGCTCATCGGTGACGATCACGATCTTCTTCGCGCCTTCGGCGGCGAGCTGATGTGTGATCTGCGGCACCGTCAGCACGCCGTCGACGGGCTGGCCGCCCGTCATCGCGACGGCGTCGTTGTAGAGAATCTTGTACGTGATGTTCGCCTTCGACGCGATCGCCGCGCGAATCGCGAGCAGGCCCGAATGGAAGTACGTGCCGTCACCCAGGTTGGCGAACACGTGCTTGTCGTTGGTGAACGGCGCCTGGCCGACCCACGCGACGCCTTCGCCGCCCATCTGGCTGAACGTGCTGGTGCTGCGGTCCATCCACACGGTCATGTAATGGCAGCCGATGCCCGCCATCGCGCGCGAGCCTTCGGGCACATTCGTCGACGTGTTGTGCGGACAGCCGGAGCAGAACCACGGCTTGCGCTCCGCCTGAACGCGCGGGCGCGCGAGCGCCTTTTCCTTCGCTTCAATTACCGCGACGCGCGTGGCGATGCGCGCGCGCACGTCGGACGGCAGGTCGAACTTGTCGAGCCGCGTTGCAATCGCCTTCGCGATCAGCGCGGGCGAGAGTTCATAGTGCGCGGGCAGCAGCCAGTTGCCCATCGGCACCGACCATTCGCCGCCTGCGCCGTCCTTCTCGTCGAACTTGCCGAACACACGCGGACGCTGCGCGTCGGGCCAGTTGTACAGCTCTTCCTTGATCGCGTATTCGAGAATCTGGCGCTTCTCTTCGACCACCAGAATTTCTTCGAGGCCACGCGCAAAAGCTTGCGCGCCTTGCGCTTCGAGCGGCCACACGCAGCCGACCTTGTATAGCCGAATGCCGATGCGCGAGCATGTTTCGTCGTCGAGGCCTAGATCGGTCAGCGCCTGTCGCACGTCGAGATACGCCTTGCCGCCCGTCATGATGCCGAAGCGCGCGTGCGGCGAATCGATCTCGACGCGGTCGAGCTTGTTCGCGCGCACATAGGCGAGCGCGGCGTACCACTTGTAGTCGAGCAGACGCGCTTCCTGCACGAGCGGCGGATCGGGCCAGCGAATGTTTAGGCCGCCTTCGGGCATCGCGAAGTCGGTCGGCAGGATGATTTGCGTGCGGTGCGGATCGATATCGACGGAAGCCGATGATTCAACCACGTCGGTCACGCACTTCATCGCGACCCACAGGCCGGAGTAACGGCTCATCGCCCAGCCGTGCAGGCCGAAGTCGAGATATTCCTGCACGTTCGACGGAAACAGCACGGGCAGGCCGCATGCCTTGAACAGATGTTCGGACTGGTGCGCGAGCGTCGACGACTTGGCGGCGTGATCGTCGCCGGCGAGCACGAGGACGCCGCCATGTGGCGACGAACCGGCCGAGTTGCCGTGCTTGAACACGTCGCCCGAACGGTCGACGCCGGGACCCTTGCCGTACCACATCGAGAACACGCCGTCGTATTTGGCGCTGGGATAGAGGTTGACCTGCTGCGAGCCCCACACGGCGGTGGCGGCGAGGTCTTCGTTGACGCCTGGCTGGAACACGACCTGGTGCGCGGCGAGATGCTTCTTCGCCTTCCACAGCGACAGGTCGAGACCGCCGAGCGGCGATCCGCGATAGCCCGAGATGAACCCGGCTGTATTGAGCCCGGCGGCCTGGTCGCGTTCCTGTTGCAGCATCGGCAGGCGGACCAGCGCCTGGATGCCGCTCATGTACGCGCGGCCGCGTTCAAGCGTGTATTTGTCGTCGAGCGTGACGGAAGTCAGCGCGGCTTCGAGCGAGGCTCGCTGACCGGCGTCTAGCGGGGCATTCATTATGTGTACTCCTCCACCCAGTTTGGGATCACCAAAACCTGCTTGGCCTCGGCATCTTGTGAATGCTTCGGCCGGGGTCGCCATGTTGACGGCTTTCGTTCGATGGTAGCACTGGTGAAAACCCGCCGCCTATCGTCGGAAACACCACGGTGCGGGACGGGTCACGAACGAAATGTCATCCGTATGACCGCGTGCGAGCTTTTTCGTTTGCCGCTGTTACAGGGTGTAAAAGCTTGCAACGTGCGGAACTGGGCTTGAAATGTCGGTCTAAACTCCCCATCTGCATGAATCGCAACGTTCCGCATGCGGCGGAGCTTCGCTGTGCAGTCGAAAAAGGAGTACGCATGAACACAAGACACATCCAGACCTTCCTGATGGTCTCGGCAGCATTCTTCGCGATGAGCGCGCCGATGCGCCCGAACAGCGCCAATGCGCTCGCAAATGCCGTCACGCGCACCACGCAGGTCGCCGCGACGACGGTCGCCGTGAACCAGCGGCGCGAGTCCGACGACACGGAGCAGCGTGGCTGACGCGCTCTGGCGGGTGATCGGCTGATCATCCGCGGCGTATGAACAGATGAGAGCCGGTTGAGGGAGAGAAAAGCCGGTTCCAAAATGCGAAAAGGCGAGGATCATACGATTCCTCGCCTTTTCTTATTTGGCGCTAACTCTTTCGCAGCGGGTCAGGTCTTGTCCTGCACGACACCGCGACGAATCTGATCCAGTTCGATCGATTCGAACAGCGCCTTGAAGTTACCCTCGCCGAAACCCTGGTTGCCCTTGCGCTGGATGATCTCGAAGAAGATCGGTCCGATCTGGTTCTCGGTGAAGATCTGCAGCAGCAGGTCGTCGTGTTCGCCGTCGATCAGAATCTTGCGCTTGCGCAGTTCGTCCAGCGGTTCACCGTGATTCGGCACGCGGCGGTCGACGAGTTCGTAGTAGGTGTCGATCGTGTCGAGCAGCGAGATGTTCGACGCGCGCAACCCGTCTACCGTGCGGTAGATATCGTCCGTGCCGAGCGCGATGTGCTGAATGCCTTCGCCGCGATACGCGTCGAGATATTCCTGGATCTGGCCCGCCGTTTCCGAACCTTCCTCATTGATCGGAATGCGGATCTTGCCGCACGGCGACGTCATCGCCTTCGACTTGACGCCCGTTACCTTGCCTTCGATATCGAAGTAGCGCACTTCGCGGAAATTGAACAGCCGCTCGTAGAACTCGGCCCATTCCTGCATGCGTCCGCGATGGACGTTATGCGTCAGGTGATCGATATAGGTGAGGCCGTTGCCGACGGGATTCGGGTTCGCGCCTGGAATCGGCTCGAAGTCGACGTCATAAATGCCGATGTCGCCGATGCTGTTCGGCGCCGCGCCGTTCTTGCCGCGCCAGCGGTCGACGAAATAGATCAGTGAATCGCCAATCCCCTTGATGGCCGGAATGTTCAGCTCCATCGGGCCCGTCTTGTTGTCGAAGCCCCATGCGCCGAGTTCGAGCGCGCGCTGGTACGCCTTTGCCGCGTCCTGCACGCGGAACGCGATCGCGCAGATCGAAGGGCCGTGCAAACGTGCGAAGCGCTGCGCAAACGAGTCGGGCTCGCCATTGACGATGAAGTTGATCTCGCCCTGACGGTACAGCGTCACGTTCTTGTGGCGATGCTTCGCGATTGCCGTGAAGCCCATGCTCTCGAACAGCTTGCCGAGCGCGACGGGGTCCGGCGCGGTGTATTCGATGAACTCGAAGCCGTCGGTGCCGACGGGATTCTCCCAGGTAGAAACCTTCATGTCTGTCTCCTCGACTGTGTGCGGGGCGCGTCGCGCGATCTGATGAAGAACAGTGTAGTTGCCGCCTCAGGAAGAAAACTTGCGAAATTATTCGAGGAACACTACGCTCGGGCTATTTTCTGGCGCGTAATACGCCTCGGATGGCAGAACATGGCTCAAATTGAGATAGACGTGATCGACCGGCGCATTCTCGCGATTCTTCAGGAAAACGGGCGGCTGTCGAATCAGGAGATCGCCGAGCGGGTGAACCTGTCGCCGAGTCCGTGCTTGCGGCGCATCCGCAGGCTGGAGGAAACCGGCGTGATTCGCGGTTATGTCGCGCTGCTGGATTCGCAGATGCTCGGGCTCGATCTGCTCGCCTACGTCAACGTGCGGCTAGAAAAGCGCGGCGGCCCGGCTCTCAGCGCACGCGCCGACGGCACGCCGGGGCGTGCGGGCGCGACGCATTCGGAACTGTTTCGCGTGGCGGTGCAGGGATGGCCGGAGGTGGTCGCGTGCTACGCGATGACGGGCGATATGGACTATCTGCTGCGTGTGCAGGTGCGCGACATGGCGCACTTTTCGCGGTTTGTGCAGGACCAGTTGCTGCGGCATCCGTCGGTGATCGACGTGAAGTCGAGCTTTTCGCTGGAGAAGTTCAAGGAGACGACCGCGCTGCCGCTTTGAACGACGGGCGCGACAGGCGCGTTGGGCAAAAGAAAAGGGCGGCTCCGTGAAGAGCCGCCCTTTCTGGATGTTCCGTTTCGCTGAAACTTACGCGGCGATCGCGGTCGGAATGAACGACTCGATCAGCTTCGACGTGTTGCGCGCCTGGCGCTTGAGCACATAGTCGAACACGGCGGCTTGCTCCTGCAGCATCTCCGAGATGATGCTGTTCTGATCCGCGGGCGTGAGCGTCAGATAGGCGTCCGCTTCGCCGTACGCGTATTCGATCTTCATGCCCGCCTTCTTGGCGATGTGCATCATCGTCGTGTTGCGCGACAGGCAGTGGATGTACAGCGTCGTGACGTGCGTGTTGCGGCTGCGGATGGCGGCGCGCTCGAAGAGCTTCGTGCCGATACCCTGGCCGCGCACGCTTTCCGACACCGACACGCCGAATTCAGCGGTGCGTGTATCGCCTTCAGCCGGCAGATACGCCAGATGGCCGGCGCCGACTAGTTGCAGTTGACGGTCGAATACGCCGAACACGGTGTCGCGGCTGAAATCCAGCATGCGAACATAGTTTTCGATGACGTGATCCGGCGTGACCTGACCAAAGCGCAGCAGGCGATCGTCTTCGTCGAGTTCGAGGAAGTGAGCGAGCAGACGCTCGCGGTCTTTCTCGCTGAGTTCCCGGATCAGAACAGGCGAGCGGCCGGCGACGTTCAGCAAGCGATCGACCACGATCGGCTCGGCGGCGCGGACAGTTTGCAGATTCATGGTGGGTTCTCCTTTTAGCTATGCGGCATGATGCGCCGCAATAAGCATTCTAATGGAAAACCCGAGGTAGCACTGGGGAAAACCCTGATACAAGCCGAGGGTGGGGTCTAAAATTATGTGCGATGAGTACTATGTTATTGATTTTTAAGAAAAATATATGAGTCGGTCGCGCGCCGTGGTTGCGTCGTCTTGTCACAACGACGGCACGGTAATTGCTGCATGACAGCATCCATGTGAGGCCGGGCGCGTGGCGGCGCGGACCTCAACGACCGCCAGCGCCACCGTCCGATGCACTCGCGGCCAGCCCGTGATCCACCATCGCGACCACCTGTTCCGCGAATTCCCGATAGCCCATCGGGCCGCCCGGCTTCAGCCAGGTGAACGTCCAGTTGATCATCCCGAACACCATCATCGTGAGGGCGGTCTGGTTTTCGCGCGCCACGCTCTCGGGGTACGCGCGCGCCAGTTGCCGCGCGAACGCGGCGACCACGTCGCGCTGACGGTTCAGGATGATCTCGCGCTGCGCTTCGACCAGATATTTGACGTCGTTCAACAGAGCGACGTGCCGACTGTGCGACGTCTCGTACTCGGAGAGGAACGCGCGGATCAGCTCGGCGAAGGTCTCGCGTTCGGTGAGTCCGCGCCGCTGGCTCGCGCCTTCGACCTCGGCGATGATCAGCATCAGTCGCTTCGTGTAGCGGTCGAGCAGGTCGAAGAGAATCGCTTCCTTGCTCTCGTAATAGTGATAAAGGCGCGCTTTCGACGTGCCGCTCGCCGCAGCCAGATCGGCCATCGACGTGCTGGGATAGCTCGTTTGAGCGAATTTTTCGGCGGCCAGATCGAGGATCTGGTCACGCTGGCTTTCATGGTCTGGGGCTCGTGTACGGGCCATGATTATTCTGGTTGGTCTTATATGGGAGAAAGGGTTGTGCGCGTGACGTGCATTTCGAGAGAACGCCAGTCATTCGCGTCGCCGCGCAACTGCAACTGGCCAGCGGCCGCGAGTTCGCGCAGCCGCCACAGCACGAGGCTGTCGCTGACCAGCAAGCCGTTATCCGCCGCCATCACGTAAGCGGCGGCGCGCCCGGCGGGCTGCCAGCCTTCGACGGCGTGTTCGAAGATCAGCGCGTCCAGTTCGGCGAACGTGCCAGTCGTAAAGGTGTTGTCGTGCCAGCGGCGCAGCTCGGCGTCGACGACTTTCACTTCCTGCCATTCGAGCGCAAGCCTGCCAATGCGCAGCACCGAAATCGGCGCGGCGCTGCGCAGGCGCTTTTGCAGCAGATCGGGCGCGAACATGCCGACTGAGGTCGCGCGATCGGGGCGGTGTAGCGGGGCGCTTGCGTCGCCCGTCAGGTCGTCGATCGACAGACGCACTTCGTTGAGCCGCTGCGGCATCTCGCGCAGATGGAAGCACACGCGGCGCAGCGTCAGCTGATCGGCGGCGCTCTGGCCGTGCCACACGACCACATGCGTCGTATCGTCGACCACCGCTTTCAGCTCGTTCGCTTGCTGTTCTAGCTCGGCGAGAAAATCGCGCGTGGTGTCGCCGATGACGCCTCCCCAGAAGTCGGCGCGTACCTGCGGCGCTTCGTCGATGCCATGCAACGGGCCGACGGCCAGATCGTCGCGTAAGGCCAGCACGATATCCGTCCGGCGCGCCTGGTCGAGCGCCTTGCGCAGAGAATCGGCGGCGACGTCGCCGTTCGCGATGTGGATCGTGCTCATGGTCATTGACGGGCGGTTCGCGCGCGCTTTGAGCGCAATGCGAAGCGCAGTTCGATCACTCAGTTCGGTCAGGTAACGGAAAAGGCCGCCCGTCCGAGGAATGCGTTTCCCCTGACGAGCGGCCCCTAGTGTAAGCGGATCGCGTGTGTGCCGAAAGCGACGATGCGCACGTTCGGTGCATGGCGCACTGCGCCATGCAGGCGTCAACGTTCGTCGTAGCTAACCACGACCTTGTCGCTGATCGGATGGCACTGGCAGGTCAGCACGTAGCCGTCGCGGATTTCGTGCTCTTCCAGCGTGTAGTTCTTTTCCATCTTCACTTCGCCTTCGAGCACCTTCGCGCGGCAGGTGCAGCAGACGCCGCCCTTGCACGCATACGGCAGCGCCAGTCCGGCGCGCAGGCCGACGTCGAGCACGCTCAAACCCTGATACGGCAGGCGCAGCTTGCGCTTTTTGCCGTCGAGCACGATTTCGAGATCGGCGGCGGGGGTGTCGTCGGTGATTTCTGCAAGGGGGACGCCCGCCTGCGGCAGCGGCGTGCCGAAACGCTCGACGTGCACCTTCGCCTGGGGCACGCCCGCCGCGTTCAGCGCGGCTTCGGCGGCGTCCATCATCGGACCGGGGCCGCAGATGAAGGCTTCGTCGATCGAGTCCACAGGCACGAGCGTCTCAAGGAACGACTCGCACTTTGCCTGGTCAAGCACGCCGTTGAACAGCTCGACGTCCTGGATATCGTCGGACAGCACGTGATACAGCACGAAGCGGTTCATGAACCGGTTCTTCAGGTCTTCGAGCTCTTCGGCGAACATGATCTGATCGACGCTGCGGTTCCCGTAGATCAGCGTGAACGTGCTGCGCGGCTCGATTTCGAGCGTCGTCTTGACGATGGCCAGCACAGGCGTGATGCCCGAGCCGCCCGAGAACGCGACGTACTGCTTGCCGTGATCGGCGTTCAGGTGCGTGAAGAAGCGGCCGTCGGGCGTCATCACGTCGAGCGTGTGGCCGGGTTGCAGCGTATCGAACGCGAAGTTCGAAAAGCGGCCGCCGCGCACGCGCTTGATGCCGATGCGCAACTCGCCATCGCGGTCGTAATCGGTGACGCCGACGCAGATCGAATACGAACGGCGCGTTTCCTCGCCGTCGATGTGCGTCTTCAACGTGACGAACTGGCCCTGCGTGAAGCGATACTGCTCGCGCAGTTCGACGGGGATTTCGAAGGCGACGGAGACCGCATCGGCGGTTTCGGGCCGCACTTCCCGGATGCGCAGCGGATGAAATTGCGGGGTGGCCATATCAGTACGGTTTGAAATAGTCGAAGGGTTCGCGGCAGTCGACACAGCGGTACAGCGCCTTGCAGGCTGTCGAGCCGAATTGCGCGAGGCGTTCCGTGTGCTTCGAGCCGCAACGCGGGCAGGCGGGCGCGGGCAGCGACCGCGGGACGAAGCGGATCACTTTCTCTTTCTGTCCGACGTTCGCGCCGGCGTCGCCGCTGCCACAGTTGCCCGTTGGCGGTGCGATGCCGTAGGCGCGCAGCTTGTCGCGGGCGTCGTCGGTGATCCAGTCGGTGGTCCAGGCGGGCGCGAGCACGGTTGCCACGCGATACGGCGTGAAACCCGCCGCATCGAGCGCATGGCCGATGTCTTCCGCGATCTGCGACATCGCCGGGCAACCCGAGTAAGTCGGCGTGATGACGACTTCGAGCGCGCCGTCGGCAGCGTGGCGCACGTCACGCAAAATGCCCAGTTCGCGGATCGACACGACGGGGATTTCCGGGTCAGGCACGGCTTCGAGCACGGCCCACGCCTGGGCGAGCGCGTGATCCGGTGCCACGGCGGCTGTTTGAGCGGTCGACATCATCGTGGGTTTCACCTGTTGGATCGACGGATTACCAGCTTGCGCCTGGATGCTGGCGCGCGAGGCTTTGCATTTCGGCAAGCAGGAAGCCCATGTGCTCCGAATGCTCGCCGTACTTGCCCGTCGTGATGTGCTTGACGGGCTCGGGCAGTTTCAGCGTCGCTTCGTCGAGCGCGGCGCGCACGTCTTCGAGCCACACCGCTTCAATTTCGGACGTCTTCGGGCCGACACCGGCAGCGGCGATCGCGTCTTCCGTCGCGTCCGCGCTGAAAAATTCGCGCGTGTACGGCATCAGATAGTCGAGCGCAGCTTGTGCGCGGGCATGGGATTCGTCCGTGCCGTCGCCGAAACGCACGAGCCACTCGTGTGAGTGATGCACGTGATACTGCGTTTCCTTAATCGACTTGGCGGCAATGGCAGCCAGCTGTTCGTCCGACGAACCCGTCAAGGTCGACCACACGTGCAGCATCAGCGTCGAGTACAGGAAGTTGCGAACGATCGTGACCGCGTAGTCTTTATCGGCGCGCGCCGTGCCCGCGAGCGGCCCGACATGCGGCAGCTCGGCAAGCGTGTAGTTCGCGAACTCGCGCTCGGCGCGGAAGAACGCGTAGTCGTCTTCCGTGCGGCTTTTGCCAGTCAGCGTCTTTTCCAGATCGGCGGCGTGCGTGTACAGCAGGCGCGCCTGGCCGACCAGGTCGAGGCTCATGTTCGACAGCGCGATGTCTTCTTCGAGAATCGGGCCGTGGCCGCACCATTCCGCGTTGCGCTGACCGAGGATCAGCGCGGTGTCGGCGAGGCGCAGCACGTAGGCGAGATGTTGGGGTGTGATAGTCATGACGCGCGCTTACATGTGGTTGACTTCGTCAGGCAGCTGATAGAACGTCGGATGGCGATAGATCTTGTCCGCCGCCGGTTCGAACAGTTCTGCCTTGTCGTCAGGCGCCGATGCCGTGATCGCCGACGACGGCACCACCCAGATGCTCACGCCTTCCTGCCGGCGCGTGTAGACGTCGCGCGCCATGCGCAGCGCCATCGACGCGTCCGACGCGTGCAGGCTGCCGCAATGCTTGTGGTCGAGTCCCTGCTTGCTGCGCACGAAGACTTCCCAGATCGGCCATTCCTTGTTCATCGCTATCTCCTTCCAGATTCGGGGCGCCACTCAGGCGGCGTGTTGCTGCGCGCGCTGGCGCTGTTTTTCGGCATGGGCGAGGGCGGCTTCGCGGACCCAGGCACCGTCGTTGTGCGCCTTCACGCGCGTGGCGAGGCGTTCCTTGTTGCACGGGCCGTCGCCGTTGACGACGCGCCAGAATTCATCCCAGTCGAGGTCGCTGTAGTCGTAGTGGGCGCGTTCTTCGTTCCACTTCAGATTCGGATCCGGCAGCGTGACGCCCAGTACCTTCGCCTGCTCGACGGTCGCGTCGACGAATTTCTGACGCAGGTCGTCGTTCGTGATGCGCTTGATGCCCCACTTGGCCGACTGGTTGCTGTGGACGGAATCCTTGTCGCTCGGGCCGAACATCATCAGCACGGGATACCACCAGCGGTTCACGGCCTGCTGGACCAGCTCGCGCTGCGCGTCGGTGCCTTTCATCATCGCGAGCAACGCGTCGAAGCCCTGGCGTTGATGGAACGACTCTTCCTTGCAGATACGGATCATCGCTCGTGCATACGGACCATACGTGCAGCGGCACAGCGGAATCTGGTTCATGATCGCCGCGCCGTCGACCAGCCAGCCGATCACGCCGACGTCCGCCCAGGTCGGCGTCGGGTAATTGAAGATGCTCGAATACTTGGCCTTGCCGGAGTGCAGCCCATCGATCATCTGGTCGCGCGACACGCCGAGCGTTTCAGCTGCGCTATACAGATAGAGACCGTGGCCGCCTTCGTCCTGCACCTTGGCCAGCAGGATCGCCTTGCGCTTAAGGCTCGGCGCGCGCGTGATCCAGTTCCCTTCCGGCAGCATGCCGACGATTTCCGAGTGCGCGTGCTGTGAGATTTGACGGACCAGCGTCTTGCGGTACGCGTCGGGCATCCAGTCTTGCGGTTCGATCTTGCCGTCGGCGGCCATGACTGCGTCGAAACGGGCCTGCTCGGGCGAACTGGCAGCCGCGTCGAGCGGGGCGACGTTGCCGGGGATGTCGAGGGATTGCGTGTACATGTCGAACGCTCTCGTCATGAGTAAGTGTGTGTTCGGCAGTATAAACCAACCGGCCGGTCGGTTAATAAATTTTTCGAGATACGCCGGTAGGGGTTTGCACTATGCAATCGTGCACAATGAGCGGCTTATGTCCTCAACCATTTTTCACCGATCAGTCGCAATGACCACTCGTTCTCTCGCCGTCGTGTGTGGCGCGGTTCTGTCTTCCTTTCTGCTGGTGTCGGCTCCCGTTTCTGCTGCCGAAAACTCGCCTTGGGTCACCACCTGGGCGACCGCGCTCCAGCCGATTCCACAAATATCCAATCCGCCTCCGCTGTACCGGGCGCCTGATGTTGCGGGGCGGACGCTTCGGCAGATCGTGTATCCGACGCTTTCGGGCGAGGTCGCGCGCATCCATATAAGTAATGCGTATGGGAAAGCGCCGTTAGTCATCGAAGATTTGCGGATCGCGCGCTCCGGTGCCGGCTCGGCCGTTCAGGTTGGGACGGAGGCGCGGGTGACTTTCGGCGGAAAGTCGGCCGTTAGCGTGCCGCCGGGCGGAGAAATCGATAGCGATCCCGTCCGTGTCGGGATCTCCGCCGGAGTGCCGTACGCGGTCAGTAGTTATATGGGGCGCGAGCAAAAATTGATCGCGTGGCATCGCGTGTCGAGCCAGGTCAACTATCTGTCGATTCCGGGCAACCATGCCGGCGACGCCTCCGCCGACGCTTACCGGCAGCGGATCACGCAGTTCGCGTGGGTAACGGGCGTGCAGGTCGAGGCGCCTTCGTCGTCGACGATTGCGGCGATCGGCGATTCGATTACGGATGGGATGCGCTCGAGCCTGAATCAGAACCGACGCTGGCCGGATGCGCTGGCGCGAAGGGTGGCGCAGGGCGGCGACAAGTCGGTGGCGGTCGTCAATCTGGGGATCAGTGGAAACCGGCTGTTGACGGATTCGAGTTGCTACGGGGACGCGCTCGCGTCGCGCTTCGGGAGGGACGTGCTGGCTCAGCCGGGCGTGAAGACGGTGATCCTGCTGATCGGTATCAATGACATCAACTTCGCAGCGATGCCGGCGCATGGCGGCCTGGATTGCGACGCTCCGCATACGCAGGTGACGGTGGATGGCCTGATCGCGGGCTACAAGCGCGTGATTGCGGCGGCGCATGCTCGCGGAGTGCGGATTTTCGGCGCCACATTGACACCGGCGGCGCTGCCGACGCAGCGCGAGGCGATTCGCACGGAGGTGAATCAATGGATCCGGACGAGCCACGCATTCGATGGCGTCGTGGATTTTGACGCCGCGCTGCGCGACCCTACCGATCCGACGCGCCTGCGGCGCTCGTTCGACAGTGGAGACCAGATCCATCCCAGCGACGCAGGCTATTCGGCGATGGCGGACGCGATCCCGCTGCAGCCGGTGGTTGGCGGTTTGAAGTGACCCTTAAAAAACTTTGCGTCACACCCTTGTCACGGGGTGCGGGATGGCCTAAGATTCGCGTCCTCGTTGAGCAGCACGGAGTTGGGTGCGACGCAACGGGGCCGCGGCAGAAACGGCGCGGTCGTGAAGTCAGCAGGGTTTTTCAGGCGATGCTAAAAAAAACCGGTTGACGAAGCGAAAAAGGTTCTTCATAATCTCGTTTCTCTGCTGCTGACGCAGCAACGTGGTGAAAGCAAGGCGCTTCCCGCGAATGTTCTTTAACAATCAACAGCCGATAAGTGTGGGTGCTCGATGGCGGCGCGCGGTGATCTTCGGGTCACTGA